>CAZWRQ010000108.1:0-15351 GCA_964636395.1 uncultured Holophagales bacterium
GCAAGCGTCGCCGAATCAGAGGGATGCGCTCAGCGACCTGCGGAACTCCCGATGCTCGCGACGCGACACCTCTTCCACGTCTTGACTGAGCCGGTCTCCGGATGGGGCGGCGAGGGGGAGGAGTTGGTTACCTCAGGGCCGGGTCTCGAAGTTGAGCGCAGGTACTATCAGAGCGAAGACACCGGAGGCATGCCGATTCGAGCTGTCGTCTCCTGCTACGACCTTACTGTTGGTGTCGAGCCCTACTCGACCTACTGCGGAGCGCTCGACGACAACGGCGCTATTGCGGAGTTTCCGTTCGCGGGGTGGGGCGTGTATCGGCACTCTCGGACCGTGACCTGGTATGGAGAGAACCCCGAACAGGGCGCGACCTTCCCGAAGGGAGGCGGCGTCTGCAGCGCCACCACCGCCACCGCGGTGGCCTGCCAGTACGTCGCCCGTAGCGAATGGAATTCTGATGCCCTCGAGTTCGGAGTCGAGACGGTCGGCGCTCCGACCGTCGGGCCGAGCTCCGTCTTGATGCAGGCGGGACAGACTGGACGTACGACCACAACCGCCTGGGACGCCAGTATCCTGGCGAGCCCCAATCCTGAGCTCAGTTACTGGCATCCGAAGCTCTACACGACACGAACCGTAACGGACCTCTTCCCGGGTGGCTGTCCCTTCTCTCCCTGCTCCGTGACAACGACCGCTAACTTCGATCAGTCGACCGGGCGGTTGAACTCCTCGACCGTGTCCGGGACGGGCGCGTCGAGGACCGTGGCCTTCTCGTACTCGAATGGCGACCCCACAACGGAGACGATCTCCGGAACCGGGCTCTCGGGCACCTTCGTGACGACTCGGTCGTTCCTCAATGGGCAGGTGACTTCTTCCCAACGGACCGGGATCGGCTGGCTTCAGTTCGACGTCACGCGCGACTCCGCCCTCGGTCTCGTGACCGCGTCTCGCGATCCCAACAACCAGGAGACCACCTACACCTGGGACAACCTGGCACGCTTGAGAGCGGTTGACCCGCCCGGGACGCTGGAGCATCCGACGACGATCTGCTATGGCCCTTGGACCCCGGCCTCAGGTCAGGGCACGGCCACAGGCGCGTGGGCGCTTGTTCGGAGAGGCTCCAACACGAGCTGCGACTTGAGCACCATCGGCGCTCCTGCGGCCGGGTCTGAGACCGTCGAGGGGTACGTTTACGATGGCTCCGGCCGGCTTTCCCGAGAGATTCGCCTACTCCCGAATACACTGACGGGTTCAGGGACCTCGAACTACCTCGCCGTCCGGACTACCGAACGCAACGGGATCGGTCTCGTGACGGCCGTTTCCGAGTGGGTGCCGTGCGGGACCGGCTCGAATCCCTCGACCTGTTTCACGGCGACGACGTCAGACACCTACAAGACGAGGTTCTCGGAGTTCGACGTCCTCGGCAGGCCCGGGAAGGTGATCCTTCCGGACGGCACCCAGATCACGAAGCGGTACGACGACTGGCAGACGAACTTCTTTTCCGGCAACAAGCTCTCGTCGACGGACACGCGCGAGGACACGTGGACGAAGAACGTGACTGGCGCGGACAATCGCAGCTACGAGTTCGTGCGGAAAGACATCTTCGGACGACCCATCATTGCGTCTGAACCGATTGCCTTGGCGGTCAACGATTCGCCGACGGCTGGACCGCTGACGTACTATCGGCACGACATTCACGATCAGGTGGCGGAGGTCAAGCAGGAACGAACCCCGTCCGGCGGGACCGCCTACACACAGACCCGCTTTTTCAGCCGCAACGCACTCGGTTTCCTCACCTCGGAAACCCAGCCGGAGTCGGGACTCACGACCTACGCCTTGTTCACGGCGCTCGGCTACCCACAGACGAAGACAAGGGGTAGTCTTTCGGATCCCAAAACGACTTCGACAACTTACGATGCCCTCGGGCGCGTCGTCACCGTCTCCGCGGCCAGCGCATACGTTGTGAACACCTATGATGAGTCGCTGGACGAAGACGGCCTTCCTCGCGGTTCTTCCAAGGGGAAGCTGACGACTTCGACCAACTCGAACAACTATCCGTCGTCGGGCGCCGGACCTGACTTCTACCCGCGCGGGACGATCAGTGACTCGTACACCTATACCGGCATCGGAGGACGGCTGTCCCAGAAGAAGACGACCCTCTCGAACGGCTCCGCTTCTCCCGTCGCGAGATGGACATACGACCGCCACGGTCTCGTCGAAACGGAGGATCACCCCAGAGTCCCTGGGACCCCGGGGTTCCTGGTAAGGACGACCTACTGGGCCGGCCTGCCCCGGACCGTAACGGCGGCTGGTCAAACCGTCGCGTCGTCGGTCACATACAACCCATCGGGCGGGCTGGCCTCCTACACGAGCGGGAACGGTGTCGTGACGACGATCGTACCGGACGACAGCCGGATGCCCCGGCCAAAGCGAATCTTCACGTCGGAAGTCTCCCCGCCGTCCAGCAACTTCGACACGGGCGACTTCACGTATGACGGGGCCGGCAACATCACGTCGATGAAGCGGACCGAGGAAGACGAAGACACATTCACCTACGACGCCGCCTCGCGACTCCTGAGCGCAAAGTACCCGGCTGTGTCGAGCACAGCTCAGACCTACAGCTACGACGGCTGGAGCAACCTCACCCGGAAGGCCGGGACGACGATCCCCGTCAACAAGGAAACGAACCGCCTGACGAATGCGACATACAGCCCCCACGGGAATCTGACAGGACTGGGAGCAGAGACCTATAGGTACGACGGACTCGATCGCCAGGTCAGACACGAAGCACCGGGCTCTCGCTTCAACTACCTGTTCGACGCGTCCAACGAGCGGATCGTCAAGTCGATCCCCCCGTCGCAGGTCGTTTACGTGCTCCGGCGGGACATGGCCCGGATTATCCTGCAGGCGATGGGCGAGACGCCGAAGGCGACGTGCGCGGGGACCTTCACGGACGTTCCCTGCTCGGATCCGGACCGCGGGTGGATCGAGAAGTTCTACGACCGGGGAATCACCTTGGGCTGTGGAGGGGGTCGCTTCTGTCCAAACGGCACGATGACACGTTTTGAAATGGCGGTCTTTCTCGCCAGAGCCCTGACCCTTCCCGGTTCCGTGCCGGCGAGCGGTACGGTCCCCACCGGCGAAACCTACTCCTGTGCACCCGAGGGAAACACGTCGCTCTTCACTGACGTGCCGGCCAGCGACGGACGCTGCCCCCACGTCCACTACCTGCTGAAACAAGGCGTGACGCAGGGTTGCGAAGCCCCCCCAAATCGGCGCTTCTGCCCAATGGTCTCTACAAGTCACTATGAAATGCAGCTCTTCGCCTCCAGGGCCTGGGCCGGCTCCTCATACATCCCGTCTGGCGCTAAGTACACCTTCCGCGGGGCTGGAGGCTCGATCCGGACCGAGTACGAGGACTCGGCGGTCGCGAGGGACTACGTCTATCTCGGCGCTCGACTCGTGGGAACGAAGGAGGGCACCGTCTGGAAGTACCACGCCACGGACCACCTGGGCAGCGTTCGGCTGACGACTGGCTCGAGCCGGACTGTTCTCGAAACCAGGAAGTACTGGCCCTGGGGAGAAGAGGCCGACACATCCGGACCGAGTGTGTTGGCTTTCGCCGGGATGGAGCGGGACCTCGAGGTTGGGGAGCCATTCCGCCCTCGCTACTACGTCCATGCGCGCAATCTGGAAACGGGCTTCGGCCGCTTCCTCTCTCCCGACATGCTTTCGGGCACTGTCGAGGATCCGCTGAGCTGGAACCGGTATGCCTACGCTAGGAATAACCCCCTCAAGTACGTCGACCCGGATGGGAAGGACTTCCGAGATTTCACCGACGGCGTCGCGAACGCCTTCTGGAGCAACCAGATAGTCGGCCCGGAGAGGCGCGACTCCAGCAACCGTGACTTTAGATTCGGGCAGGCTTTCGGTGATGCGATCTCGGTGATCGGAGGTGCGATCCAGACGATAGGCGGGGGAACCGTTGCCGTCGGCGGAGGAGCGCTGGAGGCACTGACGCTGGGTGGGAGTACCCCCGTGTCAGTACCCATGGTTGCGGGTGGAGCAGCGGTTGCGATCCCGGGGGCGAAGGCGGCCGTCTCTGGCTTAGTGAATCTGATGAAGGCGTCGGGCTCTGAGAGCGCTGGCGAGCCAGCGAAGGAGGGCACACCTTCGACCGCACGCGGGAGCTTCGATTCTGTGCGGGGAAGAAATGCGATGGTACACAAGAAGACTGGAGAGGTTTGGGTCAAGGAGCACAGTAGGCACGGCGGAGAGAACTACTCCGTCTACAAGGACATGAAGGCTTTCGAGCAGAAGCATCGGTATCGGAAGGTCTGGGCGGACGGGACGCCCGGTAGGGAGCTCAAGTAATGACACCAGACGATGTCTGTCAGGCAGCCGTTCCGAAGGGGATTCGACTCGCGACTGCTGTTTCGGACGAAGCCGTGATGATCGCAGGTGATCGGGCTGACCTGCACTTTCTTGCAGACCTCATCCGAGCGATTGCCGACGACGACGACGACTCCTTTGCGATTGGACCGTTTGGCGCTGGGAACCTGTTCTTCGCCAGCAGAGCCCGAATCGGGCTATGGATCTTCCGGTGCTCATTCCCTGATCCACGATTGGAGGGCGAGGTCGCAAGTTCGTTCCGCACCTTTCTGCGTCTAGGTCGTGCGATCGAAGGAGCAGAGATTCTCGGTGCAGACCTGGACAGCATGACTGACTGGAGGGCGAGTGCGAGAGCGCTTGAGCAGGCGGGCCTTGTGCGGGTAGAAGGCGAGATCGTTCGACTAACCAAAGAGGGTGCTGCCGTTCTAGCCCCTCTTGACGGCGCCTGAAGGATGGGCTCGCTCTGGCCGCTCGGGGCCGGGCCGCTCGGGGCCGTGTCTACACTCGTGTATTGTTTGATCTGAACGACGGGGCGCGCTTTCGGGCGCGCCCCGGTCGTCTTCGGTCTCCATCGTCGTCTCCCCCGCGTGGAGATGGCTCGCCATCTCCACGATAGAAGAGGACGGGCCGAGGACCGGGTCGTGTCCGGGGTGACCTTGCCCCGTTCGTGCGTCCAGTCTAGTTGAGAGGATTCTCCTGGCAGTAGTGCTGGGGCCGAACGGGGCCGTGTCTACACTCGTGTATTACTTGATCTGAACGACGGGGCGCGCTTTCGGGCGCGCCCCGGTCCTTCTCATCCGCGTGCGTGGCGCGGGGCGTGCGCGCGAAGCGCGGGAGCATCGCCCCGTGCCACGCCTTCATCGCTCGCGCCGTCGGCGCGCACAAAGTGCCGCCTGGCACGACGGCCGCTGCTCGCTCGCGGCCGGCGTGGCCAGGCCTTGGTCGCCGCGAAGGCCCGTCTCGGTGATCGGGCCTTCGCCGCCCTACGACGCCTTCGGGGTCGCCGCAACTTGTTCGGCGACCGGGCCGCTTGCGGCCCCGGAGGGCGGAGCGGGCGCCCCCTCGCGGCATTGCCGCGAGGGACACAGCTGAACCGCGACAGGCCAAGCGCGCTTGGCTTGCGAGCGACCGCGGTGCGGCGTGGCCCGAAGGCCGCCCTCGGCCGCAGGGACGCGACGCGCCGGGGCTTCACGGGGCCGTGACGGCGAGGGGCGGGGGCCCCCGCCGGCGCGACCCGTGAAGAGCGGCAGCTCCACCGCCCCTCCGCCCGGAGCCGAAGGCGGCGCCCTTTCGTGCTCGTCCCCGGCGTGCTCGCCCTCGTCGTCGTTGTCCTCGTCGTGCCCCCGCTCCTCGCGCTCTGCGAGATCGTGTCGTGCGCGTCCACGAAGAGCCCGCCCGGAGCGGGGCACGCACGGCGCCAGCGGGCGCCGTGAGACGGAACCGACCACGGCGGCTCCGGCGCGCGGGGCGAGGAAGGGGACGGGCGCTCCACACGGCGCGTGCCAGGGGCCCCTCCTCGGACCTCCCTCTGGCACGCGCCGTGTCGCGCCCCGCAGCCCAATGGGCTCATTGGGCTGGCGCCGGCAGACATGAAGCGCTCCGCTTCGCTTCGCGCCGGCCCCGCGCGCCTCCGGGGCATCGCCTCCGCTTCGCTGATCGCTCGCTGCGGCGAGCCCTGCGGCCTAACGGAGTTAGGCCGACACCGCCGTGGTCGTGCGGTGCGCGCGCCGCGCGGTCGCTGAAGGGCCTGTACACGGCTCTCGCGCACGCGTCGTCGCACGCGTCTGCGGTGCTCGCGAGCTGCGCTCCTCGGCCCGGCGTCGTCGCGGGCGAGAGCCGCGCCAGGCCGTTTTTCAGCGGAAGCGTCGGCCCCGCCGACGCGGCGTCTGAAGCGCTGGCACTGCCTCGGCGTCCTGGCGTGCGTGCAGCTGCGGTGCGCGCTCCTTCGTCGCTGTGCTCCTCGCTCCACGCACGCCGCCTCGTCGCGCCAGCGCGGCCGAGACCACCGTGGAGAAGAGTGGCCGAGATGTCAGGCGACTCTTAAACTGACCCCCTCGCGACAGTAATCCTGACCCCCCGGCGAGGCTCCGAGAAGGAGGCTGGGATGGTGGACGGGATCGGGGTAGAAGCGCTCCGGCGAGAGCCGGAGGTGGCGATGGTTGACCCGGAGGATGTGGTGCGGATGCGCGTGCTGGCGGGCATGGGCTGGGGCAGCAAGCGAATCTCGCGGGAGGTCGGCGTCGCCCGGAACACGGTGCGTCGCTACCTTCGGGGCGGGCCAAGGCGGAGATCCAGGAGCGGCCGCGACGAAGGCGGCTGAGCGAGGAGAACCGGCGAGAGGCCGAAAGGCTCTTCCGCGAAAAGGCAGGCGGAAACGGGGTCGCTCGGGGCCGTGTCTACACTCGTGTATTATTTGATCTGAACGACGGGGCGCGCTTTCGGGCGCGCCCCGGTCGTCTTCGGTCTCCGTCGTCGTCTCCCCCGCGTGGAGATGGCTCGCCATCTCCTCGATGGAAGAGGACGGGCCGAGGACCGGGTCGTGTCCGGGGCTCGCGGAGCGAGCCGCGCAGCGGCCGTCAGGCCCTGGACCCGGCCCGGCCCGCAGGCCACGGCGGCCTCCGAGCGGCACCCCATTCTCGAGCTCGTCCTTGGCGCGAACCGCCGAAGCCCAGGCCCGCCGCACTCCACGAGGCTCAGAGCGAGTTGAACTCTCAGCCCCGTTCTGAGAACTCGATTCGCCTGATAGCCCGATCGCGGAGCCACTTGATCGCCCCCGCTAACCCGTTGAGGGAAAGCGGTTGACACCAAGCGTCGGCCCCGGTGGTCGGCGTTTCGCGTTCGCGGGCCGGAGCTGGCACAGGGTTCACCGTGCGAGCTCTCAGCGCCGGCCGAGCACGCCTGTCTCGAGAAACGTGCGGAGCTGGTCCTGCGCGGCGACGACGTCGTCGTGCGCGAGGGACGACTCGATGAAGACGATGCGGTTCTTCCGGAGGAGGTCGGCGGTCACCGCGCTCTCGGCGACCTCCGCGAAGGGAACTCCCCAGGCCCGCAGGTCGTCGATGAAGTCGAGCGTCCGTGCGCGCGTCCCGCCGCCGAGGGTGTGGATGACGACCAGCCTTCCGCGCGAATGCTCGACCCACCGGGCGAACTTCTCCAGCTCCCCATACAGGGCGTCGAAGAGGTAGACCTCGCGGACGTTTTCCGTCAGCCCGCCCCTGAGGAGGATGAACGAGATCACCCGGTAGGCGCCGCTGTGCCCGGCGAGGACGATCGAGCCGGGGCGGGGCTTCTCGACCACGCCCCTCTCCTTCAGCGTGGCGAGGACGTCGGCCACGAGGCTGGAGAAGACGCCCGCCTCCTCCAGCTTCCCGCCGAAGGAGTCGGGGGCGTCCTTCGGCCCCTCGGCGAGGACGAGGACCGCGTTGACCCCGCTCGCGGCGAGCTGCTCCGCGATCCGGAACGTCGCGAGCGTCCGGTCCACGTCGTTCCTCCAGCCGTGGAAGTAGAAGACGAGGTCGGTGGTCTCCCCGGGACGGAAGCCCTTCGGAACGAAGATGACGACGGTCCGATCGCCGTAGTGCGGGTCCGCCGGGTAGGTCTTCCCCTCGTAGACGTGGCCGCTCGCCCGCTTCGGGTGCGGGAACATCGTGTGATCGGACGTCGTCACGATCGTCGTTCCGAGCGCGGTGTAGCGCTCGGCGAGCGGCTGAGCGAGGAGAGGCAGCGGGCTCAGAACGAGCAGTGCCAGCACGGCGGGTCGCATCCTTCGTAGGCTAGCCTTTTCCGGGCTCTTCCCCGGAGACTTCGGTCGATCCTGGCGGACCGCCCTGAGTGGCGTCCGCCCTACTTCAGGGGGAGCCAGATCTCCGTCCGGAGCTCCTCCGGCTTCACCTGGTCCGGGCTGTTCAGGTAGACCTCGAAGGAGGGCTCGTCCCGCAGTCGCTCGCCGCTGGCCGGAAGCCAGGTGCCGAAGATCCCGTCGTAGGTCGCCTGAAGGCCCTCGTAGGCGCCCTCGTGGAGGAAGACGGCGTACCGGCCGCCCGCGATCGCCTTCCGTCCGACTTCCCCTTCCTCCTTCACGTCGCGGTCGAACGTCAGGCACGCGTCGTAGCGGAACCTCGACTCGTCAGTGACACGTGGGTCATCGTGGGAGATGCCGATCATCCGCGCGGTCGGTCCGAGGAGGCCGCGCGGCCCCGCGAAGGCGCAGAGGACGCCGAAGGCGTCGGCCGCCGCCTGGTAGTACGGGCCCGTCCGGCGGACGAAGAGGACGGGGATGGGGTCGATCGTTCGGGCCTGGGGGGTCATCATGGGAATCTCCTGCTCGGTCGGCGGCGCGAGGGGCCTCGCGCCTCGAGGAAGGGCGGGCTCGCGCCGCCTTCGGTACTCGGTCGGGCTGACGCCGAAGAGAGCGGCGAAGGCCCGGGTGAACGCCGAGGGGGTCTCGTAGCCGGCCCCAAAGGCGATGTCGGTGACGGGGACTCCGTGATGGAGGAGCTGCTGGGCCGCCCGCTCGAGACGCAGCCGGCGAATGAAGGTCGCCAGCGACTCGCCTGTGAAGGCCGCGAAGATGCGATGGAAGTGGAAGGGGGAGAAGCTCGCGACGCGGGCGAGCTCCTCGAGGGTCATCGACTCGCCGAGCCGGGCCTCGACGTGGAAGATGACGCGGTTGACCCGCTCCCTGTAGTCCTCGCGCGTCGCGTCCTTCGCGGCCATTCGCTCCCCTCTCCCGACAGGAATACCGCGTTCGGCAGGGTCTCCGCTTTCCCGTCCTTGCTATCTTGGCGCTCCGTCATCCGGCCGACCCGGATGGGTCGACGGGAGGAGAATGGCCATGGGCTCTTCGGACCCGCGCCCCGGGGACGCGTCGCCGCGGCTCTACCGCGACCTCGCCGAGTGGTACCCGCTCCTGACGCCGGTGGAGGACTACGCCGAGGAGGCGGCGTTCTACCGCCGGCTCTTCGAGAAGCACGCGGCGCGGCCGCCCCAAACCCTCCTCGACCTCGGCTGCGGCGCCGGGCACAACGCGTTCCACCTGAAGGCCGGGTTCGACGTCACGCTCGTCGACCTCTCCCCCGCGATGCTCGCCCTCAGCCGGCGCCTCAATCCGGAGTGCGCGCACGTCGTGGGGGACATGCGGAGCGTGAGGCTCGGGCGCCCATTCGACGCCGTGCTCCTCCACGACGCGGTCTCCCACATGACGACGCGCGACGACCTCGCGGCGGCGGTCGTCACGGCGTTCGCCCACACCGCGCCGGGAGGGGTCGCCCTGTTCCAGCCCGACTGCGTGACGGAGACGTTCGAGGAGGGGAACGACACGGGCGGGAGCGACGGCGACCGGCGGGGCCTCCGCTACCTCGAATGGCGATTCCGGACTGAGCCTGCGGCCGAGCGGTACGTCGTCGAGATGGCCTGCCTCCTGCGCGAGGCGAGCGGCGAGGTTCGCGTCGCGCACGACCGGCTCGAGATGGGGCTCTTCCCGCGCGCGTACTGGCTCGAGACGCTCGCCGCGGCCGGCTTCGAGACGCTCGTCGTGCCGCTCGAGCACTCGGCGGCGGGGGACTACGAGGTCTTCGTCGGGCGGCGCCCCGTTCGGTAGCGCGCCGGCCCCCTCCTGGGCGGAGCCGGCGCGCCCCGCTCACAGTCGGACCGTTCGTCAGGCGCCGCCGCTCATTTTCCGGCGCATGTGCTCGAGCACCTCGCCGTGCTCGTGCTCCGGGCTGAAGAGGATCACCTCGGCGTCGGAGCCGACCTTCACGGAGTGACCCGGCGGCCAGTAGAAGAGGTCGCCGCCCCGGACCTCCTCGCTCGCGCCGTCGGCCCAGGAAACGGTGAGCGCACCCTCGAGGAGGTAGCCCCAGTGGGGGGCCTGGCAGCGATCGCCCGGAAGGCCCTCCAGGAGCGGCGCGATGTCGGTCCCGGCGGCGAGCGAGAAGTACTCGCCCGCCATCGGGCCGTGGCCGGCCGCAGAGCCGAGTCCCGTCTTCCGCCGTGCCACGGCGCCCGGAGCGCCGAGCTGAACGGGAACGTCTTCTCTGGAGATTCGCATGGTCTTTCTCCTTTCGACTCGGTGCTCGGGCGATCGACGCCGTCCTCGGACGGCGCTCACCCCGCCGGGGCGAGGCCCAGGGCCGCCCTCCCGCTGAAGGTCGTCTGCCGCGCGCGCGGGAGAGGATGGAAGAGGACACCGTGAACGTCCCGGTAGAGGCGTTCGAGGTCCGAGCTCCGCGTGTACCCGATGCCGCCCGTCGCCTCGATCGCGAGGCGCACGGTCGCGATGAGCGCGTCGGCGGCGACCGTCTTCCGTGAGAGGGCGCGGCCGGCGAAGGAGTCGGTCGCCTCGAACCGGAGGTCGTCCGCGTCGCGGAACATCGCGTCGACGGTGTCGACGGCCGTCGTGTGCGCGTTGAGCATCTCGCCGAGGAGCTGGAGGACGTGCGGGTCGGTCCTCCCCTTCGCCGCCTCGAGCGCCCGCGCGACGGCGGCGTCGGCGATGCCGGCGTAGGCCGCGAGGATGAGCGGCATCGCCGCGCCGAGGATGACATTCCAGACCGGGTGCCAGACGTCGGCGGGCCTCTCGAGCGAGACCGCGGCGCCGGGGACGAAGACCTCATCGAGGACGACGGTGTGCGAGCCCGTCGCGCGGAGGCCGAGCGTGTCCCAGGTCTTCTCGATGCGGACCCCTTCCGCCGTCATCGGGACGGCGAAGTGGAGGACCCGCGGCCCGCCGGGGGCCTCCTCCCACCGGGCGCTCGTCACGAGGACGTTCCCCGCCTCGCACCCGCTCGCCGGCGACTTGCGGGCGTTCACGCGCCAGCCGCCGTCGACCTTCCGCATGCTCCCGCTCGAGCCGATCCAGTCGGTCGCGCCGGTGCTGACGAGGACGGCCCGGCCTTCGACGACCTTCCGGAAGAGCGCGGAGGCGTCCAGGCTCCGACGGTGGCGCCAGACCTGCGCCGCGACGAGGTGCATGTGCATCGAGAGAGCGACCGCCGTGGCGCCGTCGCGGCGGCCGAGCTCGCGCAGGAGGAGCCCGGTCTCCGCGTGCGAGGCGCCACCGCCTCCCGCCTCGGCCGGGACGAGCGCCGCGGTGACGCCCTCCGCGCGGAGGAGCTCGAACGCCGCGAGGTCGATCTCGCCGAGGCGATCGCGCTCCGCGACACCGGGCTCGAGGGTCTCGCCGATCCGGCGGGCGAGGCCAACCCAGTCGGTCGCCGTGGTCGTCGTGTCCAGAGTCGTCGTCGTCATGCCGGAAGGATGGGAACGCTCCGGGCGCGCGACCAGTTCAAAAACGAGACCGGACCGGTCCAGAATCCGCACCGACACCCTGCCCGGGAGGTGACCACGTGAGCGAAGGACGGTCCGGCTACGGACAGTATTGCCCCATTTCCCGCGCGCTCGACCTCCTCGGCGAGCGCTGGACGCTCCTCGTCGTGCGCGACCTCCTCGTCGGCACGACCCGCTTCAACGAGCTGGCGCGCGGTCTGCCGGGCCTCTCGCGGAGCCTCCTCTCGCTGCGGCTCCGCCAGCTCGAGCGGGCCGGCCTCGTGGAGCGGGTCGAGGGGGAGTACCTTCTCACGGCGGCGGGGCGCGAGCTGCGGCCGATCGTCTTCGCGCTCGGCGAGTGGGGTGCGCGCTGGACGTTCGGAGAGCCGCGCCCCGCGGAGCTCGACCCGGCTCTGCTCGTCTGGTGGATGCACACGCGCCTCGACACGTCCGGGCTCCCGGGACGGCGCCAGGTCTTCCATGTCCGCTTCTCCGACGACGAGCGGCGGTTCTGGATCGTCGTCGAGCCAGGCGGTCCGTCCGTGTGCGACGTCGACCCGGGCTTCGAGACCGACGTGACGATCACGTCCGACAGGACGTCGCTCTACCAGGTCTGGCTGGGGCGGCTCCCCCTCGAGGAGGCTGTCCGGTCGGGCCGCGTGTCGTTCGCGGGGCCGGTCGCGCTCACGCGCCGGATGCCTGCGGTCCTCCGTCTGAGCCCGGTGGCCGAGGCCGTGCGCTCCGCGTAGCTACTCGATCCGCTCGCCGGGGGGCGGGAAGAAGGCCTTCGGGCGGTCGAGGTCCACCCGCGCGACGTCGGCCCACGGGACGAACTCCGGAGCAGGGCGGTCCGCAGCGAAGACGAGGAGGCCGGCGTTCCGCTCCCCGAGGTCGCCGGCGAGCTCGAGGCGCAGCTCCTCGCCGCCGTGGAGGGTGACCCGAGCGCGGGGCGCGGGGCGCTCGTCTGCGCCGGGGAGCTCGATCGACGCGACGAGGCCGAACGGGAGCATGTAGTCGATTCCCTGCGACGACGCGTCGAGCGTCTCGGTGACCTCGCTCTCGTCGAGGTCGTAGACGAGGCGGCCCGAGAGGCGGCGACCGTCGCGAGTGGAGACGGTCCCCGAGAGCGGCGCACCCGGCGGGAAGTCCTCGTAGGAAGGACCGCTGCCGCCCGATTCGAAGTCGACGCGCTCGAGGGCCTCCCACGGGACGAGGACGCGGCCGTAGCGGGGGTCGTCGACGTACGTTCCACGGCCGCCCCCGCCGCGCCCGGGCGCCCGGGCGAGCGACAGCTGCCGGCCGTCGTGGTGCGTCACGAGGAGGACGGCCCCTTCGCGCCTCTCGAGGGAGCGGATCGCGTCGAACCGGACCCTCTGGACGCCCTCCGCGGTCCGGCCCGGCAGCTCGTCGGTGCCGACGCAGCTCTCCCGGTCCCACTGTAGGTAGCCGCGGAACGAGCCCTGCGGGGTCCGGACCGTCCCCTGGAGCCGCGAGGGAACCGGGCCGGCGCTCGGGCCGGAGAGGAGCTCGATCGCGCGGATCCGCGCGGAGTCGAGGTCCGCAACGCCACGCCGCGGGTCCCATACGCGGACCCCGTCGTCGAAGTCGCTCGCCTCGAGCCGGTCGAGGTCGACGACGGTGCCGCTCTTCAGCGTCACCCGCACCCTTCCGCCGTGCGCCTCGATCCGCGAGAGGTCGCCGAAACGCGCCATGAAGAGCCGGACGAAGCTGACGGGGCGCTCGCGACGGCCGAGCTCCAGGCCGAAGATGGAGAAGCCGCGACGCTCGCGGGGAAGCCGGTCGGGAGGGACGTGGCGGACCCAGGCGTTCTCGACCTTCCGGCCGTTGAAGGCGTCGCTCCAGAACGCCTCCTGATCGCCTCCGAATCGAAGCCGCCCTTCCCACGTCGCGCCGGTCAGGGTCGTGATCCGGCCGTGGAGGAAGCCCCGAGCGTCCCGCTCCTCCATCTTCTCCGCCGCCGCACGTGCCGTCGATCCCGCCTCCTCCGCGCGCGACGCGGGAGGGGGCGCGACGGTCCGATGACGGACGACGAAGACGAGGGCGAGGAGGAAGAGCGCGACGGAGAACGCTCCGCCGACGACCCGGGCCTTCGTCATCTCGCGCTCTCCGGCGACGGTCGGGCCGGGCGGGAGGGTCGCGTCTCGCAGTCCATGCGGCGACGGGAGATTACGCCGGGGCCCCGGACTTCCGAAGGGAACCCGGCCCCCCCGGTCGTCTCGAAGCTGAGGTCGAGAAGGAGCGCCGCGATGGGGACCTCGCCGGCCTTCGCACGCGTCCCGCCGCTCGAGGCGGCCCGATAGACTCCCCTCGAGGCGCACACGCATGACGACGACACCTCGCGTCCCCACCCTCCTCCTCGCGCTCGCCCTCCTCGCGCCGGGGACGCTCGCGGCCGCGCCGCCAGGCCCGTCGACGTTCTCGATCGCGGCGGCCGACCCGGCGACGGGCGAGGTCGGCGTCGCCGTCGCGAGCCGCTTCTTCGCCGTCGGGACGGTCGTCCCCTGGGCGAAGGCGAACGTCGGAGCCGTCGCGACGCAGGCCTCCGCGAACTCCTCGTTCGGGCCGGACGGCCTCGACCTGATGGCGCGCGGCCTTTCGGCCGAGGAGGCGCTGAAGGTCCTCCTCCGCGGCGACGAAGGGCGCGAGAGGCGGCAGGTGGGCCTCGTGACGGCCTCGGGCGACGCGGCGACGTTCACCGGCTCCGGCGCGAACGCGTGGGCCGGCGGACGGAAGGGGCCGAACTACGCCGTGCAGGGGAACATCCTCGTCGGCGAGGTGGTCGTCGAGGCGATGGAGCGGTCGTTCCTCGCGAGCGCCGGCAAGCCGCTCGCCGAGCGGCTCCTCGCGGCGCTCGCCGCGGGCGACGCGGCCGGCGGCGACAGCCGCGGGCGACAGTCGGCCGCCCTCCTCGTCTGTCGCGCGAAGGGGGGCTACAACGGCTTCACCGACCGCGCCGTCGACGTCCGCGTGGACGACCACGCGGACCCGTTCCGCGAGCTCGCGCGGCTCGTCGGGATGGCGGTCGTGAACGACCTCTGGAACCGCGGCTGGACCGGCTTCATGGAGAAGCGGTACGCCGAGGCGCTGAAGTGGCAGGAGGAGGCGACCGTTCGGGCCGAGGCCCAACCGGCGATGCTCCCCGAGGTCGTCTACGACCTCGCGGTCATCCGGCTCGCGGCGGGGAACCGGGACGGCGCCCTCGAGGCGGCCCGGCGCGCGCTGAAGCTGAACCCGAAGCTCGCCGCGCAGGCCGCCGTCGACCCCGACCTCGCGGCGATCCGCGCGGAGCTCCGGTAGGGAGCGGCCCTCGTGGCGACGGTGAACGTGGAGAAGAGGCTCTTCTGGGCCCTCGCCGGCGTCGCCGGGCTGTCGCTCCTCGCGGTCGCGTACCTTCTCGGGCGCGCGAGCGGCGGCGGGGAGCGATCGGCGCCTCGGCTCGACGGAGCCGCCGCGGGCTTCGCCGCGACCCCCGCAGCGGCCGGCGCGGCCGTCCCCACGGCTCCCGTCCCTCCGCCGTCGCACGCGGAGCCCGCGTATGTGGAGCTCCCGTCCTCCTCCGCACCGCAGGCGGCACCCGCGGTGGGTCCCGAGCTGCGAGCGCCGTTCCTCCCGACGCCCCTGCCCGCTCCCGACCTCGCGCCGCACGACGACCCGGAACGGGCCGCGATCGCGGCC
>CAZWRQ010000109.1:0-15241 GCA_964636395.1 uncultured Holophagales bacterium
AGCTCGATCTGCGAGGCGCCCCCTGAGCGAATGCAGCGGCCCTCCCCGCCCCGGTTTCTGTTGACCGGCGCGAGAAAGGCCGCCTACGATCACTATGGGCGTTCGCCTGAATGAAGCGCGGCCTGCGATTCCTTTACGGCATTCTCGCGACGGTCGTCGTCGCCTTCCTGATCCTGAACGTGCGCGTCCTGAAGTACATGAAGGACCCGGAGACGTCGCCGCTCGGCGGGCAGGGTTCCCTGACCGGCCCTCCGGCGCCCGCTCGATACAAGGGGCTCCACTCACCCCACGCCGTCCTCGTCCTGGACATTTCCGGCAGCATGCAGTCGTCGGATCCGGGCCGTCTGCAGGCGGAGGCCGTCACCCAGTTCTTCCGGGTTTACAGGGATCTGTCCAGAGAGGTGCTTCGGAGCGGCGATCAGGCGAAGCTCGCCGTAGTCCTCTTTTCCACTCTCGCTCAGATCGTCGACTGGCGGGGAGACGGGGATCCGTGGCTTGACGTCTCTGGCGATGCCGACTCCCTCATGGAGTCCGTCGCGCGGAGATTCCTCGGGAGCGAGGGGCCCGATCCGAGAACCGGAAAGGACACCGACTACCTCGCTGCCATCGACGCCGTCTCGGAGCTCGTGAGCGGCCTCGAGAGTCCTCCGGCCGTCGTCTTCATGACCGATGGCCTGTTCGACCTTCACCCTCTCTTCTCGCCGCTCGTCGACCTTCGGGAGCGGATGCGCCTCGCCGAATCGCTTCCGCCTGAACTCCGAACGGTGGTCGCCGATGCGGCCGCAGGGAAGCTCAGACGTATCCGCCTCCAGGGGCAGGATCGGCCGTTCGATACCCGGCCCCTGGGCGTGGAACGGCTCGAGCTGGCCCCTTCGCTCAGGGCCGAGGCCGCACGCGCAATCTCCCGCGCCCGGGAGGCCATCCTTTCGAATCGATACCCCTGGGAAGGCGAAGGCCCCGGCGTCTGCCCTCTCTGGGCACCGGTCTTCCTCGCTTCGAGCGCGACAGGGCTCGACAATGACGTCGGCGACGTTCTCGCGGGTCAGGAGCCTTGTGGGCCATGGGCGTCACACGTGGCGGTTTGCCAGGACGCCCGTGATCTTGCTGGTGAGTTCATTGGCGCACTGGCGGACTGGTTCCAGCTCGACGAGCACCCCGTCGCCCCCGGGGCACTCGGGCTCGCCCTGCCCACCGAATCGCGCGCATTCGCGCTCGTGGTCCGGACCGAGGGCGAAGGAACGTCTTTTGAGCTGTCCAAAGGCGGACGCCAGCATCGGCTCGAGGGCCGACGCGGGCTGTGGGCCGGCGTCGTGAACGGCGGGGGCGAGTGGACGTACCGGACCGACGCCGGCGCCGTCGTCTCCGGCCGTCTCCTCGTCCGTCCGCGGTACCAGTGGAGTCTCCGCTCTCCCCAATGGGTAAGGACGACTGGGCGGGGCGACGCCGTCGAGCTCGAGCTCCTCCTCGTGTCGACGGACACCGGGCAGGCGGTACCCGGCGGAGGGGTCTTCGCCTCGCTTCCGGAGGTCCTCACTCTCACGCTCACGCCCGCGTCCTCCCGGACGCCGCTGCGCGCCGAAATGAGGCTTCTCCCGCCGGGTCCGGGCGAGGCCACGTATCGCGGCTCGATTCCGCTCGGGTCCGATACGCCCTTCGGAACGGCGCTCGCAGCGGTCGACCTTACCCCGATGGCGCGGTCCAGCGTGTCGGCGCGCTCCGGAGTTCTCACGCGGACGGTAGACCTCCGTCCCTCCTTCCGACTCGTCCTTCGTGATCCCTCCGGGACCGCCACACGGGTTAACCTCGGCGGCGTTCCCCGGGAAGGCGCCGCTCTCCGATCGCTGCGAGGAGCTCGGGTTGAGCACTGACGCCGGCCAGGCAGCCCTGCCACCTCCCGGCCTCGTGGAACGCGACGCCACGACGACGGCATCGATTCGCAGAGACCAGAGACGCGTAGCGTCGCGGATATTCGGCGTTCTCGCGCTGCTTTCGCTTCTCGTCGCGGCTGCGAATGCGTGGCTTCTCTACCGCGCCGTTCCCAAGCCTTACACGGTGTCCTTCGAAGGCTCCTACCGGCCTGCGGCCGCCGAGCCCTTCAGCCTCGCCGTCGCGTGGGATACACCGCCCGGAGCTGCCGAAGGCGGTGTCGTTCGCCCCGTCCTCTTTCTCGACGAAGAGCAGTCTCCAGTCCCTCGGATTCCGGAAGCCAAGCCCAGGGCCTTCGACGTCTCCCGCTCCCACACCCTGCGCATCGTCGTGCCCGGTGACGTCACGCCGATCACGCACCGCGGCCGGCTCGTGCTTCGCCCTGTCAACGACTGGCCCGGCTCGCCGCCGGAGAGCGAGCAGGCGATTGCGATCGGGGTCATCGGCGGCTTCTGGAGCAGCTGGTTCCTGCTTCGAAACTGGCTTTTCGTGGTGGCGGGGGCCCTTGCGCTCCTGTGGGCATTCTGTCTCCTCGTCTTTCCTTCGCCGTGCGGGGCGATTCGCTTCGAGCAGCGGTGGGAGGAGGGGGCCAGACCGCGAGAGGTAAGGCTGTCTGCCGGTCTGCGGAGCTGGCTGATCCCGTTCGATCGGTCGACCGTCACCCTCCAAAGCGTCCTTGACCGATATTCCCTGCGCAAGGGTGACGGACCGGCCGGAGACGTCCTCTTCGTCTTCTCCGGAATGCCCCCCGTCCTGTTCCTCGAATCGAGCACGACGTCGGGACTCCAGAAGGCCTTCTACGACGGGACGGTCCCCGAGGAGGCCGCCTTCGAGCCGTGCGGCCTGCGAGAGACAATGGGCGCGAATCGGCTCTTCCGATACGGGGGAGGCCTTGGAGGAGCGCCGACCTTCTTCCGGTACCTTCCCCCTCGGGTGCTCGTGACCCGGATCGACGACTGACCTGTTTTGCGGAGGACGAAATGACCAGCGACTTCCTCGACTTCGACGATCCGGCCGTCTCCGAGCCCGTCCGCACCGAAGCCGATTTCAAGGGCTCCTTTCCCTACAGGCCGACTCTGTTCGTGGGCCTCGGCGGGACCGGCGGGCACGCGGTCGCCAAGATCAAAGAGCTGTTCAGCTCCTACGTCCTTCCGCAGCAGCCAACAGCCGGGCTGGGCGGTGCATCCAGCCTCAATCCCCTCTACGCCTTTCTCGCGTTCGACACCGACCAACAGGCTTGCCCCCAGGCGCTCGCCCGGAATCAAGAGTGGTTCCACCTCGGCGTCGGCGACCTCGCGGGCTTCTACCGGGGCCTCGGAGCAGACCCGTTTTTCAAGGACTGGCTCGTCCCGAATTTTCCGGCGCCCGCGATCGCCGATGGAGCCTCCGGATACAGGAACCTCGGCCGCCTCGCGCTGATGGCCAACCTGACGACAGTCCAACAGAAGATCGAGGAGAAGAAGACCCAGATCACGACGGCGGCGACCTCCTCCCAGACGGTCAATCCGACTCCCGTCGTCTACGTCTTCACGTCCGTCTCCGGCGGCACCGGCTCGGGGATGACGCTCGATCTCTGTTTCCTCTTTCGGCGTCTCTTCCCCAGCGAGACGGGGGTCTATGGCTTCGTGGCCGTCCTGGACGGGCTTCCGAACCTCCCTCCCCGGAAGAGGCGGGAGCTGCGCATCAACACCTACGCGGCGCTCCGGGAGCTGAACGCGTTCATGTCGGGAACGGCCGAAGGCGTCGGGCAGAGGGGCGAGGTCCGTTACCCGTTCGGCGTCATCGGTAACGTTCGAGAACCCTTCGACGAGTGCTACCTGCTCGGCTCGCACCGGTCGGACGGCGCGTTGAGCCTCCCGAGCCACGAGCACGTCACTTCGTTCATGGCGCGCTTCGGCTTCATGATGACCGCCTTCTCGTTCAAGGCGGCCGGCGGCTCCTCGCCCGACTACGCCGGCATCATGAACAACTGGAGGACCGACCTGACTCACGGGGCCGAGCTGGGGGTCCGGATGGCGTTCTGCGTTCCCGGGATGGCCCAGGCGCACTTCCCGTTCCATGAGGTGTCGGACCTTCTTGCGTACGAGCTCGCGCGAAACGTCGCTCGCCACCTCTCGAGCGGCGATCTCGCGGACGACGCGATCGCGAGCGCACTCGTCAAGAACCGGATTTCGTTCGACACGCTTCGCGAGATCGTCTCGCGCCGGCCGGGATGCAAGTCGGGCGAGCCCCTCGGACCGCGGGACTACGACGCGGACGTCGCCGTCCTGAAGGACGCGAAGACACGCTACAGGAACGCGGCAGACCTCCTCGCGCTCGGCGACTCGCTCCCGGCGAAACGCATGGCGGCGGTCGAAGCCGCCCTGGCCCCAAACGTCCAGGCCGCGTTCGACAGCATCTGGCCTGGTGTCGTCGAGAAGGTTCGAGAGCTCTTTGCCGACGAGCGCCACCGGGGGGTTGGAGCGCTCGACTTCCTCGAGGACTTCTCTCGGGAGGTCCAGCTCCAGAGATCGCTGCTCCGGGACGAAGGCCGACGCTCGGTCGACCCGGAGTTCGACGGCATCTCCAGCCAGTGGGCCTCGCTCAAGCCCAGAGTCACTGACTGTGTGACGAAGGGCGGCGCCATCGATTCCCTGGCGGACAGCTTCAGGGCGGATGGAGTCGCCCTGCTCTACGCGACATTCCTCAACGAGGCCGACGTCGTCGTGGTGAAGAAGGCCCGAAACGTCATGACGGATCGGGTGCTCGCTCGACTCGAGGAGGAAGCGGGCAGACTTTCGAAGAAGCTCCGCCAGCTCGTTTCGAGCGACCTTCCCGCCTCGGTCGCCGCGCTCGAGAAGAAGATTCAGACCCTCCAGACGGCCCTCTTCCGGGAGGAGACCGGTCAATCCGAATCCGTGGCCGACATCTGCTCCACGAACGTCCTGGACGGCGCCTGGCGGGAGGGCTGGACGGCGCAGAACACCCCGACCGTTCCCGCGACGGTCGCAGCGATGACGCGGGACGGCTGGAACCCGCTCGACCTGGCCGACCTTCCGGGATCCGCCGCGCGCCCGGCCTCGCTGGACATCGCGCGAGACCTCGCTTCACGGGTCTCTCCCCTCTTCGAGGCCGTGAGGAAGCTGACGCCGTCAGCGCTGTTCGAGAAGGGAGACGCCGGCACCGGCCCGGCCAGCGGGCTGGCCGTCTCCTATTTCCGTCAGCTACAGCCGCAGATGAGGCTCTCCGGCATGCGAAACCACCTCCGGACAGCCCCCTCGACCCTGATCTTCTGCGGAGGCCTCGACGCCCCGACCCGGGAGATCCTCAAGGACCAGAACGTATTCGGGGGAGCCACGCTGCACGTGTCGGACAACCAGGAAACGAACCGGATCAACTTCTTCTCCACGACCCTCCCCGTGGCCATGGCCGGCTGTGACCTCGTTCGAGACGTCCTCGAGCCCGAGTACCAGTCCTGGGAGAGAGAGGTAGCCGGCCTTTCGCCCCCAAAGCAGGTCCCCCTTCGTCGGCTCTTCAGCTGCTTCCCCGGCTCTGACGAGTGGCTCGCGCCGACCGCTCATCGCGGAGTCGTCGACGTGCACAAGGTGGCGTTCGCGCGCGCCCTCGCTGTCTCGCTCTTGTTCCCCCAAGTCGAGATCGACAACGTCCGGATGAGGTCGGCCAGCGGTAACACGCCCGCTCAGCTCGCCTATGGCCTCTTCTTCGTGGAACGCTCCGGCTTCTGGCTCTGGCCGTTCTTCGCCGCTCTGGACCCTGCCACCGTCATCACGGCGAAGCCCGTCCGGCTCGGCACGAATCTCGTTCAGGCGATCGATGCCTTCTCGGCACAGGGCGACAACGCCTCTCTGGAGGCCGCTCAACAGTGGGTGAAGGACTTCGAGGACCGCCTCGCGGCGCAACTCTCCGAACCCCAACTGAAAGCGGCCGTTGCTTCATTCAGGGCCCGGATCGAGGCCTGGATCGGCAAAGCGAAGGACGACCCGACGAAGACCGCCTGGCGGGAAATCCTCCAGATCGTCAGCGAGTGGGACGCCCTGAGCTGAGGTCGACCCGGTGGTTTCGACCAGCGGCAGACCGCCCGGGGAGGCCATCCAGCTCTTCGCCATGGTCGCGCTCGACGAGCGCGCGGCGGAGGGGCTGGGGGAGCTCCAGGACCTCCTCGCTGACGTGGCCGAGCCGGACGTCGAGCGAACCGTGTTCCTCTGGGGCGGCGCCGGCCCGGCGCCGGGAGAGGCCGACTACTGGGACATCCGGTTCCCGGCCTGGACGACGCCCCTTCCCCTCGGCGGAGACCGCGAGCCAGCTTCTCCCGTGCCTCGCGGGCCGGACCTGGATCGCCAGGCCGTCGCCGGCCTCGCCCGGGAGGCCATCGCGCGCGGTGCGGGACGGCCGGTTCTCGATAGCCTCAGCCGCGGGGATCACACACCCCATGTTCCGCGGAACACGCGCATCCACACTCGGATGGTCGTGGCCTGCTCGCTCGCGGACCCGGACTCCGGTGCTCGGCTCCTCGGGCTGTTGCGGGGCGTCGCGGACCTCCGTGACGCAGGCGCGGCTGATCGATGGCGGGTACATGTCGCCTGCCTGACCGGAGCCCGAGCGCGTCCTCGTGAGGGCGACCCGGATGAAGAGGTCTCCCGGGCTCTGGCAGCTCGAGGCCTCCTCGACCTCGAGGCCCTCGTCGAGTCACCCGGCGTGCGGGAGATCGTCGCGGGGCCGATCCTGCTGCTGGGAGAGGAGACGCTCGGCGGCGCGGCCTCCGGCGACGCGGAACAGTCCTCGCTTCTCGCGCTCGCCACCTTCTCGCTGACGAGATCGCTCGTCAGCGGCCACCGGGACGTAGCGCCCGGCGCCACGAGCCCTTTCGACGGAGCGGCCACGAACTCCGATACCGGGCTGTTCGCCTCCGTCGGCGCCTACGCGGTGCGCAGTCCCGTGCGGCGCCTCGCCTGGCTGCTTGCCGCGCGCTTCTGCGGTCGGGTCTTCAAGGCGCTTCATGGCCAGCAGGCGCTCGCCACGACCGCGGAGTGCGCCCGGCTCGAAGTCCCGGAAGAGCTCGAGAGCCTCCTTTTCGACGCCGAGCAGACAACGTTCGACCATGTCTGGACGAAGGAGACCGGGAGACTGCAAATACCTTGGACTCCGGAGGCCAAGCAGTCTGGCAGCCGGCGCGCCTCGGCTTTCGACGTCGAGAGGCTCAAGGGGCTCTACACGCCCATCTTCAGCTCGCGCTCGTGGGAGCGCCTCATAGACGTCTACGGTGCCGAGAGGCTTCGCGGGATCGCCCTGGAGGACTGGAATGGCGCGCTCGACGAGCTGCAGATGGCCATCGAGTCCGGCTTCATTCCGAGGCGGGAGCGGGAGGTGGCCGAGCAGGGTCGCCGCATCGCCGTCGCCCTGCTCGAGGGAGTGTCGCTCGGCCTCGACTCCGTGTTCGAGAGGGCGTTCGCCCCTCCCGTCGGGAATCAGCCTCACCGGGCCGCACTCGCGTTTCTCGGACGTTTGCGGAGGGCGTTCGAGTCCCAGGTCGGGCGAATCGAGAAGGCCGAGGCCGTTTCGCCTTCGGGCCTCGGACGCTCGCGAGCGGCCGGCCGTTCGAGACTGCCGAAGCACCGCGCTCGCCTGACCGAGGCGCTCGCCGCAGTTCCCAGCCCCGCTGCCGTGCTCCTCCGGCTCTTACCGGTGGCCGCGATCTCCTTCGGCGCAGCCCTGTCCGCCCCGCTCGGATCGGGGCCTGTCGGATCTCCTCTCGCTCGTCTCGGGATCGGCCTCCTTCTCGCTCTCGCCGGCGGAGCCACGCTCTTCCTGCTACACGTCGACGGAGTCCGGCGCCGGCTCTTCCACCTCGCGGTTACCTGGATCGAGCAGTACCGGCAGGTTCTCTCCGAAGAAGATGACCTCCGGAAGCGGAACTCGCACCGTGCGATGTGCCAGTCGATGGTCGCGTGCCTCGAATGGTTCCTGAGTGGAACCGGGGACACACCTCCCCTCCCCTCGGCCTTCGTCGTCCGGCTCGACCGTCCCGAGGCGGGCACGGCGAAGCCGCCAAAGGGCCTCACCGACCTCGTTCGCCCTCAGGAAGCCCTTGGCGCCTTCTCTTCGCTCCTCGCGACGGCCGCCGAGAGGTTCGAAAAGCTCGAGAGTCGACTCCTCGGGCAGTTTCAAGCCTCGAGGCTCGAAACGCTCCTCCCCGCGACAGCTGAACAGATTGCCTCGGACTTCGCACGCGCGTTCGGCGGGGCCGCCGCAGGGAGGCCGGGCGACGACCTCGATCAGCTCACGGCCCTGGACGTCGATCCAGTCGCCCCTACCGCAGAGGGACTTCCCGATCCTGTCCGGCCATTCAAGCGGGTCGATCCCGACCGAGACCCCTCCGTTCCAGGCCCGGTCTGGAGGCGCCCGTTCGCGCTGCCCGAGGCGGATGCTCTGCTCGACGTCACGACGCGCACGACGTCGTCCGCCTTCGGCTTCCTCGAGGCCGCCCGCCGGCTCGCGGAGGCCCGACTCGACGTAGAGTTGCGTCTCTCCACTCGGCTCAATGCCGTCCTTGCTGGAGCGCCACTCCACGCGTCGTCCCTGTGGCAAGCATGGACGGGCCTCTCCGTCCCCTCTCTCGCCATCCCTGTTCCCAACGTGCCGGTCCTCCACTCGATCGTCGCATCCGGCCCGGACGACCCCCTTGCCGCTGACCAGGCCGGCGGGAACGATCTCGGCAGGGGCCGGATCAGCGTTCACTGCCAGGTTCAACCCGGGCTCTCCGCAACAGCCATCCTGGAGCACCCGACTCGCGATAACCCCTCCTCCCGGCTCGGGCGCGCCTGGAATAGACAGCAGGCGCATAGGACCAAGGAGAAGGCATTCCTTCCGACCCGGTTCGACGACGGAGGCTCGCGGTGATCGGCGATACGTTGCAGGGGTGGGGCCTCCGCGTGAGGATCCCGCCGGACTACGAACCTGAACCCCTCCGGCGATGCGAACGGGCGATCGTCGGTTTCCTCGCCGGCGGTGCTCTCGAGCTTCTTTGGATCGGCTACCTCGCACTTTCCAGCCCGTCATTCTTCGACGTGAGAGCGATCCTCTTCGTTCCTATCGCCCTCACGGTCGTCCCGCTGACCCTGGCCCTCAGCCTCCCGGGGCCGGTCCTTCGGCTCTGTGGAATCGAGGCTCTCCTCGCCCTCTCACGAGAATCGGGAGGGCTCAGGCGCTGGGATCGCAGTATCAGTCTCCTCTCCGCTGCGATCCTCGCCGCCGCGCTCTACTACATCTCCGAGCCCATCCGTCCGGCGCTCGTCCTCCTCGCTGTCGGCACGCTCGCGGCCTCGTTCTGCCTCGCGGCCCTCCAGCCCCGGGTGGACTTCACGACGCGGCGCTGGGAACCCAGGTTCCCTTCCTGGATCCTCAAGCCCGCCGAGCCGGGAGAGATCGTCGGCCCCGACCCCGGAGCGGCCCCGATCTACGACCTGACGCTGCCGGACGGAACCAGGTATCCGATCGGCGTTGCCATTCCGGGCGACGTTCTCGAGCGCCTCCGCAAGGCGAACCGGGATGCCGAGGGGCGCCTGTTCCGGAACGACCTTTTCGCCGCGATCCTCGCCGACCGCGATCCCGTCGACGGCGTGGGCCGAGACGAGCTCCTCCGACTCTGCACCCAGCTCGCCAGCGTCGCCGCCGAGCGGGGACTGACACCCTTCGCTTGCGCGAACATGGTCCTCGGCTTCGTACAGGACGCCATCCGCTACGAATACGACGAGGACTCGACCGCTGAGCTGGCTGGGGGGCCGTTCGACGAATACGGCCGCTTCGCCCTCGAGACCGTGCACGACCGCGTCGGAGACTGTGACTGCACGTCCATCCTCTGCGCTGCGCTCCTCTCCTACCTGGGGTTCAGCACGGCATTCATCTTCCTGCGGCTGGACGACCCCGAAGACGGCGTCACTCACCACGTCGCCGTCGGCCTTGCGGCCGACGATGCCCTCCTTGCCGGCCTCGGCGCCGCCGACGGCTTCGATACGGCCCTCGCCTCGGACGGCAGCGGTCGCCGCTACCTCTACGGGGAGACCGCCGTGGACGGAATGCGCGTCGCGTTCGGCGACCTTCCGTCCGAGTGGAAACGCATCATGAAGGTCGAGGCGGTGCTCCCGATCCCGGTGCCGAGACCGGCCCCGCAGTAAGAACCTCAAGAAGCTCCCCTCTTGACTCGGGCGCTGCCTATCCCCAACGTCCGACCGCTACATCTATCGCGGGTTCGACTCCTGGCGCTCGGATCGCGCAGATCGGGATGCCCCCGCAGGCAGTGAAGGAGGAGTCAAGCAGGATTCCGTCAACGCGTGTGTTCGCTTACTCGGACTCGTCCTTGCCGGACCGACGGCTGCCATCTTCTGACTTGCCTCGACCAGCTCACTGCTCTTCGAGCGCTTCCGACCCCGGAGCTTCAACTGCCAGAGCACCAGAGCGGCCGGAGCGATGAAGAGCAGGAACCCCAGAAGAAGAAACCAACCTCGATGCTCCCAGAAGAAGCCGGGTGCAGGCGGAGTGATCTGGCACAGGCTCACGAGAATCGCTATCGAGGCACCCACGCCGAGAATTATCTGAAGGTCCTCGTCTCGGCGCCGCTCCTGGTCCGCGAACATCTGGTCATTGATGTGGTTCAGCATCTCGGCGACTTCCTCGAAGCGCGTGTCCTCGAAAAGCCTGCGGAGTGCGACCCCATCGGGTGCCGCGACGGCAAGCTTCAGCTTCGTGACGAGTCTCAAGAGCTGGTGGCCAGTTCTCCTGCGTTCATCCAGGTTCTCCACACCCAAGGACACTTCCGCCCCGACGTCCTCGACCAGGCGGTGCATGGCCGAGATGAGCCACGCGTACTCCTGCAGGGAGGCGAAGAGCTGGTTCACTCTCTTCTCGGCGCTCGCAAGGAACCCGATCACCATCCCGTGGCGGCTCCACGCGATCAGGTGATCAGGACGACGGACGACGTGCCGAGTCGCGAAATCGGCCGGTACAGAGCTCACGCCTGCAGGTTCGAGCACGGCCCACAGCCGCTTGGCGATTTGGAGCGAGAACGACGCCTGCAGCAAATCCGAGCCCTCGGAGAGGCGGACTGCCGCCATTCGAAAGGTTCCGGCCTGAAGAGAAAGACCTTCGAGCTCAGTGACCGGAGTGGCCGTGAAGAGCGACGGGTCGCCGAGCTGCGACACCGTCAGCGGCTCAGGATCAGGTGTTGGATTCGACGTTTCGAGGTCCTTCCAGCAGACGGGCGTCTCGAAGACCTGATCCTCGAGCTCTTCCTGCACGATCCTGGCGACTGGGTCGTCGGTCAGGTCGCTCGCCGTTCCCGACTCGAGACGCGATCCGGAGCGCGGCGTGTCGATGATCGTGGCCCGGTAGGCATTCCCGTCGTACCAGGGGTCGGCGCCGACCTCCCTCCCGATGAAATCCGCGCGAGCCGGAGGCGGCGCTGCCACGAGACGGCCTTCCGACATCATTTCCATCGCCTGAAGTCGGGCCCAGACGTTGTAGATATGCCGGTTTCCGGCGCGCTCTGGGTCCAGGGCGAAAATGTACCCGGTTCGGTTGAAGGCGTCCGGCCTTTCGTTCGAACGAGCGACGGCCGTGAAGAGAAAGCCGGCCCCGAGGGACGAGTTTTCGCGGTCATCTCGAGCCCATTCCTTGAAGAGGATCGACTCGGGATCGCGGAGGTAGATGCCGTCCACTTGCGCAGTCGCGGGAACGCCTGTTCGCAGGTGTCTGGGATCGACTTCGAGGCGTCCGTTCTCCTCCCGGAGGAACGGCGTGTCCTTGGCTTCGCTGGAGAACCAGGATTCGAAGTCCTCGTTCCGGACGGTCACGATGCAGCGGCGGGAGCGCCTCACATCCCGCGCGTACCGCTCCGATTCCAGGTCGAGCAACGCAAGCTCCGGGGAATACTCGGGCTCGTCCTCGAAAACCGAGTCGAAGAGTGGATTCAAACGCCTCGGCGGGAGCATCCTCTGCCGGACCGCGTCGAAGAAGCTCCATCCCGCGTCAGCCATGATCGGTCTCCCTCGCTTCTGCGCCGCGTAGAGAATCGAGTGAAGAGCGCGATGCCGGAGGCAAGTCATCGGACGTCCCTGGTCGACATGCGACGCCACCGACGCGAGCAGGATCGGCCACCGATACGCGTCGTCTGCCTCCCGACCAGCGTCAAAGCCGTACCAGTCAATCGGCCTGTCTCCGGTCCATCCTCCAGGCGCGATCCCCCTTTCCGCCCAAGAATCGGCGTCGAAGGGACATCGGCTCTCGGGCGACAGCGCGGGGTCGAGAATGCTCCGGACGATGAAGAGGGCCGCACAGGCATCGAAGTCCGGGGTCTTATGGGTGACGAGCCATATGAACTGCTCGGTGTCGCTCTCGATCCGTTTCTCGAAGGTGGACCGGATGGTGCTGGCGCTGTGCAGAACGCCGGCAGTTGCCGACGGGAAGTTGCCATCGAAACGAGGGAAGTGGTGATCGATGACCGGGAGCGAGCATCCTCCATAGCCGAGACAAACACTTCCGACGTCGACGACGATCTCGTTCTCGTAGAGCGTCCCCTCATCCTTGACCCACACGGGCGAGGAAACACCTGGGGGTACGGGTCGAAGGCCCGTTCCTCGCGTGAACCGCGTGCCGTAGCCCACGTAACGGTAAAGGAATTGAACCACGTCGCCCCCTCCCGTCGCGCGTTGAAGTATGCATCGTCCGAACGACTCCTGTGTCTCCGGCACGTCGCTCGCGTGCGCCGCCCGCAACGTCCTCTGAGCCGTCGTTCTCCGGGGATACCCCGGCTGACCTGACGCGCGCCCCCCTCGCCGCACCCTCGCTCGGTCACCCCGGGGACCCGGACCCTCGAAGGACCTCACGCACGGGTCCCGGATCGTCGACGATGAACCCGAGGACACCCGCCTCCACGAGCTCGCCGATGCAGGGAACCGAGACGTTGTAGACCCACACGTCCGTCCCGGCGGACCGGGCCTCGAGGACGAGGTCGCGGTCCACGAACTCGGCGTCGGCCACGACGAGCGGGAACGCCCCGAAAGGCCGCAGCCAGTCTGCGAGCGACAGCGGCCGCTCCGAGATGAGCGGAGCGTGCGGCACGTCGGGAAGGAGCGCCTTCGAGGCCAGCAGCTCGCGGTGGTGGAACGAGGAGATCAGTGCGCGTGTCCCGCATACGGTCTCCGAGAGGATTCCGGCGACCTCGGCGGCGAGGCTGGCCGTCTTGAGCTCCAGGTTGAAGCGCAGCCGATCGCCGAAGCCCTCGAGGACGGCACGGAGCGTCGGGACCGCGGGGGCGAGGGAGCCCAGGTCGGCCCAGTCGACCTCGGGCATCCGCCGGCCCCCGACCAGGAGGTCGTGGTGCAGCACGAGGACTCCGTCGCGCGTCTTCCGGACGTCGGTCTCGACCCACTCGAGCCCCAGCGCGCAGGCACGCTCGAACGCCTCCACCGTGTTCTCGGGCGCCAGTCCGGCGGCCCCGCGGTGTCCGATCACGGTGACCGCGCTCATGCCGGCCTCGCGACGGCCCAGGAGTAGTCGAACCAGTCTCCGAAGACATCGAAGTAGTGCGAGATGACCGGGTCGTCCGGGTCGGCCCTGCAGTAATGGTAGAAGCCGTCGCCACCGCGCAGGTAGCGGCCCGCGTCGAGCCGGCACAGGGACCAGAACAGCTTCCTCCTGTTGAGGGCGAAGCCGTGGACGACGGGCAGGATCGGATTCCGCCGGTACTCGACGCGGACGTCTCTCTCGGCGAGCTCCTGCCCGTACCTCTCGGAGTACCTCCTCCACTTCTGGAGGACCAGGCTGGCCATCTCGACGGAGACCTGCTCCGAGCTCATCTCCCGGATTCTCTCGTCCTCCGGATCCACGATGAGCATCCGGCAGGTGACGGAGCGAACGTTCTTCGCACCGAGGATGCTGTCCCGGAGGTACGGCCAGACGGTTTCGTGATCGAGGCCGAGGTTTTCGATCGTCACGTGCCCGGACTCCGCCACCTCCTCGAGAACGCCCTGGTGGAGCACCTCGTAGATGCGCTCGACGGTGTCGAAGTACTGGATCCTCTCGATGACCCGCTCCGTGTCCTCCAGCGCCCGCGGGTGCCCGTTGAGGTAGACCAGCGCCCGCTCGGCGACCCGCGCCTCCCGCTCGAACCGCTCGAGGAACGTGCTCGACGACACGACCGCCAGGAACGAAACGAGGGCGTTGTGGACGTCCTCCGTCCGGAACTGGGCAGAGGTATGAGTCGCCGCGTTCCGAAAACCTCGGAGAGCGTGCGCGTGGGTCAGCAGACGCGGGTCCGCGTCTACGTGCTCCTTGTACATGCCCAGGAGCGCGTCGAGGGCCGCGTTCTCCTTCGGCACGACGCCGTGCGCCAGCAGGAGCATCCGGAGCATCTCCTCCAGCGTCTTCCCGAGGCGCGTCATCGCCATGTCGAGGCTCCCGTTCAGGCACAGGAGGACTACCTGGCGAAGACCCTCGAACTCGTTGATGAGCTCGAGGAGAGCCGACTTCTTCTTCACGGGCGCCTCCTGGCGCGGCCGGGCTCGACTCCCACCGTCATATCTCTCCTCCTCCTGCTCGATCGTGGACCCGCAGTGAGGAGCCGCGCAAGCCGCGCCGCCGCTCCCCTTCACCCTCCCGTCGTGCCCGGCGCCGGAGGCCCCGGCGACGCCCCGACGATCGCCCGCAGGAGCCAGTCCGGGGAGGCAGTGGCGGCGTCGAGGGAGAGCATCTCGAGGAGAGCGGGCCCCGAGCCGTGGCCGATCTCGTACGCCCGGCAGCGGGCGGCGAGCGTCCCGTTCACCTGCGACGCCGGACGAACCGGCCTCACCATCGCCTCGCCGTACTCCGCGACGAGGACCCGGAGGCGGTCGTGTCCGGCGTCAATTAGAAATACCGCCCGTGTTGCCTCGAAAGCCGATGTTACCGTCCATCCTCGCCTGAATCGCAAGGCCATTCGCGTGGCGGGGCGGCCGCCCGCATCTGGGCCCCCCGGTCCTGCCGTGCAGTCGTAATCCCTGTTCAGGCCATTCGCGTGGCGGGGTCGCCGAGCGGTGCCTCTCCGAGCCCGGCTACGCGAGTCGTAATCCCTGTTCAGGCCATTCGCGTGGCGGGGGTGGTCGGCTGGCACTGGAACGGCAAGGCGCAGTTGTCGTAATCCCTGTTCAGGCCATTCGCGTGGCGGGGGTCTCGTGCCGAAGCCCTAGCTAAGGCCCACGACGAACTGTCGTAATCCCTGTTCAGGCCATTCGTAAGCGTCCGACGAAGTCCGTCCTTGACGACCGAGCGACCGTCGGGGTGGCCG
>CAZWRQ010000110.1:0-15163 GCA_964636395.1 uncultured Holophagales bacterium
CTCACGCCGGCGCGGGCGGGAGGGCGAGGCCGAGGGCGAGCGCCAGAGCGCTCGTGCGGGCGAGGACGGCGACCGGTCGAGACACCTTCATCGAGTTCCTCCGCAGGGTTCGTGTCGTTTCTGGATGGGCAGCGCAGAACACGCGGCGAGATCGAAGCAGGACGTGTGCCGCTGGAGACGGCCCGCCGACCGGGCGTTTCGAGCGCCGGGAGGCGTCGCGTCGCAAAATGAGAGCGAACCATTGACCCAGCCGCTCTATAGGCGTGGGTCCGTTCCCGATCCGGGGGTCCGTAGGTGACCCTCGAGCCGCATTCGTTGCCGCCGAGGGCGATTCGAGGCACTCGCCGTCAGGGTCGCTGCGGGTTCGTCCTCCGCGTGAGCTCGGCCAGTGCTTTCAGCCCGACCTCGAGCATCCGGTCCGGCTCGGTCCCGCCGGTCGTCTCGTCGAACGCGATCGGCGCGTCGCGAAGGAACGCCCGGCGCGACCATTCCTCTCGCTCGGCCCCTTCGACCACGACCTCCAGTCCGGGATCGGGGCTCACACCGGCCACGTCCGGTCCGTCGGCGAAGCGGTCGAGGCTCGTCCCGCTGGGGCGCACGTGGAGACCGGTCGTCAGGATCAGGCCCCCCTCGCCGAGCGCGATCCGCTCCTGGATTCGACCTTTCCCGAGAGTCCTCTGCCCGACGAAGAGAGCGCGCCCGTTGTCCTTCAGCGCGGCCGCGAGGAACTCCGAGGAGGAGGCCGTGCCGGAGTCGATCAGGACGACGAGGTGCGCATCCGTGCAGGCGCCGGGAGCCGCGTCGTAGTGCCGCGTCTCCGTACGCGTGACGGTGCTCAGGATCCGCCCGCCGTGCAGAAAGAGGTCGGCCACCCCGACGGCCGCCTCCATCAGCCCGCCCTCGCTCTCGCGCAGGTCGAGGACCAGCCCGCGCACGCCGCGGCGCTCGAGCTCCGAGAGGGCCAGCTCGACCTCGCGGACCGTGTCCTCGGCGAGGCGCGAGACCCGGACGTATCCGATGCCGAGGCGCGCGTCGAGGAGGTAGTCGGATCTTCCGTCCCGATCCCGCCGGACGCCGCGGACGCTCGGGAGCGCGAAGGGCCTGCGCCGGACGCGAATCGTCGATGCCATCGTCGAGCCGTGGCGGCAGACGGCCAGCTCCACGAAGCTCCCGGCCGGTCCGACGAGCTGCGACCGGACCTCGTCGAGCGTCGCGTCCGCGAGAGACCGGCCGTCCACGGCGGCGATCCGGTCGCCTGCCCGGACGCCCGCCTCGGCGCCGCCCGACCCGACGAGCAGCCGCTCGACGAAGGGGAGGCGCTCCTCGCCGTCGATTCCGAACGTGATGCCGACGCCGCAGAACCGAGCGGAGGTCCGATCGTCGAAGTCGGCCCACTCGCCGGCGTCGAGGTATCGTGAGTAGGGGTCGAGCTCCTTCGGGACGGCGCGAAGAGCGTGCTCCTCCAGCTCCTCTCGCGACATCTCCCGAAGGAAGCTGGTCCGGATGACCTCGAGCGCGTCGGCGAGGCGCCCGGCCGCGAGGCCCTCCGCGGGCGCGCGGCCCGGCCACGACAACGACACGCACGCCGCGAGTGCGAGCAGAGGCTTGCGCATGTTTCCGTCTCCCGCGAGGAGCGTAGCAGGGAGAGGTCGCCAGACTTCGCCCGAGCCGGACCCGGACGTCATCTGTCCCGGTGCCCGCGCACATTGCTGCGGGCGCGAGCCTATTCCCTCGGCCTCGCGGGTTCCCTCCCCGGCCTTCGGCGGCGACAATGCCGAAGGCGACCACCGACCCCGGATCGAATGTCGACGACGGACTCAGGGGTGGCGATGAAGCTCGAAGACCTACAGCCGCAGGCGGCGGTCCGCGGAATCCTCCCCGACGCCGTCGCGACCGTCGTCAGCACCGAGTGGCACGGCTCGGACGCCCTCACCCTCATCTACCGCGGTCCGTCCGGCGGCGTCGCCGAGGAGATCCTCTACCGCCACGACGAGCCCCGGATCTCCCTCGTCGAGGCCGGCCGCCCCTGGAGCTTCGACGGCGACGGAGCGCTTTACCGCCTCGTCGCCGAGGCGCATCGCATCCGCCTCGCCCACCTCTTCGACCCGGTCCTCGCCGTCCACACCTCGCTCGTCGACCCGCTGCCGCACCAGATCACGGCCGTCTACGAGGCGATGCTCCCGCGCCAGCCGCTCCGGTTCCTTCTCGCCGACGACCCCGGAGCGGGGAAGACGATCATGGCGGGGCTCTTCATCAAGGAGCTGATCGCCCGCGGCGACCTCCAGCGGTGTCTCATCGTCTGCCCCGGGAGCCTCGCCGAGCAGTGGCAGGACGAGCTCTTCCGCCGCTTCCACCTCCCGTTCGAGATCCTCACGAACGACAAGCTCGAGGCGGCCCGTACCGGGAACTGGTTCCTCGAGAACGACCTCGCCATCGCCCGCCTCGACAAGCTCTCCCGGAACGAGGACGTCCAGGCCCGCCTCGCCGCGCCGGACGCCCGATGGGACCTCGTCGTCTGCGACGAGGCGCACAAGCTCTCGGCCACGTTCTTCGGCGGCGAGGTCAAGTTCACGAAGCGCTACAAGCTGGGGCAGCTCCTCTCGGGCCTCACGCGTCACTTCCTCCTGATGACGGCCACGCCCCACAACGGCAAGGAGGAGGACTTCCAGCTCTTCCTGGCGCTCCTCGACGGCGACCGGTTCGAGGGGCGGTTCCGCGACGGCGTCCACCAGGTGGAGGTCTCCGACCTGATGCGGAGGATGGTCAAGGAGAGCCTCCTCAAGTTCGACGGACGCCCCCTCTTTCCCGAGCGGATCGCCTACACGGTGCCGTACAAGCTCTCCGACGCCGAAGCGCGCCTCTACAAGGACGTGACCGACTACGTTCGCGAGGAGTTCAATCGGGCCGAGAAGCTCGCGAATGACAAACGGGCCGGAACGGTCGGCTTCGCGCTCACCATCCTCCAGCGGCGCCTCGCCTCCTCGCCCGAGGCCATCTACCAGTCGCTTCGCCGTCGGAAGGAGCGTCTCGAGAAGCGCCTTCGCGAGCTGGAGCTCCTCCAGCGCGGCGGCGCGCTCCCTGCCGCGATCGCGGCCGGCCCCGACCTCGACCCCGACGACGTCGACGACCTCGAGGAGGCCCCCGAGAACGAGGTGGAGGCGGCCGAGGAGGAGATCCTCGACCAGGCCACGGCGGCGCGGACGATCGTCGAGCTGAAGACGGAGATCGCCACCCTCGCGCGCCTCGAATCCCTCGCGGCCGAGGTCCGCCGGAGCGGCCGCGACACGAAGTGGCGCGAGCTCTCGAATCTCCTCGGCGAGATCTTCACGCCCGCCTCCTTCGGCGAGAGCGTCGCCGAGGAGAGCGCGCCGTACGGCGCCGGCCCACTCCCGAAGCCCGTCCCCTCTCCGCGGCAGAAGCTCGTCCTCTTCACCGAGCACCGCGACACGCTCAACTACCTCGAACGGCAGATCGGCACCCTCCTCGGCCGGCCGCAGGCCGTCGTCGTCATCCACGGCGGCATGGGGCGCGACGAGAGGCGCAAGGCGCAGGAGACCTTCCTCCACGACCCGACGGTCCAGGTCCTTCTCGCCACCGACGCGGCGGGGGAGGGGATCAACCTCCAGCGCGCTCACCTCATGGTCAACTACGACCTCCCCTGGAACCCAAACCGCCTCGAGCAGCGGTTCGGGCGTATCCACCGCATCGGCCAGACCGAGGTCTGCCACCTCTGGAACCTCGTGGCCGACGAGACGCGCGAGGGCGACGTCTACCGGACCCTCCTCGAGAAGCTCGAGGAGGCGCGCAGCGCCCTCGGAGGCCAGGTCTTCGACGTCCTCGGCAAGCTCCAGTTCGACGGTAAGCCGCTTCGCGACCTCCTGATCGAGGCGATCCGCTACGGCGACCAGCCCGAGGTCCGGGCGCGCCTCACGAAAGCGATCGAGCAGACGATCGACCGGCCGCACCTCGAGGAGCTGATCGACGAGCGGGCGCTCGCCCACGACGCCATGGACACGAGCCGGGTCGCCCGCGTCCGCGAGGAGATGGAGCGCGCCGAGGCGCGGCGCCTCCAGCCCCACTACATCGAGTCGTTCTTCCTCGAGGCCTTCCGCCGCCTCGGCGGGAACGTCCGCCAGCGGGAGCCGCGGCGGTACGAGGTCACCCACGTTCCGGCCCCGGTCCGGAGCCGCGACCGGCAGATCGGCATGGGAGAGCTCGTTCTCTCGCGATACGAGCGGATCGCCTTTGAGAAAGACCTCATCGCCCCGGCCGGCGAGCCTCTCGCCGCCTTCGTCTGCCCGGGCCACCCGCTCCTCGACGCGGCCCTCGACCTCACGCTCGAGCGGCACCGGGACCTCCTCAGGCGCGGCACCGTCCTCGTCGACGAGCGAGATGCCGGCAGGAGCCCTCGCGTCCTCTTCACGCTCGAGCACGCCATCCAGGACGCGAGCCTCCTCCCGTCGGGCGAACGGCGGACGATCTCGCGGCGGATGCTCTACGTCGAGCTCGACTCCGAGGGCGTCGCCCGGCACCTCCAGTACGCCCCCTACCTCGACTACCGCCCGCTCGCGACCGGTGAGCCGGCGGTCGACGCCCTCTTCGGCCGCCCCGAGATGGCCTGGATCACCCGCGACCTCGAGAAGACCGCCCTCGGTCACGCCATCGCCACGGTCGTTCCGGCGCATGCCGGCGAGGTGCGCGGTCGGCGGCTCGCCTGGGTGGAGAAGACCCGCGCGGCCGTGAAGGACCGCCTCACGAAGGAGATCGCCTGGTGGGACCACCGCGCCGAAGAGCTCAAGGCGCGGGAGCACGCGGGCAGGGCCGGCGCCCGCCTCAACTCACAGGAAGCTCGCCGCCGGGCTGACGACCTCCAGACCCGCCTCCAGAAGCGCCTCGCCGAGCTGGACCGCGAGGCGCAGCTCTCGGCCCTCCCTCCGGTCGTCCTCGGCGGCCTCGTCGTCGTCCCGATGGGCCTCCTCGCCGCGATCCAGGGGAGGCCTCTGCCCACGTCGACCCACGCAGCCGACACGCAGGCCTCGGCCGCACGCGCCCGGGAGATCGTCATGCAGGTCGAGCGGAACCTCGGTTTCGACCCGGTGGATCGCGAGACGGAGAAGCTCGGCTACGACGTCGAGAGCCGCGTCCCGGGGACGGGCCAGCTCCGATTCCTCGAGGTGAAGGGGCGCGTCTCCGGCGCGGAGACGATTACCGTTACGAAGAACGAGATCCTCTACAGCCTCAACAAGCCGGACGATTTCATCCTCGCCATCGTCGAGTTCCTCCCCGACGGTTCGCACCGCGTCCACTACGTCCGCAAGCCGTTCCAGCGCGAGCCCGACTTCGGCGCGTGCAGCGTGAACTATGCCTTCGGCGACCTGATCGCGCGGGCGGAGGCACCGGCGTGACCTTCGCGGAATTCTTTGCCGGTATGATTATCATACCGAGATGGTAAGGCGACACGAGCCGCCCGTTCTTCCGCGCGCGGCGGGCACCGCGATCGAGCGGGCTCTGAAGGTCATGCCGGTCGTCGTCGTCCTCGGGGCGCGGCAGACCGGCAAGAGCACCCTCGTCCAGACGCTCCCGGCTCTCGCCCGGCGGCCCTACCTCTCGCTCGACGACCTCGACCTGAGGACGCACGCCGACGCGGATGGCGAGGCGTTCGTGCAGCGTGCGCCCCTTCCCGTTCTCGACGAGGTCCAGCGGTCGCCGGATCTCCTCATCGCCGTCAAGCGGGCGGTCGATCTCGACGGCCAGCGAACCCCCCGGATGTTCGTCCTGACCGGCTCGGCGAACCTCCTCCTCATGGAGAAGGTCAGCGAGTCGCTCGCGGGGCGCGCCGTCTACGTCACGCTCTGGCCGTTCACGCGACGGGAACGGCACGGCGAGGGCACGACCGGCCCCTGGAGCGAGCTGCTCGCCGCCCCGTTCTCCCGCTGGCCGCAGGTCCTCGACACGCACCCCGGCCCCGAGGAGTCCTGGAGCTCGGCCGCTCGGCTCGGCGGCTTCCCGGCCCCGGCGCACCGCATCACCGACGAGACCCTGCGGTCGAGCTGGTACGGCGGCTACGTCCAGACGTACCTCGAGCGCGACCTCCAGACGCTCCGCGCCGTCGAGAGCCTGGCCGACTTCCGGCGTCTCATGGGCGCCGCGAGCCTCCGCATCGGCTCGCTCCTGAACCAGGCCGAGCTGGGGAGGGACATCGGGATCTCCCAGCCCCAGGTCCACCGCTTCCTCAACATCCTGGAGGTGAGCTACCAGGCCGTCCGCCTCCCGGCCTACTCGGTCAACCGGACGAAGCGCCTCATCAAGGCGCCGAAGCTCTACTGGTGCGACACCGGTCTCGCGCTTCACCTCGCGGGGGAGACCGAGCCCCGCGGCGCCCACCTCGAGAACCTCGTCCTCGTCGACCTCCTTGCCTGGCGCGACCTGACGGTCGGCCGGCCCGAAGTCCTCTACTGGAGGACGGCGAGCGGGCAGGAGGTCGACTTCGTCGTCGAGACGCCGCGCCGGCTCCTTCCGATCGAGGTGAAGGCTTCGTCACGCATCTCGCGCTCCGACGTCGCCGGGCTCGAGGCGTTCCTCGACGAATACCCCGACCTCGCCGACGGCGGTCTCCTCCTCTACGGCGGGAAGGAGACCTACAGGTTCACGAAGCGGGTCCTCGTGGCGCCCTGGTGGAGGGTGATCTGATGCCGGCGTTTCACATCGACGCGACTCGAGAACGACGTACATTTCCAGAAGTCGAGCCCGGGTTTCGGAGATCACCGGAGGGAACATGAACCTGACCGGTCCGCTGCTTCGCAGGGTAACCCTTCGGAACTACAAGAGCATCTCCGCGTGCAGGGTCGACCTGGGGCCGCTCGTATTCCTCGTGGGTCCCAACGGTGCAGGGAAGAGCAACTTCCTCGATGCCCTCCGGCTCGTCTCCGAGTCGCTGTCGACGTCCCTGGACCACGCGCTGCGCGACCGGGGGACCATCAAGGAGGTCCGAAGGCGGTCCGGGGGACATCCGAACCACTTCGCGATTCGCCTCGATTTCTCGCTTCCGAACGGGAGGGCCGGTCACTACAGCTTTCGCGTCGCCGCCCGATCCGCGGGCGGCTACGAAGTCCAGACGGAGGAATGTCGGGTCGCCGAAGGTGCGGCGCTCGAGGGCGGAGATCACTTCCGGATCGACCGGGGAAAGGTGACTTCCGCGTCCTTCTCCCCGCAGCCGGCGGCGATTCCGGATCGACTGTTCCTCGTGGCGGCGTCGGGGACGCCGCAGTTCCGACCGGTCTTCGACGCACTCTCGCGGATACGCATCTACAACCTCATCCCCCGTGAGCTTGCCGCCATGCAGAAGCCCGATCCGGGAGAACTTCTCCGGCGGGATGGCAGCAACGCGGCGAGCGTCCTGCAGCGGCTGACGCCGGAGGTTCGCGAGCGCGTGGACGAGCACCTCTCCCGCATCGTCGCCGGGCTCTCGTCTGCCGACCCGAAGACGCTCGCTTCGCAGGAGACGATCGAGTTTCGTCAGACGGTGCGAGGCCAGAAGCACCCCTGGCGGTTCCTCGCGTCGTCCATGTCCGACGGGACGCTCCGAGCCTTCGGAGTCCTGCTCGCCGCCTTCCAGGCCGCGTCGCGGCGCGAAGGCGCGATACCTCCGCTTGTCGTGGGCGTCGAGGAGCCGGAGGTCGCGCTTCATCCGGCGGCGGCCGGCGTCCTTCTGGGCGCCCTCCGCGAGGCTTCGCGGACCTGTCAGATCCTCGTGACGAGCCACAGCCCGGACCTCCTCGACAACCCGGACATTCCGATCGACGCGCTCCGCGCCGTCGACAACCGGGACGGGCTCACGCGAATAGGGCCTATCGACGCGGCGGGTCGAAACGTGCTTCGGGACAAGCTGTTCACCGCCGGGGAGCTGCTTCGCCAGAACCAGCTTGCGCCAGACGAGACAGCTCTCCAGGATGTGGAAGACGAGCGTCAGCTCGAGCTCTTCGAGCTTCCGTCACGATGAAGCCGGTCTACATCGCACCTATCGTGGAGGGGCACGGCGAGAAGGAAGCCGTGCCCGCTCTCCTCTACAGGCTCGCGAGCGCCGCTGGAGTCGAGCGTCCATTGCGAGTCAATCACCCTATACGCGTGAAGGCCGGTTCCTTTCTCCACGACGCGGCTTATCTGGCGCGCCACGCGACCCTCGCAGCCGAGAAGGCGGCTCAGGCGGGCGGTCTCGTCCTCGTCCTCCTCGACTGCGACGACGACTGTCCGGCGTCTCTCGGCCCGGATCTTCTGCGACGAGTTCAGGCCGTTCGATCGGACGTGGAATGGATCGTGGTTCTGGCCCACCGCGAATACGAGAGCTGGTTCCTGGCGGCGGCCCGTTCGCTACGAGGGAAGTGCGGCCTACCCGCCGATCTGGACACGCCCCTGCACCACGAGACGATCCGTGACGCGAAGGGTTGGCTGGGCGGCCGAATGCCGGGTGGATACGACCCCCTGACCCATCAGCTCGCCTTCACGAAGTCCTTCGATATCGAGGAGGCCGAAGCGAATCGATCGTTCCTTCGCTTCCGAGAGCGCATACGGAAGGCGTTCGCGTCGCGGATGGAGCCGTGCTGACTCGGAGACTGACATGACACGAGAGGAGTTCGCCCGAGCGCAGCGCGAGTGGACGATTCCGGCCCTGTCCAGTCTCGTGCGTAGATGCATCGACCGGTACCTGGGCGCCGTCAGGCTGCTTCAGATGAGCGGCGAGCCCGCCGCCGTGCTCGAGCAGGCCCGGCGGGAAGGTGGCCTCGACCTGGGACCGCTCCTACCGTTCTGGAACGCCGTCTGCGATCGGTATCGAAGCGAACGGTATGACGCACAGGGGGAGCTCTTCGGCGACGAGGTGAAGGCGCGTCTCGATGCGTGGAGCCGCTTCGTCTACCACGAGCTGTTTCCGGCGCTCTGCCGAGAGGACGAGATCGTCCGAAACGTCCTGCGAGCCGTAGCGCTTCTCCCGTCGCGAGCGCGACGAGGGGCGGCCGAAGCGCTCGTCCGCTACGCCGAGGACATGGCCTTGCCGGAGGGACTTCCTATCTGGGATCCGGCGAACCCGGACGACTGAGCGGCCGGCGCGTGCGCGTTCGGGAGTCGGGAGAGCTCAGGAGCCTATGAGGTCGAGGAGAGTATGAGCAGGGTGATCAGCAGGAAGAAGCTCATCGAGGTGGCGTTGCCGCTCCAGGCGATTAACGAGGCGTCGGCGCGGGAGAAGTCGATCCGGCACGGGCACCCGTCGACGCTTCACCTCTGGTGGGCGCGGCGGCCGCTCGCGGCGGCGCGGGCGGTCATCTTCGCGCAGATGGTCGACGACCCGTCGTCGTGCCCCGACCTCTTCCCGACCGAGAAGAAGCAGGAGAAGGAGCGGCAGCGGCTCTTCAAGATCATCGAAGAGCTCGTGAAGTGGGAGAACACCACGAACGAGAAGGTCCTCGAGGCGGCCCGGGCGGAGATCTGGCAGAGCTGGCGGCGGGCCTGCGCCGACAACGCGGACCACCCGCGGGCGAAGGAGCTGTTCGACCGGCACAAGCTCCCTGCGTTCCACGACCCGTTCGCCGGCGGCGGCTCGCTCCCGCTCGAGGCGCAGCGGCTCGGCCTCGAGGCGTACGCGAGCGACCTGAACCCGGTCGCCGTCCTCATCAACAAGGCGATGATCGAGATCCCGCCGAAGTTCGCGGGGCGGCCCCCGGTGAACCCCGAGGCGCGGGCGAACAGGGACCTAATCGCCCGCGAGTGGAAGGGGGCGCAGGGGCTCGCCGAGGACGTCCGCTATTACGGCAAGTGGATGCGCGACGAGGCCGAGAAGCGGATCGGCCACCTCTACCCGAAGGTGGAGGTGACGGCCGAGATGGCGAAGGGGCGGCCGGACCTGAAGCCCTACGTCGGGAAGAAGCTGACCGTCATCGCCTGGCTCTGGGCGCGGACGGTGAAGAGCCCGAACCCTGCCTTTCGGAACGTGGACGTCCCGCTCGCGTCGACCTTCATGCTCTCGACGAAGGAGGGGAAGGAGGCCTACGTCGAGCCGGTCATCGAGGACGGGGGGTACCGGTTCACGGTGAAGATGGGGAAGCCGAAGAAGGCCGAGGAGGCGAAGAACGGGACGAAGCTGGCGCGCGGGGCGAACTTCCGTTGCTTGATGTCGGGGACGGCGATCGAGGGCGACTACATCAAGGCAGAGGGAAAGGCCGGCCGGATGGGCGCACGGATGATGGCAATCGTGGCGGAGGGAGAGCGCGGGCGGGTGTACCTGCCGCCGACGCCGGAGCATGAGGCGGTCGCTCGGAAGGCGAAAGCGCCCTGGAGGCCCGACGTAGAGTTCTTTCAGCAGGCGCTCGGATTTCGCGTCGGCAACTACGGAATGAGAACATGGGCTGACCTATTCACGGAGCGTCAGCTCTCGGCCCTGGGTGCACTGAGCGGACTAGCGAGAGAGGTCCGCGGAATGGTGCACGCCGATGCAAGGGCTGCCGGAGCGCCCGACGATTCGAGAGCTCTCCGCGAAGGCGGAGATGGCGCGACGGCCTACGCCGAATCGGTTAGCACGTACTTGGCGTTCGCTTCCGACAAAGTCGCTGAGGGCAGTACTGCCCTCTGCTTCTGGAGCGCGTTGCCGACGAAGCTCCATGTCGTTAGCACTTTCGCTCGCCAGGCGCTTTCCATGATGTGGGACTTCGCGGAGTCGAATGTCTTCGCGGAGTCTTCGGGCAACATTCTCCGAATGACGGAGCTGGTGGCAGATGTCGTCGAGAGGCAGTGTCCGAAGCTAGGACCGAACGGCGAAAGCCGCCAATCGGATGCGGCCCAGCTTAGCTTGCCGATTCCCCGCGTGATCTCCACGGACCCTCCGTACTACGACAACATCGGATACGCCGATCTGGCGGACTTCTTCTACGTGTGGCTCCGCCGCTCGCTGCTGCCCGTGTTTCCAGAGATCCTCAGTACGGTCTCAAGTCCGAAGGCCGAGGAGCTTGTGGCCACACCGGCCCGCCACGGTGGCGCCGAGCGGGCCGAGGAGTTCTTTCTGGATGGTATGTCGACGGCAATGACGCGACTAGCGACGAACGCTCATCCGGCCTGTCCAGCGACTCTCTACTACGCATTCCGTCAGTCCGAGAGTGACGGCGAGGATGGAACTTCGAGGACTGGGTGGGAGACGTTTCTCGACGCCACGGTGCGTGCCGGACTGAGCACGACCGGAACATGGCCGGTGAGAACGGAGCGCGGCGGAGGTGTACGAAACGCCGACCGCAACTCCCTCGCGACGTCCATCGTCCTCGTTTGCCGCCCCCGCCCCGCCGACGCCCCGACCGCTACCCGCCGCGAGTTCGTGAACGCTCTCAAAGCCGAGCTTCCCGCAGCCCTCGCCCACCTCCAGCGCGGGAACATCGCGCCGGTCGACCTCGCGCAGGCGGCGATCGGGCCGGGGATGGCGGTCTACACGCGCTACTCGAAGGTCCTCGACGCCGAGGGGAAGCCGGTGAGCGTCCGCGAGGCGCTCGCCCTCATCAACCAGGTCCTCGACGAGGCGCTCGCCGAGCAGGAGGGCGACTTCGACGCCGATAGCCGGTGGGCGCTCGCCTGGTTCGAGCAGCACGGCTTCGGAGAGGGTGAGTTCGGCGTTGGCGAGACGCTCTCGAAGGCGAAGAACACGAGCGTCGCCGGTCTCGTCGAGGCGGGGATCCTGAAGTCGAGCCGAGGGAAGGTGAGGCTCCTGAAGCCCTCCGAGCTGTCGCCGAAGTGGGATCCGGCGAGCGACCCCCGGCTGACGGAGTGGGAGATGGTCCACCACCTCATCCGCGTCCTCGAGGCCGGGGGCGAGACGGCTGCGGGAGAGCTTGCCGCGAAGCTCGGCGCGAGGGCCGAGGTGGCCCGCGAGCTGGCGTATCGCCTCTACACGATCTGCGAGAGGAAGAAGAGGGCTGCTGAGGCCCTCTCCTACAACGCCCTCGTCCAGAGCTGGCCCGAGATCCTCCGGCTGTCGCGGGAGGCGGGGCCTCGCGGGGTATCCCAGGCCGGCCTATTCTCGGGAACGGAGGAGTAGCCCGTGCAGCGGATGCAGATCGAGTCGCTCGAGCTGAAGAACTACCGTCTCTTCCGCCACGCGTCCTTCAACGACTTGTCCCGCATGACCGTCGTAGTCGGGGCGAACGGTTCAGGAAAGAGCACGCTGTTCGACGTCTTCAGCTTCCTGAAGGAGTCGCTCCTCGAGAACGTCGGAGCTGCCGTCGCGCGGCGAGGGGGCCTCCGAGAGCTGAGGACCAGGGGCGAGGACGGGCCCATCGAGATTACGGTGAAGTTCCGCGAGAGCGGCGGCCGGCTCGCGACCTACCAGCTCGCGATCGGGGCCGATCAGGGACGGCCGGTCGTCGAGAACGAGGACCTGAGGTTCCGGCGGGGTCGATACGGCCAGCCGTGGCGCTTCGTCGACTTCTCCCGGGGTCGAGGAACCGCCATCACGAACGAGGCCGCCTATGGACACGAAGGGGCCGTGGAGGAGCGGAAGGAGTACGTCCTCGACGACCCCGGCCTCCTCGCCATCAAAGGTCTCGGGCAGTTCAAGGAGTTCCGGGTCGTCGCGGAGTTCCGGAGCCTGATCGAGAGCTGGCACATCTCGGACTTCCACATCGGCGATGCGCGGCCGAGCACCGACGCGGGGTATGCCGAGCACCTCTCGACCCGAGGCGACAACGTCGCGCAGGTGGCGCAGTTCCTCTACGAGCACCACCCGGAGCGGTTCCAACGGGTCCTCGACGTCATGCGCCAACGGGTGCCGGGCGTGGACAAGGTCGAGGCGAGGCCGACCGAAGATGGAAGGCTCGTTCTCCGCTTCCAGGACGGGAGCTTCAAGGACCCCTTCATCGCGCGGTACGTCTCGGACGGCACGATCAAGATGTTCGCCTACCTCATCCTGCTTTACGACCCGAAGCCGCACCCGCTCCTGGCGATCGAGGAGCCGGAGAATCAGCTCTACCCGGAGCTGCTCTACGAGCTGGTCGAGGAGTTCCGTGACTACGCACGGCGGGGCGGGCAGGTCTTCGTGTCGACGCACTCGCCCGAGTTCCTCAACGGCGCCAGGCTCGACGAGATCTACTGGCTCGTCAAGCGAGAGGGATTCACCTCGGTGCGGCGCGCCTCGGAGAGCGAGCTCCTCCGAAACCTGGTCGAGGCGGGAGACCTCCCCGGGGCCCTTTGGAAGCAGGGGCTCTTCGAGGGGGCGGGGTTGGGATGAACCGGATCGTCTTCCTTCTCGAGGAGCGGTCGATGAAGGTGCTCCTCGATGGGCTTCTGCCGCGCTTCTATCCGGACCTGGCCTTCCATTGCGTCCCGCACGAGGGAAAGCAGGACCTCGAGAAGAGCGTGCCGCGAAAGCTCCGGGCCTGGCGCGAGCCCGGTGTCCGGTTCGTCGTCCTGAGGGACAACGACGGCGACGACTGCCGGAGCGTCAAGAGGGCCCTCGCAAAGCTCTGCGTCGAGAACGGACGAGCCGACACTCTGGTTCGGATCGCCTGTCAGGAGCTCGAGGCCTGGTACCTCGGCGATCCGGAGGCGCTGGCGGAGGCATTCGGGAACCCGAGGCTCGCGGCCATCGGCTCGCGAGCCCGGTTCCGCGACCCCGACACGGTCGTGCATCCGTCCTTCGAGGTCGAGAAGGTGGTCCCCGAGTTTCAGAAGGTGTCGGGGGCCCGTTGCATGGCTTCGGCGCTCGCCAGGGAGAGGAACTGCTCGAGGAGCTTCCAGGTCCTGTTCGAGGGCCTGGACCGGATCGTCGGGGATATGCGGCGTGCCCCGAAGAGTGAGGCGAGAGGCTGATGGCACTCAGCAACCAGGAACGCGTCGGAAAGGCGATGGACCTGCTGAAGCAGGGGCTGGCCCCGTTCGTCGAGCGGGAGATGAAGCGGGTCTACGGCGAGCGCGCGCGAGCCGAGGCGCTACGGATCGTGGGCGACGAGCCGAACGTCGCCAAGAGGCCCCTTGCCGACTGGGACGTCGCGGCGCTCCTGAAGGTCATGCGGAACGCCTGGAACGAGACCTTCTCCGGGATCCTCGGGCGGGCCGAGAAGACACTCGTCCACGAGCTGGGCGACTGGCGGAACGACTGGGCGCACCAGAAGACCCTCTCGAGCGACGATGCCGACCGGGCTCTCGACTCGATGGCCCGGCTCCTCGCGGCCATCTCGGCCCCGCAGGCGGACGAGGTGGGGAAGATGAAGCTCGAGCTCCGCCGCCTCGTCTACGACGAGCAGGTGCGGAGCGAGAAACGGAAGGCGGGCGGGTCGCTCATCGACGTGGCGGCGACGGGGACGCTCAAGCCCTGGCGCGAGGTCGTCACGCCCCACCCCGACGTCGCGAGCGGTGGCTACCAGCAGGCCGAGTTCGCGGCCGATCTCTGGCAGGTCCACCTCGGGGAGGGGTCGCCCGAGTACCGCGACCCGGTGGAGTTCTTCCGGCGGACGTACCTGACGGAGAGCCTTCGACGGCTCCTCGTCGGCGCGGTGAAGCGGATCTACGGGAAGGGGGGCGACCCGGTCGTCCAGCTTCAGACGAACTTCGGCGGCGGCAAGACGCACTCGATGCTCGCCCTCTACCACCTCTTCTCGGGCGTCTCCGCGAAGTCGCTCCCGGGGATCGAGGAGGTCCTCGTCGAGGCGGGGGCGAAGGGAGTCCCGGCGGCGAAGCGGGTCGTCCTCGTGGGGAACAAGATCTCGCCCGGAAACCCCGTGACGAAACCCGACGGGACCGTCGTCCGGACGCTCTGGGGCGAGCTGGCGTACCAGCTGGGCGGGAAGAAGGCGTTCGCCCGGGTGAAGGCCGACGACGAGAGGGCGACGAGCCCCGGGGACGTCCTGAGGGAGCTCTTCAAGGAGTACGGCCCCTGCCTCGTCCTCATCGACGAGTGGGTCGCCTACGCCCGGCAGCTGCACGACCAGGGAGACCTCCCGGCCGGCGGCTTCGAGACGCAGTTCTCGTTCGCGCAGGTGCTGACCGAGTCGGCGAAGCTCGCGAAGAACTGCCTCCTCGTCATCTCGCTGCCGGCCTCCGACACGTCGGGCTCACCCCACACGCAGGCGGACGACTCCGAGGTCGGAGGCGTGAGGGGGCGCGAGGCGCTGGAGCGCCTCCGGAACGTCGTCGGGCGGCT
>CAZWRQ010000111.1:0-15121 GCA_964636395.1 uncultured Holophagales bacterium
CTCCCCGGGAACCACGACTGGGACGGGATGGGGAAGGACGGCCTCGAGGCCGTCCGGAGGCAGGAGCGCTTTCTCGTCGCCCGCTCCCCGCGCCTCCTCTTCGCCCCGGGAGACGGCTGCCCCGGCCCGCTCCTCCTTCCGACGCCGTCGGGGGTCACGCTCGCGGTCCTCGACACGCAGTGGTGGCTCCAGCACGAGGGGCCGAGGCCGGAGGGGGCGGGCTCGCCCTGCCCGGCGAAAAACGCGGAGGAGGCCGTGGCGCAGCTGAGGTCGGCGGCCGCCGCGCGCCCGCTCGCCCTCCTGACGCATCACCCGCTCGCGAGCGGCGGCCCGCACGGCGCGCGGACGGGCGACTGGAAAGCGCACCTCTTCCCCCTTCGCGACGCGCACCCGGCGCTCTGGGTGCCGCTTCCGGGCCTCGGCTCGGCCTGGGTGGCTTACCGCGGAAGGAAGGGAACCGGACAGGACCTCGCCTCGCGGCGCTATCAGAAACTCCGTAACGACCTCGCTCGCGCGCTGCGGGAGAGGCCGGCCCTCTTCCAGGCCTCCGGGCACGACCACTCCCTGCAGGTCCTCGAGGCGCCCGTGCCGGGAGCGCGCTGGGTTCTGGTCTCGGGCTCGGGCATCTTTCCGTCGGGTCGTGTCGTGTCGAGGCTTCCGTCGACCCGTTACGCCACCCCCCGGGCGGGCTTCCTCCGGGTCCGGCTCGAGCGTGACCGTTCGCCTCACCTCGACGTCCTCGAGGTGACGCGCGACGGGAAGGCGGAAGAGCGCCTCTCCCTCGACCTCCGGTAGCGGATCGGTACATTTCGTCACACCTCTCCCTCCGTGGGAACCCGGCGGGCGGCGACGACGTAGAGGGAGCCATGACCGCCGTGCTCTCCGCCGAAGGGCTTTCGAAGACCTTCCGGACCCCGTTCTCGCGGCGGCAGGTGAGAGCCCTGGACGGTCTTGACCTTCAGGTCGCCGCGGGCGAGGTCTTCGGACTCCTCGGACCGAACGGGGCGGGGAAGACGACGACCGTCAAGATCCTCCTGGGCCTGACTCACCCCTCCTCGGGGCGGGCCGAGCTGTTCGGCCTTCCCGTCTCGGACCCCGGGAGCCGACGGCGCGTCGGGTACCTGCCGGAGGGGCACCGCTTCCCGGGCTACCTGACGGCGCGGCAGACGCTCTCGATCTTCGGGCGGATGTCGGGAGTCGCCGAAGCCGAGCGGAAAGCCCGGATTCCCGAGCTCCTCGCCCGCGTCCGCCTTTCCGACTGGGGCGACGTGAAGGTGAAGCGTTTTTCGAAGGGGATGACGCAGCGGCTCGGCCTCGCCGCCGCGCTCGTCCACCGCCCCGACCTCCTCCTCCTCGACGAGCCGACGGACGGAGTCGACCCGGTCGGGCGGCGCGAGATCCGCGATCTCCTCCGCGAGGAGGCGGCGCGCGGCACCGCGGTCCTCCTGAACTCCCATCTCCTCTCGGAGATCGAGGCGACGTGCGACCGCGTGGCCGTCCTTCGCAAGGGGAAGGCCGTCGCCACCGGGCGGATCGCCGACCTGACCGCGCAGGGGTTCGCCTACCGCTTCGTCGGCGCCCCGATGGACGAGGCGCTCCTCGGACTGTTCCGGGAGTCGGGCGCGGCGGCCGAGCGGGTCAACGGCCACGTGAAGCTGACGGCGCGCGACGTCGAGCACCTGAACACGCTCGTCGACGCGGCCCGGGCCCGCGGCGTCCTCGTCACCGAGCTGACCCCGCTCCGCTCGACGCTCGAGGACGTCTTCGTCGACCTGGTCCAGGCGGGAGAGACGGACGGGGCGGGGGGGCGGTCCTCGCGCCGCCGCCGGACGGGAGGCCGCAGTGAAAGTCCTCGCCGCGAACGTCGAGGAGGTCTTCCGCGAGGCCGCCGCGCGATTCACGCTCGTCGCCTACGCGGCCCTCTCGACGCTCTTCATCGCCCTCTTCGCCGCCGCCGTGAACCTCGACGTCGTCGACGGCGCGCTCGCCGGGGCGAAGCTCTTCGGCAAGCAGCTCGAGATGGGGCCCAGGTCGATCGACCTCGACAAGCTCGTCCTCGGGTTCGAGTCTGGCTTCTCGGGGTTCCTCTACGTCGTGGCGACGTTCCTCGCGGTCTTCGCGACGGCGCACCTCGTGCCGAGGCTCCAGGAGAAGGGGACGATCGACCTCTACCTCTCGAGGCCCGTCGGCCGCGTGTCGCTCCTCCTCTCGCGCTACGCCGGCGGGCTCCTCCTCGCCGGGCTGAACGTCGTCTACCTCGTCGGCGCGATGGGGCTCCTCATCTGGTGGAAGACGGGCGTCGTCCACCCGCGCTTCTTCCTCGGCGGCGCGATCATCCTCTTCACGATCGCGACGCTGATGGCGTTCGCGTTCCTCGTCGGCGTCGTGACGTCGTCCACCGCGGTCTCGATCATGGCGACGTTCGCCGTCTTCTTCCTCGCCGCGATCCTCTCGGGCCACAGGCAGATCGAGGCGGCGCTCGCTTCGGAATGGGCGGCCTCCCTCGTGCGCGGCTTCTACTGGGTCCTTCCGAAGACGGGACAGCTCGCCCAGGCGACCGTCGACTACGTCTCGGGCGGCGAGCTGTCGAGACACAAGGTCGAGATCGACCCCCTCGCCGTCTTCGGGACGACCGGCCTCTTCGGCCTCGTCTCCCTCGCCCTCTCGGCCCTCCTCTTCCGGAGAAAGGACTTCTGACATGAAGCGCATCGCCACTCTCGCACTGGCCTCTCTCCTCGCCTCCACGCTCCCGGCGGCCGCGGCCCGACCGGCCGACGACGCCCTCGCCCTCGTCCCGGCCGACGCCGTGACGGCCGGCATGCTCCGCGTCTCGGACCTCCGCACGAGCCCGCTCGCCGCGCGCTTCTTCGACGAGATGGACCGGGCGACGGTCGACGGCGACGCGGCGCGGTTCCTCTCCGAGGCGCGGCTCCACCCGGTAGACGACGTCGACCTCGTCGTCTTCGCCGCGACGAACGGAGAGAAGGGGAAGGCCCTCGTCGCGTTCGAAGGGCGGTTCGAGCCCCGACGTCTCGCCGCCGCCGCCGCCGCGCGTGGCGCGGAGGCGCGGACGGCCGCCGGCGCGACCTACTTCCTCCTGAAGGACGACCGGCAGACCGGTAAGCGGAGCGGCGGAGCGGTCGCCTTCGTCAGCGACCGGCTCCTCGTGGCCGGCTCCGAGGAAGGCGTCGCGGCGGCGCTCGCCGCCCGCGCCGCGGGAGGCACCGGCTTCGACCGCGGCGCGGGGCTCGGCGCGTGGCTCGAGAGGGTGAACGGCAACGCCTCCGGCTGGCTCCTCGTCGACCGGACGAAGCTGCCCGAGGCGAAGGGGTCGGTCACGCTCTCCGGGAACGACGGCGCCGTGCGGAACGTGATCGGCGCGATGAACCTCGTCTCGGCCTTCACGCTCGAGATGACGGTGAAGGGGGATGCGATCCGCCTCGCCGGAGCGGGGTACAGCGACGACACCGAGACCCGCGAGCTCCTCGAGGACGCCCTTCGCGGCATCCTCGCGACGATGCGGATCGCGGCCCAGGAGAAGCCCGACGTCGTTTCGGCGATCCGGAAGTTCAAGGTCGCGTCGGACCGGAACGCCGTGACGATCGCCGGCACGCTCGACGGGGCGACGATCAAGGCCCTCGCCGCGGCGAAGGCCGAGCGCGAGAACGCGCGCGCGGCGGGGTCGAAGGCCGCGACGAAGTAGGCCCCGGAGACGGAAGCCCCGGCTTTCCGGGAGCGCGCGCGGGGCCTATTCTTCCCGGCCGGAGGTCCCGCGTGCGCACGATTCGGACGGTCGCCCTCGTCTCCCTCCTCGTTCCCTTCACGGCCGGAGCGGGCGAAACTCCCGCGGTGAAGCCACCGGTCGCCAGGAAGGTCCCGAAGGTCACCGAGATCCACGGCGAGAAGCTGGTGGACGATTACGCCTGGCTGAGGGAGAAGCAGGCTCCCGAGGTGAGGGCGTACCTCGACGCCGAGAACGCGTATGCGGACGCCGTCACGGCGCCCTCCGAGGGGCTCCGGAAGAAGCTCTACGAGGAGGCCGTCGGCCGCGTGAAGGAGACGGACCTCTCGGTCCCGTACCGGCACCGCGGGTACTGGTGGTACGCGCGGACGGAGAAGGGGCTCCAGTACCCGATCTCCTGCCGGAAGAAGGGGAGCCTCGAGGCGGCCGAGGAGGTCGTCCTCGACCTGAACGAGATCGCGAAGGGCGAATCGTTCGTCGGTCGGGGCCTCTTCGAGCCGAACGACGACGGGAAGCTCCTCGCCTATACGATCGACACGACCGGCTTCCGCCTCTACACCCTCTTCGTCAAGGACCTGACGAGAGGGACGCTTCTCCCGGACCGGGTCGAGAGGGTCGACTCCGTCGCCTGGGCGGCCGACGGGAAGACGCTCTTCTACGTCGTCGAGGACTCCGCGAAGCGGCCTCACCGCCTCTACCGGCACGTCGTCGGGACGAGAGGGCCCGACGCGCTCGTCTACGAGGAGAAGGACGAGCGGTTCACGCTCGAGGTCTCCCGCTCGCGCGACGACCGGTGGATCCTCGTCGAGTCCGACAGCCACACCCAGAGCGAGTGGCGGCTCCTCCCCGCCGCGGAGCCGGAGGCGTCGCTCCGCGTCGTTCAGCCCCGCGAGCCGGACCACGAGTACGACGTCGAGGCGGCGGGGGACCTCCTCTACATCCGGACGAACGACGGCTGTCGCGACTTCCGGGTCGTGACGGCGCCGGCCGCGAGCCCCGGGAAATCCTCCTGGAAGGAGCTCGTCCCGTGCCGCGAGGGCGTCATGGTCTCCGGCGTCGACGCCTTCCGGGGGCACCTCGTCGTCTTCGAGCGGCAGGACGCGCAGCCGCGCCTCGCCGTCCGCGACCTCTCGACGGGTGAGACGCACCGGATCGAGCTCCCCGAGGCGATCGCGTCGGTCTACCCCGAGGCGAACCCCGAGTTCGACACGAAGAGCTTCCGCTTCACCTTCCAGTCGTTCACGACGGCGCCGACGGTCTTCGCTTACGACCTCGCAACGCGGGAGCGGACGCTCCTGAAGAGGACTGAAGTCCCCGGCGGCTACGACCCGTCGCGCTACCGGTCCGAGCGGTTCTTCGCCACGGCCCCCGACGGGACGAAGGTCCCGGTGAGCCTCGTCTTCCGGAAGGACCTCCCGCGCGACGGGACGGCGCCCCTCTTCCTGGCCGGCTACGGCGCCTACGGCTACCCGTCGTTCGCCTCCTTCAGCCCGGCGCTCCCGAGCCTCCTCGACCGCGGCGTCGTCTTCGCCGTCGCGCACGTCCGCGGCGGCGGCGACCTCGGCAAGAAGTGGCACGACGGCGGCCGGATGGCGGCGAAGAAGAACACCTTCACCGACTTCGTCGCGTGTGCCGAGGCGCTCGTCGCGGCGAAGGTCGCCTCGAAGGATCGCATCGCGATCCAGGGCGGCAGCGCGGGAGGGCTCCTGATCGGCGCCGCCCTGAACCTCCGCCCCGACCTCTTCCGGGCCGCGATCCTCCAGGTCCCGTTCGTCGACGTCATCAACACGATGCTCGACGAATCGCTGCCTCTGACGGTCGGCGAGTTCGAGGAGTGGGGAAACCCGAAGAAGCAGGACGAGTACGCCTACATGCGCTCGTACAGCCCCTACGACAACCTGCGGAAGGGGGCGTATCCGTCGATCCTCGTGAAGACCTCGTGGAGCGACAGCCAGGTCATGTACTGGGAGCCGGCGAAATACGTCGCGAAGCTCCGGACGCTGAAGACGGACGGGAACCCGCTCCTCCTGAAGACGAACATGGCCGGCGGGCACGGCGGCTCCTCGGGGCGGTACGACCGGCTGAAGGAGACCGCGTTCGACCAGGCGTTCGTCCTGACGCAGCTCGGCGTGCCGGACCTGCCGGCCTCGATCCCGGTCCCGGCACGACCGGTCCACACCTATTCGATCGTCGCGCGCGACCCGGCGACGGGGCAGCTCGGCGTCGCCGTCCAGTCTCACTGGTTCTCCGTCGGGGCGCTCGTCCCGTGGGCGGAGGCGGGCGTCGGCGCCGTCGCGACGCAGTCGTTCGTCGACGCGAGCTACGGCCCGCTCGGCCTCTCGCTCCTGAAGGCGGGGCGGAGCGCGCCCGACGCGCTCGCGGGGCTCCTCGCGGCCGACGGGGGGCGCGACGTGCGGCAGGTCGCGATGATAGACGCCGCTGGGCGCGTCGCGTCCCACACGGGCGCGCGCTGCGTCGAGGCGGCGGGCCACCACGTCGGGAAGGACTACTCCGTCCAGGCGAACATGATGAGGAGCGCCTCGGTCTGGCCCGCGATGGCGAAGGCGTTCGAGGAGACGAGAGGGGACCTCGCCGAGCGGATGCTCGCGGCGCTGGAAGCGGCCGAGGCCGCGGGAGGCGACATCCGCGGGAAGCAGTCGGCGGCGCTGATCGTCGTCTCCGGGAATCCGACGGGTCGCCCCTGGCAGGACCGGCTCTTCGACCTCCGCGTCGAGGACAGTCCGGCGCCTCTCCCCGAGCTTCGGCGGCTCGTGACGCTCGCACGGGCCTACGCCCTGATGAACGAAGGCGACCTCGCGGTCGAGCGGAAGGACGACGCGGCGGCGCTGAAGGCGTACTCCGCGGCCCAGGCGATCGTCCCCGGAAACGCCGAGATGACCTACTGGACGGCGGTCTCACTCGTCGGAATGGGCCGCATCGACGAGGCGCTGCCTCTCTTCCGGAAGGTCTTCGCGATCGACCGGAGCTGGGCGGAGATGACCCCGCGCCTCCCGAAGTCGGGGCTCCTGCCCGATGACCCGGCGCTCCTCGGGAGGATCCTGGCCGAAGCTCCGGGCGCGAGGTAGCGGTCCCGCCCCGGGGCTAGAATCGCGGCGACGTCGATGCAGAGCGCCTCTGCGCCGGCGAGCGGGACGGAGAAGCCCGGCTCGAAACCGGAGGCCGGCGACTCAGGCCGCCCGGATCCGTCCGCGCTCGTTTCGTCGGATCCCGCCCGCGGGTTCCGGGGCCTGGCCGACCTCGCTCCGTTCGGCATTCTCGTCGTCGGCGAGGACGAGAGGTTCCGGTGGGCGAACGCGAGCGCCGCCGAGATGCTCGGCCGCGCTCGCGACGACCTCCTCTCGAGCCGGTTCGAAGAGGTCGCCGAACCTTCGTCTCGCGAGCTCCTCCGACGGCGGCTGGCCGAGCGCCTCGGCGGACAGCCTGCTCCCCGGACCTACGAGACGCTCCTCCTCCGGGGGGACGGGACGAGCATCGCGGCCGAGCTGAGCGGGAACAGGGTCGCCTGGAACGGCGAGGTCTGCGACCTGATCTTCTTCACCGACGTCACCTCCCGCCGGAACGCGCTCGCGGCCCTCGAGGAGGAGCGCGAGGCGCTCCGCTCGATTTTCGAGAACGTCGGCGAGGCGGTCTTCCTGACCTCGCCGGACGGCTCGATCTCCGCGGCGAACCCGGCGGCCTGCCGGATGCTGGGGCGCCCGAGGGACGAGATCCTCCGGCTCGGACGTTCGGGGGTCCTCGACCCGTCCGACCCGCGTATCCCGGCGGCCCTCGAGGAACGCGCCCGGAAGGGCCGGTTCCACGGCGAGCTACGGGGGGTTCGCGCGAACGGCGAGACCTTCCCGGCGGAGGTCACGTCCGACGTCTTCACCGACGCCCTCGGCCGGCTCCGGACCGCGACGATCGTTCGCGACGTCACGGAGCGGAGGCGGTCGGAGGAGGCGCTTCGGATGAGCGAGGCGCTCGTCCGGGCGTTGAACGCGGAGCTGGAGCTGCGCGTCGCGGAGCGGACGGAGGCGCTCGCCGCCGCGAACGAGGAGCTGCGGAGCTTCTCGAGCACGATCGCGCACGACCTGACCGCACCTCTCCGCGGGATCAACGGGCTTGCCGGACGGCTCCTCGAGGACCACGGGTCGAACCTGGACGAGGAGGCGCGGGGGCTCATCCGGAGGATCGTCGAGGCGAGCGCGCGCGGCGGGAGGCTCATTGAGGCGCTTCTGGACCACGCGAGGATCTCGGTGGCGAGGCTGGAGCGGGAGGCGGTCGACGTGGGGGACCTCGCCGCGGCGATCCTTCGGCGGTGCGCGGCGGAGGAGCCCGGTCGAAACGTCACCTGGGCCGCACCGTCCGGACTCATCGCTCGCGCAGACCGCCGCCTCGTCGGCGAGATCCTGGAGCACCTCCTCGCGAATGCGTGGAAGTTCACGTCGCCCCGCGAGGCGGCCCGCATCGAGGTGGGGGCGGCGACGGAGGGGGGCGAGACGGTCTTCTTCGTCCGGGACGACGGCGTCGGCTTCGAGCCGGCGCACGCCAGCCGGCTCTTCGAGCTCTTCCACCGGGCCCACGCGGGGATGGAGCTGGCGGGTCTCGGCGTGGGGCTGTCCCTCGCGGAGCGGGCCGTCCGCCGCCACGGCGGGTGGATCCGGATCGACGGAGCGCCGGGAGCCGGCGCGACGGTCCGCTTCACGCTTTCGCCTCGCCGCTGAGCCGCGCACGGCGGCCGCGATCCGGCCGCGGGGTGCCGCTTCGTGGCCCGGATGCGTGCGGCTCAGTCCGGCGACTTCGGCGAGGGGACGGGCTCGTCCATCGGCCCGTCGCCGGGAACGGTCTCGAGGGCCTTCCTCACCCGTGCGAGCTCGGCGCCGATCCGGTCGAGAAGCGGCTCGAGGGTCGCCGTCTCGTTCTCCTTCGCGCGCGCTTCTGCTTCGCGGCAGAGCGCGGAGAGGTCGAGCGCGCCGAAGCTCGCGCTCGTCGAGCGCAGCGTGTGGACGGCCCGGTGGAGCTCGTCCGCGCGTTCGGCGGCGGCCGCGGACCGAGCGGCGGCGAGGAGCCCGTCGGATTCCCGGGCGAAGGAGCGGACGATGCCCGGGAGGAGGTCGCCCGCCCGGGCGCCGAGCGAGGCGTGGAGGCGCGCCCATGCCTTGCCGTCGAGGCCGGGCGGCGTCGCGAGCGGCGGCGCCGGGGAGGGCGTCGGGGTGACGGGCACGGCGTCGCCGTCGCCTTCCGTCAGGGGGGAGAGCGCGGTCGCCGCGCGCTCGAGCGCCGCGACGAGGTCCGAGATACCGATGGGCTTCACGAGGTAGTCGTTCATGCCGGCGGCGAGGCAGGCTTCGCGATCGCCCGGCAGGGCGTGGGCGGTCATGGCCGCGATTCGGGGGCCGTCGGCTCCCAGCGCGGCTCGGATCTGGCGGGTCGCCTCGATTCCGTCCAGCTCGGGCATCTGGACGTCCATCAGGATGAGGTCGAAGATCCTCTCGGCGACCGCTTCGACCGCCTCGCGGCCGTTCGTGGCGACGTCGGCCGAGTAGCCGAGCCGGCCGAGCATGAGGAGCGCGAGCTCCTGGTTCGTCTGGTTGTCCTCGACGAGGAGGATTCGGAGGGGGAGCCTGCGTCCCATCGCGCCGTCGAATCGCGGGCGGATCGCGGACTCGCGCCGCTGGGCCGGACGGCTCCCGCCGAGGAGCGCGGCGACGGCCTCGGTGAGGACGGCGGGCTTGACGGGCTTCGTCACGCGCGCGGCGGGGCCCTCCGTACCCTCCTCGGACTCGGCGCCCATCGGGACGAGAAGGATGAAGGGGAGAGACGGCGCGAAGCGCGACCTCAGGTCCGTGAAGGCGGCGAGGCCGTCGCCCTCGGGCAGGTCCCGGTCGACGACGGCCAGGTCGAAGCGCTCGCCCGAGCGAAAGCGCTCCGCCGCGGCGTCGGCCGAGCCGCAGGCCACCACCTCGAGGCCCCGTCCTGACAGGGTCTTCGCGAGGAGCGCCCGGCTCGTCGCGCCGTCCTCGACGACGAGGGCGCGCCGTCCGGCGAAGCTCGCGCGCCGCGACGGGACGATGGCCCCCGAGGGAGCCATCGCCGCTTCGAGGCGCGCGACGAACCGGAACGTCGAGCCGTGCCCCGGCGCGCTCTCGAACGAGATCGAGCCCCCCATCAGCTCGGCGAGACGCCGCGAGATCGCGAGGCCGAGCCCGGTGCCGCCGAAGCGCCGCGTCGTGGAGCTGTCCCCCTGGCGGAACGACTCGAAGAGGTTCGCGGCGCGCTCCGGACGGATACCGATGCCGGTGTCCCGGACCGCGACCTCGATCTCGACGAGCGCTCCCGGCGGCGGGCTCCCCGCGGGGCGGGAGACGACGGTGACCGCGACCTCGCCCGCGTCGGTGAACTTCACGGCGTTGCCGACGAGGTTCATGACGACCTGCTTGAGGCGCGTCACGTCGCCCAGGAGCGCCACCGGGACGCCGTCGTCGACGTCGAGCGTCAGCTCGAGGCGCTTCTCTTCGGCGCGCGGGGCGAGGAGGTCGACGGCCGACTCGAAGCACGGCCGCACCTCGAACGGGCGCCTTTCGAGGCCCATCCGTCCGGCCTCGATCTTCGAGAAGTCGAGGATGTCGTCGATCAGGTGGAGGAGAGTCTCTCCGCTCTGCCGGATCGTCTCGGCGAACTGCCGCTGCTCTCGGGTCAGCGGCGTTCCGAGGAGGAGGCTCGTCATCCCGATGACCCCGTTCATCGGGGTCCGGATCTCGTGGCTCATCGTCGCTAGGAACGCGCTCTTGGCTCGGTTCGCGTCTTCGGCCTCGCGGGTCGCGGTCTCGAGCTCCGTCGTCCGTGCGGCCACGAGCTCCTCGAGGCGGGCGCGCCTCTGTCGCTGCTCGCGGCCCCTCCGCAGGAGGGCGAAGGCGAGCAGCGCGACGGCGGCCCCCGCGACGGCCACGCGGAACCAGGCCCTCTGGGCGAGGGTCGGCTCGATCCGCACGGTCGTCCTCGCGCCGGTCGTCCAGGGGCCCGCGCCGCGCCGGGCGGCGACCTCGAAGACGTAGCTGCCCGGCGTCAGGTTCGTGTAGCTCGCCGAGCGCTCCCGCCCCGCGTCGACCCAGGCCGGGTCGACGCCGTCGAGCCGGAAGCGGAAGCGGACGTCCGAAGGCGCGACGAGGCTGATCCCGGTGTAGCGGATCTCGAGGCGCGAGGAGCCGGGCGGTACGACGACGGTCTCCCCGGGCTCGATGGGCGCGCCGTCCGCACGGACCCCCTCGATCCGGACGGACAGGAGCGCTGCCGGCCGCTCGAGCCGCTCAGGGTCGAGGACGGCGAGGCCGCGCGTCGTGGCGATCCAGATCCGGCCGTCGGACGCGCGGATCGCGCCGGGGAGCGTGCCGCCGGAGCACCCTTCGCTCCTCATCCCGTCGGCGAGGCCGAAATGCTCCGACGCGAAACGCTTCCGCTGGCCGTCCATCGTCGCCGAGACCTCGGCGCGCCGGACCCGGAAGACGCCGTGGTTCGACGTCAGGAAGAGCCAGCCGTCGTGAAGGACGATGCCCTTGATGACGGAGTCGAAGAGGCCCTGGCTCGCTCCGACCGATGCGATCGCGCCGCCGCGGAGACGTGCGAGGCCGTTCCCGGTCCCGATCCAGAGAGTCCCCTCGTCGTCGAGGGCGAGAGCCTGGATCCTTTCGTCCGGGAGGCCGTCTTTCTTCGTGAAGGCGCGGGATCGGTCCCCCTCGAGCCGGGCGAGCCCGGCCGTCGTTCCGGCCCAGACGCCTCCGCCGCGGCCCGGCAGGAGGCAGAGGAGCCGGTCGGAGGGGAGCCCTTCGGCGACGCCGAAGCGCCGGGCGTCCCCGTTGCGAAGGCGGAGGATCCCGCCCGGGAGGAGCCCGACCCAGACCGAGCCGTCCTCGTCCTCGACGAGCGCGCGCACGTCGCGCGAGGCCCACTCCGGCTGCGGGAGGTCGACCCGCCGGAAAACGCCGTCGCGGCCGACGGCGAGCCCGTCGGTGTAGGTGCCGACCCAGAGCCTCCCGTCGCGGGCCGGAAGGAGGGCGGAGGTCTGGTCGGAGGGGAGCCCGTCCTTCGTCCCGAAGGAGCGGATCGAGGTCCCGGAGATCCGCTGGAGCCCCCCGCTCGCCACCGTCGCCCAGATCGTCCCGGCGGCGTCCTCCGCGACGGCGCGGACGTTCTCTCCGGCGAGCCCCTCCCGACGCCCGAAGCTCGCGAAGACTCCGTGACGGAGGCGAAGGAGGCCGTCGGTCCAGGTGCCGATCCAGATGCTCCTCTCGCGGTCCTGGAAGAGGCTCCAGACGTGGTCGGACGGGAGCTCGCCGGTCCGGGCCGACTGGCAGGCGACCTGCCCTCCCGAGACGAGGCAGACGCCGCGGCCCCAGGTCCCGGCCCAGAGGTTGCCGGCGTCGTCGACGAGGAGAGCGGAGACCTGCCCTGTCGGGAGGGCGGGCGTGCCGCTCGAGACGACCTTCCCGTCGGCGACATGCGCGAGACCGCCGCCGGCCGTGCCGACCCAGACCCCGCCCTCCGGGTGAGCGGCGAGGGCGATGACGGTGTCGTTCGGGAGGCCGTTCCTCGTCGTGAACGAAACCGGTCCGCCCGGGTCGAGGCGGGAGACGCCGCTTCCCATCGTCCCGGCCCAGACGGCTCCGGAACGGTCGACGCAGAGCGCGCGGACCGGCATCTCCTGCGGGCCGGCGCCGACACGGACCTTTTCGAAACGCTCGCCGACGCGCCGGAAGAGCCCGCGGTCGACGGTCCCGACCCAGAGCGCGCCCCGTCCGTCGCGGGCGAGGGCCTGGATCTTCAGCCCGGTCAGCCCAGTCTCCGGGCCGAACGTCTCGAACCGGCTCCCCGTCATCCGGAGGAGGCCGCCTCCGTTCGTACCGACCCAGAGCGCCCCGTCGAGGTCGGCGAGGAGCGCGAAGACGGAGCTGACGGAGAGCTCGGCGTTCGTCCGGTGGTCGAACAGGGTGAACTGCGTCCCGTCGAATCGGACGAGCCCTTCCTGGGTCCCGATCCAGAGATAGCCCTCGGGCGTCTGCGCGATCGCCTGGACCGTGTTCTGCGGGAGGCCCTGGCCCGTCTCCCACGTGTCGAGCGTCGACTGGGCGAGAGACCGCGCCGGGTCTGTCGCGCGCGCCGCGGGCGCCACGGAGAGAAGCGCCAGCGCGAGGGCCGGGACGGCGGCCCGAAGCACGCGCGTCGGCCGCGCCCGTCCCGGCGCGCGCTCAGACGAGCCGCTCGGCCCCGGATGCATTGGCCGATGATAGAGCGGCCCTGCCCCGGAAGGGCGGGCCGCCCCGCGGTCAGTAGGCGAGGACCTTCCGGGCCGCCGCCAGGACGCGCGCCGTGTCGGGAAGGATCGCCCTCTCGAGGATCCTGTTGAAGCCGACCGGCGTGAACGTCGAGCCGACCCGCTCGACGGGGGCGTCGAGGTACTCGAAGAGCTCGGTCGTCACGCGGGCCGCGATCTCTCCGCCGAAGCCTCCCTGGACCTTGTCCTCGTGGGCGACCACGAGTCGGGAGGTCTTCCGGACGGAGTCGGCGATCGCTTCGAAGTCGAGCGGGGCGAGGGAGCGCAGGTCGATCACCTCGACCTCCTTCCCCTCCTTCGCGAGCGTCCCGGCCGCCTCGAGCGCCCAGTGGACCGGGGTCCCGTACGCCACGATCGTCAGGTCCGTGCCGGGCCGCCGGAGGCGCGCCTTCCCGAACGGCACGGCGAAGCCGTCGGGGACGAAGGCCTTCGCGAGCGGCGAGTTGTAGAGGAACTTCGGCTCGAGGTAGAGGGTGATGCCGCGGGAGCGGACGGCGGTCCGGAGGAGGCCAGCGGCGTCGTCGGCGAATGCCGGGACGACGATCCGGATACCGGGAAGGGTCGTGAGCCAGCCCTCGACGTTCTGCGAGTGATAGAGGCCGCCGCCGATGTAGCCGCCCGAGGCGAGACGGACGGTGACGTTCGGGACGAACTGCCCGTTCGTCCTCCAGTACTCGTGGGACATCTCGACCATCTGCTCGGCGGCGGGCCAGAAGTAGTCGGCGAACTCGGCCCCCTCGACGATGACCCTCACGCCGTCGCAGATCCGGGAGAAGCCGTCGGCCATCCCGAGGATGTAGTCCTCGGCGATCGGCGCGTTGAAGACCCGGTGGCTCCCGAACTCCTTCTCCATTCCCTTCGTGACGTTGAAGATCCCGCCCTTCTCCTTCGAGGCGACGTCCTGTCCCCAGATGAAGGTGTCGGAGTTCTCCCGGAAGAGGTCCTTCATCGTCTCGTTGATGGCGTGGATCAGGGTCGACTCGCGGTTCGCGCGGCCGTCGGCCGAGGCGGGCGGGGTCCGGGGGACGTCCGCGAGGCCGTCGCCGTCCGGCACCCACGGCTCGGGAAGGACGAAGTCGTGGATCGACCTCGGGTCGGGGTCGGGCGCGCTTCGGGCGCGGTCGGCCGCGGACTCGTAGGCCCGGGCGTTCTCATCCTCGATCGCGCGGAGCTCCTCCTCGGAGAAGCCGCCGGACTCGAGGAGGTAGCGGCGGAAGCGCGGGAGGGGGTCCCGCTCGCGGGCAGCGGCGAGCTCCTCGTCGTCGCGATAGAGCTCGTGACGGTCGGAGTTCGAGTGCGAGCCGATCCGGACGCAGTCGGCGTGCACCAGGACGCAGCCGGAGCCGCTCTGCGCGAACGCCGCCGCCTCCCGGAGCGCCCGGACGGAGTCGAGGACGTCGGTGCCGTCGCAGTGGACGACCTTCAGGTTCGGGAAGGAGGCGAAGTTGTCCGAGGCGTAATGGTTCGCCGTCTGCTGGCGCTTCGGGACCGAGATGCCGTAACCGTTGTCCTGGATGACGAAGATGACGGGCAGCTTCCCGAGCGAGGAGCCGTTGACCGCCTCGTAGAAATACCCTTCCGAGGTCGAGGACTCGCCCATCGAGCAGTAGACGAGGCTCTGGAGGCCGTAGGAGCGGATCGCCCGGCCGAGGCCGGCGGCGTGCTGCGCGTGGTTCGACACGCAGGAGGAGACGTTCCAGACGTAGAGGTCGTGCCGGGCGAAGTGGTTCGACATGTGCCGGCCGCCCGAGGAGACGTCCGACGCCTTCGACATGCCGTTCAGGAGGATCTGCTCCGGCGTGACGCCGGCGGCGAGGCAGGTCGTGAGGTCCCGGTAGTACGGGAAGAGGTAGTCGAACGTGGGGCGGAAGGTCGTCCCGAGCGCCACCTGGATGCCGTCGTGCCCCGCGCAGGGGGCGTGATACGACCAGCCGAGGCCCTGCTTGAGGTAGTTCGGCGCCTTGTCGTCGAGGACCCGCCCCAGGTGCATGAAGGAGTACCACCTGCGCAGCTCCTCGCGCGTCGGGGCGACGGCGGAGGGGGCGGCGGCG
>CAZWRQ010000112.1:0-15070 GCA_964636395.1 uncultured Holophagales bacterium
CCAGGCCTTCCGCGCCGCGCGCCAGGTCGAGGAGGCTCCCGACGAGGCGCGCGGCCGCCCGCGCGACCTCTCGCCGCTCGCGCCGCGGGACCTCGTCGCGGAGGCGTGCCGCGCGCTCGAGGACGAGGTGAAGGGGCGCCGGGTCCGTCTCGACGTCGATCTCCCGGAAAAGCTCCCGAACGTCCTCGGCCATGCCGACGCGCTCGTGCAGGTGCTGGTGAACCTCCTGAAGAACGCGATCGAGGCAGTCGCCGCCCCGAAGGAGGGGCGATCCGGCCCGGGCTCTGTCCGGATCGCGGCCGTCCCGCTCGCCGGAAGCGTCGTCTTCAGCGTCGAGGACGACGGCCCGGGACTCTCGCGCCCGGAGCAGGAGCGCGTCTTCGCCCCCTTCCACACGACGAAGGCGGGACAGGGGGGCGTCGGGCTCGGGCTCGCGATCGCGGGAGATATCATTCGCGCTCACGGAGGCTCTCTCGCGGTCGACTCCACTCCGGGCCGGGGTGCCCGGTTCACGGTGAGCCTCCCCGCGCAGACATGAAAGTCCTGATCGTCGACGACGAGCCCGTCGTCCGCGAGGTCCTCCGGACGGTCCTCTCGCGGGCCGGGTACGCCACGAGCGAGGCGGCTACCGCCGCAGAGGGGCTCGCCCTCTTCGCCGACCCGGCAGTCGATCTCGTCCTCCTCGACCTGATGCTTCCCGACCGCCCCGGGCTCTCCCTCCTTCCGGAGCTCCGAGAGAAGCGGCCGGACGTCCCGGTCGTCGTCGTCACCGCGTACTCCTCGGTCGAGAGCGCGATCGCGGCGATGAAGGAGGGGGCGTTCCACTACGTCCCGAAGCCGTTCCGCAACGAAGAGGTCGTCCACCTCGTGGCGCAGGCGCTCGAGAGGCGGAGGCTCGTCGCCGAGAACCTCGCGCTGAAGGCGCGCCTCGACTCCGGGACCGACTTCCCGGAGATGGTCGGCCGTTCCGCGCCGATGGAGAAGGTCTTCCAGACGATCCGGCAGGCGGCGCCCGCCCGCTCGACGATCCTCGTCACCGGAGAGAGCGGCACGGGCAAGGAGCTCGTCGCCCGCGCGCTCCACAGGCTCTCCCAGCGCGTCTCCGGGCCGTTCGTGACGGTCCACTCCGGCGCCCTTCCGCCGGACCTCCTCGAGTCGAACCTGTTCGGGCACGTCCGAGGTGCATTCACCGGGGCCGTCGCGGAGAAGAAGGGGCTCTTCAAGGTCGCCGACGGCGGGACGATCTTCTTCGACGAGATCGGCACCGTCCCTCTCGAGACGCAGGCCAAGCTCCTTCGCGTTCTCCAGGAGCGGGAGTTCCTCCCCGTCGGCGCGGTCGAGCCGGTCCGATCCGACGTCCGCGTCGTCGCCGCGACGAACGCAGACCTCGCCAGGCTCGTCGAGGAGGGGAAGTTCCGGGAGGACCTCTACTACCGGCTCTGCGTCATCTCGATCGGCCTCCCGCCGCTTCGCGAGCGCAAGGAGGACATCCCGCTCCTCGTCGAGGCGCTCGTCTCGCGCGCCGCGCGGGAGAACGACCGGCCCGTCCCGCCGGTCACGCCCGCCGCGATGAAGGCGCTCCTCGACCACGACTGGCCCGGGAACGTCCGCGAGCTGGAGAACGTCCTCGAGCGCGCCGTCGTCCTCGGGGGCGGGATCGTCGACCTCGACCAGCTCCCCGAGGCGGTCCAGCGCTCGGTCCCGCGCCCGGAGGCCCTCCCGACCGACGGCGTCGCCTTCTACGACGCGGTCACCCGATACGAGAAGGCGCTCCTCTCCTCGGCGATGCAGCGCGCCGGGGGAGTGCAGAAGGAGGCGGCCCGCCTCCTCGAGCTCTCCCCGACGACGCTGAACGAGATGCTGAAGCGTCACGGGATGGTCGCCCGGCGCTCCCCGCGTGCCGCGGAGCCGGAGCCGGCGTGAGGCTCCCTCTCGCACCTCTCGTCGCGCTCCTGCTCGCACTCCCCGCCGCCGCCGCCCCCGGAGACGACGACCCGGTCTTCTCCAGTCGGGGAGTCCCTTCCGGGCGAGTCCTCGCCGAGTCGGAGCGCGACCCGTCGGTCCCCCCGCCGGCGGTCGGCCTCGGACACCGGATCGGCGACGCGCTGACACCGCACGACGCGCTCGTCCGTTACGTCCGCGCGCTCGAGGCCGCCACCCCGCGCGTCTCGGCGAAGGTTTACGGCACGACTCCCGAGGGGCGCGACCTTCTCCGCGTCGCCGTCTCGAGCCCGGCGAACCTCGCCCGCCTCGACGCGATCGCCGAGGACCTCGCCCGGCTCGCGGACCCGGCGCGGACCTCGAAGGACGAGGCGCGGGCCATCGCCGAACGGAGCCCGGCCGTCGCCTGGATCGCCTGCGGCATCCACGGAAACGAGGTCGCCGGTCCGGAGGCGTGCGCCGCGCTCCTCTATACGCTGGCCGCCTCGCGCGAGGCCGACGTCGAGAAGCTCCTCTCGGCCCTCGTCGTCGTCCTCGACCCGTGCGCCAACCCCGACGGTCACGAGCGCCACGTCTCCTGGTGGCGCTCCGTCGCGGGCGCCGAGCCCGACCCCGATCCCCGGGCCCTCGAGAACGAGCCCCCCTGGCCCTCCGGCCGCGGCAACCACTTCGGCGTCGACCTGAACCGCGACTGGGCCTGGGGGACGCAGCCCGAGACGCGCGCGCGGATCGCCGCGCTCCGCGCCCTTCCGCCGCAGCTCTACGTCGACGTCCACGAGATGGGGCCGGAGCAGAGCTACTTCTTCCCGCCGCCCGCCGATCCGGTCCACCCGCGCGTTCCCGACTCCACCCGCGCGTGGATCGAGGCCTTCGGCGCCGCGAACTCGGAGGCGTTCGACGAGAGGGGATGGGGCTACTTCAGCCGGGAGGTCTTCGACCTCTTCTACCCCGCCTACGGCGACTCCTGGCCCGTGTTCCGGGGAATGGTCGGAATGACGTACGAGGTCGGCGGGAAGGGCGGCCTCGCCCACCGCCGGCGCGACGGCGCCGTGGTGACGCTGAAGGAGCGCGCGTTGAAGCACTGGACGGCCCTCGGCGCGACGCTCCGGACCGCCGCGGCCGGCCGGGCCCGCCTTCTGGCGGATTACGCGGACTTCTTCCACGCCTCGACCGCGGAGGCGCGTCGCGCGTTCGTCATCCCGGGCGGTCAGGACCCGGCCCGCCTGTCGGCGCTGGCCGCCCTCCTCGCACTCCAGGACGTCGAGGTGAAGGTGACGACCCGCGCCCTGCCGAACGTCCCCGCGAAGGGAGAGACGCTTCCCTCGGGCTCGCTCGTCGTCGAGACGGCGCAGCGCTTCGGACGATTCGCCCAGGTCCTCCTCGAGTCGCAGGCCGCACTGGCCCCGCGCTTCCTCGAGGAGGAGCGCCGCCGCCTGCTGTCGGAGGAGGACGAGCGGTTCTTCGACGTGACCGCGTGGAGCCTCCCCATCGCCTTCGGCCTCGAGGCCCGGCTGCTCCCCGGCATCGGACCGCTCGCGGGCGCCACGGCCCCCTGGAGGCCGGCGGAACCCGCTTCTCCGAGAGGAGGCCGCTTCGGCTGGCTCCTCCCCGGTGACGACGCCACGAGCCGGCGCTGCGCGGCGATGCTCGCCGCCGCCGGCGTGAGGGTCTCCGCGACGACGAAGGAGGCCCGCGCAGCCTCGGGTCCCGTCCCCGCCGGCTCTTACCTCGTCGCGCGCGAGGAGAACCGGGACGTCCCCGGCCTCGAGGCCCTCGTCGCCGGCGCCGTCGAGGCCGCGAACGCGCGGCCCCGTCCCCTCGAGAGCGCCGCCACGCTGTCCGGTCCGTCGCTCGGCTCCTCGTCGCTCCTCAGGCTGAAGGCACCCCGTGTCGCCCTCCTCTCCGGAGACGGCGCCGACCCCGCGAGCATCGCGTTCCTCCGCCTTGCGCTGGAAGAGCGCCTCGGCGTCCGGCCGACGCTCCGGCGCCCCGAGTCGGTCGGCTCCGAGGGCTTCGACGGCTTCACGACGCTCGTCGTCCCCCACGGCAACGCGCGGTTCCGCCGGTCGCTCCTCGAAGAGGGGACGGCCGAGGCGATCCGCCGCTTCGTCGACGGGGGCGGCGTCCTCGTGGCGATCCGCGGGGGCGCCGCGGCGCTCCGGGAGGCGCCGCTCGCCCTCTCGAAGGTCGCGCGCTGGGAGCCCCCTTCGGCGGAGGCCGAGGCTCCCGCCGAAACGCCGGATGGCGCGGCCGGGGCCCCGCCGCCCACGAAGCCATCCGAGCCGCCGCCCCCGACGCCCGAGGCGGCCCTGGAGCGGGACCTCGAGCGGCGCCGGCTCCCGATTCCCGGGGCCGCGATGAAAACGCAGGCGCTGCCCGGTCACCCGTTCCTCTTCGGCCTCGCCAGCGCGCCCGCGTTCCTCGTCCTCGACGGCGAACCCGCGCTCCGACTCCCCGACGCGCTCTCGAACGTCGTGACGGTCGCCCCCGACGAACCCCTCCTCTCGGGCTTCGGCTGGAAGGAGGCGCTCGAGCGCTGGAAGGGCGCGGCGGTCGTCCAGGTCGAGGAGGCGGGCCGCGGCCGGGTCGTCAGCTTCGGCGCCGACCCCGTCTTCCGAGGCGTCTGGCGCGGCTCCGAGAGCGTCTTCCTGAACGCCGTCCTCCTCGGCCCGTCGCTCGGCGCGAAGGGCTGGTAGGGCCGACGGGCCGCTAGCGGCGCCGGAGGAGGACGACCGTCCGGTCGTCGTGGAACGGCACTCCCTCGGCGAAGGCGACGAGCCGTTCGCGGAGCGCCTCCTCGACCGCTTCGAGCGGCCGCTCCCGGCAGGCCCCCGCGGCGGCGACGAGCCGCTCGAGGCCGAACTCGTCGTCCTCGGGGTTCGCCGCCTCCGTCAGGCCGTCGGTGTAGAGGAGGAGCAGGTCCCCGGGGGCGAGAGTCAGCGCCCCCGAGCCGTAGCTCCGCCCCGCGAAGAGGCCGAGCGGCGGGCCCTGCGCGGGGAGCAGCTCGTGCCCTCCCCCGGCGCGCAGGACGATCCCGGGGTTGTGACCGGCGTTCGAGTAGACGACCGATCCCGTTTCGGGGTCGTAGAGCGCGGCGAAGAACGTCACGAACTTCTCCGGGCTCGTCCTTCTGTAGACGAGGTCGTTCAGCCGGGCGCAGAGGCGGTCGGGCGGGAAGTGCTCCGCCGCCCAGGCCTGGAACGCCGACTGGACCGACGCGGCCAGGATCGAGGCGGCCATCCCTTTCCCGCAGACGTCCGCCACGACGACGTCGACGGTCCCGTCCCCGCGAACGAAGAAGTCGTAGTAGTCCCCGGAGACCGTCCTTGACGGGAGCGTCCGGCCGAGGAGCTCCGAGGACGGCAGCTCCGGCGGCACCTCGGGGAAGAGCCGTCGCTGCACGTCCCAGGCGAGGGCCATCTCCCGTTCGATTCGCTGCTTGGCGGCCGCCGTCTCCTGCAGGCGCTGGTTCTGGATCTTGATCGCCGCCGTGTTCGCGAGCGACGTGAGGAGGCGTAGGTCCTCCTCGGTGAAGCTCTTCCGCCCGAGGCGGGCCTCGAGGTAGACGAGGCCGATGACCGTCTCCCCGGCGAGGAGAGGAGCGGCGAGGCAGGACGTGATCCCCTGGAGCCGGATCGAGTCGGCCGTCCCGAGCTTCACGTCGGTCCGCGTGTCGATCATCAGGACACCCTCGCGGCGCTCCGTGACCGCCTCGACGAGGGTCCGCGACAAGCGGAGGTCGGCGGGGTCGATTCCCTCGGCGAGCTTCAGCGCCTCGGGCTGAAGCGTGCCCGCCTCGTCGCGCAGCATCAGCAGGCCGCGATCCGGCTCGAGGTACGCGAAGAGCTTCTCCAGGATGAGCGACGAGAGCTCCGCGAGCGGGATGTCGGTGAGCAGGGCGAGGGAGACCTCGTTGAGGATCTGGAGCGACGTGGCGAGGCGCTTCAGCTCGGCCGCGTCGGTCAGCTCACGCGCGGCCGCGCGGGCCAGCCCGGCCGCGGCGCTCGAGGTGGAGATCATCGTCCTCTCGATCGGTCCGCCGCCCGCCTCGATGACGACCTGCGCCGACGACGACGCCTCCTCCGAGACCTCGATCGTCGTCTCACCGAGGACGATCCGGTCCCCGGACCGGACGGGGACGGGCTCCGCGATCCGGGCCCCGTTCAGCTGCGTCCCGTTCCGGGAGCCGAGGTCGGCGAGGAGGACCCCGCTCGGACCCTGGGTCAAGCGGGCGTGCGCGCGGGACAGCGTCCGGTCGGGGAGAAAGACGTCGTTCGTCGAGGCCCGACCGAGCGTCAGCTCCGGTCGGTCGACGCGGAGGCGGCGGGCGGGCTCGCCGGGGCTGTGTATCGTCAGGACCAGCACGGGGACCCAGTTTATCCCCGGCCCCCTCCGCCCCTTCCCGTCGCGCGGCCGTCCCGCTCCCGGGGCTCGCCACGACTCTGGTTGTGGTATCTTCCGCGGTTCCGGCCCGGCTCACATGCGGCCGGGCGACGAAGGAGCCTGCCCGTGAAGGAAAAGATCCACCCCACGTACCAGGAGGTCACCGTCCACTGTTCCTGCGGCGCGACCTGGAAGACCGGGAGCACCATGAAGGAGCTGCGGCTGGAGATCTGCTCGAACTGCCACCCCTTCTTCACCGGCAAGGCGAAGCTGATCGACACGGCCGGCCGCGTCGAGCGCTTCCAGAAGCGCTACGCGAAATCGGCTGCGGCCGTCGCCGCCGCCGCGACGCCGAACGCCTGAGGAGACCGGTCCCCTCCCTTCCCTTCTGACCCGGGAACCGAAGGATGCTCGAGAAGCTCGACGAGATCGAAAGGCGGTACGCCTCGCTCGAGGAGCGGCTCGGCAGCCCGGACGTCGCTTCCGACCACCAGGAGTCGACGAAGATCCACCGGGCGATGCGGGAGATCGCTTCCGTCGTGGAGAAGGTGCGCGAGCTCCGGAAGGCCCAGGCCGACCTCGCGGGCGCGCTCGAGATGCTCGCGACCCTCCCGGCCGGGGATGAGCTCCGCGAGATGGCCCAGGGTGAAGCCGAAGGCCTGAAGCAGTCCGTCGCCGCCCTGGAGGAGGAGATCCGGATCCTCCTCCTCCCGAAGGACCCGAACGACGGCAAGAACGTCATCCTGGAGATCCGAGCCGGGACGGGCGGCGACGAGGCCGCCCTCTTCGCCGAAGAGCTCTTCCGGATGTACGTCCGCTACGCCGAGGGGCGCGGCTGGCGTGTCGAGGTGATCGACCGCTCCGAGTCGGGCGGCCGCGGCGGCCTCAAGGAGGTCCAGGCGATCGTCGAGGGCGAGGGGGCCTTCTCGCGCCTCAAGTACGAAGGGGGCGTCCACCGCGTCCAGCGGGTCCCCGAAACGGAATCCCAGGGGCGCATCCACACCTCGGCCGCGACCGTGGCCGTCCTCCCGGAGGCCGAGGAGGTCGAGCTCGAGATCGCCGAGAAGGACCTGCGGCTCGACCTCTTCTGCGCCTCCGGCCCGGGCGGGCAGGGGGTCAACACCACCTACTCGGCCGTGAGGATCACGCATCTCCCGACGAACACCGTCGTCCAGTGCCAGGACGAGCGCTCGCAGATCAAGAACAAGGCGAAGGCGATGCGCGTCCTCCGGGCGCGCCTCTTCGAGGTCGAGCGGGAGAGGCAGGAAGCGGCCTACGCCGCCGATCGGAAGAAGATGGTCGGCTCGGGCGACCGCAGCGAGAAGATCCGCACCTACAACTTCCCCCAGTCCCGGATCACGGACCACCGGATCGGCTTCACCTCCCATCGCCTCGCCGAGGTCCTCGACGGGAGGCTGGACGAGCTGATCGACCCGCTCGTTGCCCATTTCCAGGCCGAGAAGCTCAAAATGGAGCTTGCCAAGGCCTGACGTCCCCGGGGCTCGTCCGAGCGGCGCGATCCGTTTTGCCGCGCCGCCCCGTTTCCTCCTCACCTTCGCGAATCCCGCCCGCGGGGCCACGGCCGGGAGGAGAGCGTGTTCGAGACGGCCGAGCTGGGACGGAAGCTCTCGAAGGAGGAGTACGCCGACGCGCTCCCCGCGCTCCGCGGGCGGCTCCTCGCCACGCAGCTCGCGCTCCGGACGACGAAGGTCCCCGTGATCGTCGTCATCGCCGGAGCCGACGGTTCCGGCAAGGGGGACACGGTCAACCGCCTCCTCGAGTGGCTCGACCCGCGCGGCGTGGAGACGAACGTCTTCGGGCCGCGGACCGACGAGGAGCGCGACCGCCCCGCCGCATGGCGCTTCTGGCGCACGCTGCCGGCGCGCGGGCGGATCGGCATCTTCTTCGGCTCCTGGTACACGGAGCCGGTCCTCAGGCGAACGACCGGGAAGATGGGGGGCGCCCGCTTCGAGGCCGAGCTCGCGCGCTTGGCCTTCTTCGAGGAGTCGCTCGCGAAGGACGGCGCTCTCTTCGTGAAGTGCTGGTTCCACCTCTCGAAGGAGGCGCAGAAGAAGCGTCTCCGAAAGGCCGAGAAGGACCCCGAGGGGCGCTTCAAGGTGACGCGCCTCGACTGGAAGCACTTCGGCCGATACGACCGCTTCACGCGGTGTGCGGAACGGGCGATTCGCGCGACCGATACGGCCGAGGCCCCCTGGACGATCGTCGAGGCCGCGGACGACCGCTGGCGGGACCTCGCCGTCGGGCGGACCCTCGCCGAGGCGCTCGAGGCGCGCCTCGCTGCGGTGAGGGAGGCGGAAGAGCGGAGGGCCGCCGAGGCGAGCGCCACCGCGACGACGCGGAAGAGGTCCACGAAGCGCCCGAAGCCGGCGAAGGAAGCCGCGACGTCCCCCGGCGTCCTCTCCACGATCGACCTCGGACGGACGGTCTCCGACGAGGAGTACCGCAGGGAGCTCCCGCGATTGCAGGAGCGGCTCTCGAAGCTCGCCTGGGAGGGGCACCGGAAGGGAGTCTCGAGCGTCGCCGTCTTCGAGGGCTCCGACGCCGCGGGAAAGGGAGGCGCCATCCGCCGCGTCACGTGGGCGCTCGACGCTCGCCTCTACCGCGTCATCCCGATCGCCGCGCCGACGGACGAGGAGAGGGCGCACCACTACCTCTGGCGCTTCTGGCGGCACATCCCGCCGGTCGGGAGCTTCACGATCTACGACCGCTCCTGGTACGGGCGCGTCCTCGTCGAGCGCGTCGAGGGCTTCGCGAAGGAGGACGAGTGGAGACGGGCCTACCTCGAGATCAACGACTTCGAGGCCCAGCTCGTCGCGTCGGGGATCGCGCTCTCGAAGCTCTGGCTCCACATCTCGCCCGAGGAGCAGCTTCGCCGCTTCCGCGAGCGGGAGACCGTCGAGTGGAAGAAGCACAAGATCACCGACGAGGACTGGCGGAACCGCGAGAAGCGGGACGCCTACGAGGTCGCGATCGACGAGATGGTCGCCCGGACGTCGACCCGCGACGCGCCGTGGACCCTCGTCGCCGCAACCGACAAGAGAGCGGCGCGGCTCACCGTCCTGTCGACGCTCTGCGACCGGCTCGAGGAGGCGCTCTGATGTTCCGCTCTCCTCCGGCCGCAGAGATTTGACAGAGTCTCAGCCCGGAAATAGAGTCGATCGTTTTGATGCGGACGGACTTCCGGTCCGACGCCTCGAAAAGCATGAAGACGTTTCCCGCCGTCCGTCCCCTCCGGGGGGGACTCGTTCCCCTCGCCTTCCTCATCGCCGCCTGCAGCCCGAAAGCTCCCGAGGCCCCGAAGGTCGCGGCCGGCCCCCCGGGGAAGCTCGGGATGGCGGTCGTCGTGGGCCGCGTCACGCTCGAGGGCGCTCCCCCTGCGAACACGCGGGTGACGATGGCGACAGATCCGTTCTGCAACGGGCGGCACCCGGGCGAGACCGAGATGCCCGAGGTCGCCGTCGACTCCGAGGGCGCGCTCGAGAACGTCCTTCTCCGCGTGACGGAGGGAGCGAGCGGCGTCTACCCGGCTCCCGCGGAGGCGAAGACGCTCGACCAGAAGGGGTGCGCCTACTCCCCGCGCGTCCTCGCGATCATGACGGGCCAGCCGCTCGAGATCGTCTCCTCCGACGCGACGATCCACAACGTCCACGCTGCTGCGAAGGAGAACCGGGCCTTCAACCTCGGCATGCCCGCGCCGGGGACCCGCTACACGAGAACGTTCGAGAAGCCCGAGATCGTCCCCTTCCGCTGCGACGTCCACCCCTGGATGCGCGCCTTCGTCGCCGTCGTCCCGCACCCGTTCTTCGCGGTGACGGGGGCCGACGGCCGCTTCGAGATCCGCGGCCTCCCCGCCGGAACGTACACCGTCGAGGCGTGGCACGAGAAGCTCCCGCCGCAGACCTTCACCCTGACCCTCGCGGACGGCGAGACGGCGACGCGCGACGTCGTCTTCTCCGCCGTCCCCTCCGCGTGAGCGACGACGGCGAGATGACTCCCTCCCGGCCCGTCCGCATCGCCGCGCGCACCGTCGCGGTCTCCGTCTTCCTCCTGCTGATCGCCGGCGCGCTCGTCACCTCGACCGGCTCCGGCCTCGCCGTTCCCGACTGGCCCCTCTCCTACGGGAAGCTGATGCCGCCGATGGTCGGAGGGATCCTCTACGAGCACGGCCACCGGATGATCGCGGCGACCGTCGCGACGATGGTGGGCCTGCAGATCCTCGTCCTCGGCTTCCGGCGGACCGACCGGACGACGTTCCGGCTCGGCCTCGCCGCCTTCGGCGCGATCCTCGCGCAGGCGGTCCTCGGCGGGCTGACGGTCCTCTTCCTCCTCCCGCCGGCGATCTCTTCGGCGCACGCGGGCCTCGCGCAGATCGTCTTCGCCCTCACGGCGACGATCGCGGTCCGCACCTCGCTCTTCTGGGCACGCTTCACGGATGCGTCGCCGCGCGCCGCCGTCGAGCACGGTCTCCGCGCGCGCGCCTCCCGCCTGGCCCTCTGGGCCGCGGGGGCGACGTACGTCCAGATCCTCCTCGGCGCGATCGTGAGGCACACGGGCGCCGGCCTCGCGATCCCCGACTGGCCCCTCTCCTTCGGCAAGGTCGTCCCGACGGGGGCCGAGTGGGCCGGCGACGGCGTCCTCGCCCACTTCACGCACCGCACGTTCGCCTGGGCCGTCGCCGCGCTCGTCGTCGCGGCCGCGCTGGCGCTCCGGAAGCTCGACGCCCTCCCCGGCCTCCGCCGCCTGTCGACGCTCTGGCTCGTCCTCGTCGCGCTCCAGGTCGCCCTCGGCGCGACCTCCGTCTGGACGGCGAAGGCCGTCTGGGCGACGTCCGCGCACCTCGCCGTCGGCGGACTCCTCTGGATCGCGGGCGTCCTCGCCGCGGTCCTCCTCGCGCGCGCCGCGGCGCTCTCCCCGGAGCCGGCGGCGGCCGAGGTCGGCGAGCCGCAGGAGGCCGCCGCGTGAGGCAGACCCTCGCCGACCTCCTCGAGCTGACGAAGCCGCGGATCACCGTCTTCGTCGTCCTCACCGCCTTCCTCGGCTTCGCGGCCGGAACGGACGGCCCTCTCGCCGGGCTCGACCCGCTGCTCCTCCTCCACACACTCCTCGGCACGGCGCTCGTCGCCTCCGGGACGAGCGCCTTCAACGAGATCGCCGAGGTCGACCTCGACCGCCGCATGGCGCGCACCGCGACGCGGCCGCTCCCGGCGGGGCGCCTGCCGTTCGGTGGCGCCGTCGCCTTCGCAACGCTCCTCTCGCTCCTCGGCGTCGCGGAGCTCTGGCTCTTCGCGAACGGCGTCACCGCGTTCCTCGCGGCTCTCACGCTGACGAGCTACGTCTTCGTCTACACCCCGATGAAGACCCGCTCCCCGCTCTCGACGATCGTCGGCGCCGTCCCTGGCGCGCTCCCGCCCCTGGGCGGGTACACGGCCGCGGCCGGCGCGATCGGCGCGCCGGGCCTCGCCCTCTTCGCGATCCTCTTCCTCTGGCAGATGCCGCACTTCTACGCGATCGGCTGGCGCCACCGGGAGGACTACGACGCCGCCGGCTTCCGCATCCTCTCCACCGTCGACCCGACGGGTCGAAGCTCCGCGCGGCACGCCCTCGCGTTCGGCCTTCTCCTCGTCCCGGTGAGCGTCCTCCCGACGGCGCTCGGGACGGCGGGTCTCGTCTACGCGGCGGGGGCGTTCCTCCTCTCGGCCTGGTTCGCGGGGACGGCGGTGACGTTCTTCCGCGAGACGACCGACCGGGCGGCGAAGTCGATGTTCCTCGCCTCCATCGCCTGGCTTCCCGCGATCGTCGTCCTCCTCCTCGCCGACCGCGTCTCGGGCGGATGAGCGCCCCACCCCTCGTCGAGATCGACGGGCTCAGCCGGTGTTACGGCGACCGGCTCGCCCTCGACGGCGTCTCCTTCGGCGTGGCCGAGGGGGAGCTCTTCGCCCTCCTCGGCCCGAACGGCGGCGGCAAGACGACCCTTTTCAAGCTCCTCTCGACGCTCCTTCCGCCCTCGTCGGGCACGTTCCGCGTCGGCGGCCTCTCCCCCGCTCGCGACCTCCGCGGCCTCCGCCGCCGCCTCGGCGTCGTCTTCCAGTCGCCCAGCCTCGACCGGAAGCTGACCGTCCTCGAGAACCTCCTCGTCCACGGCGCCGTCCTCGGCCTCGGCGGCGCGCCGCTTCGCGCCCGCGCGGGCGAGCTCCTCGCTCGGATGGAGGTCGCAGACCGCGCAGGCGACCGCGTGGAGACCCTTTCCGGCGGCCTCGCGCGCCGCGTCGAGATCGCCAAGGCGCTCCTCCACGCCCCGAAGGTCCTCCTCCTCGACGAGCCCTCGACGGGCCTCGACCCGCTCGCGCGACGCAGCCTCCGCGCGCTTCTCCGCGAGCTCGCGGGCGGCGGGACGACCGTCCTCCTGACGACCCACCTCTTCGACGAAGCCGAGGAGGCGGGCCGGATCGGCCTCCTCGACCGCGGCCGCCTCGTCGCGCTCGGCACGCCGGCCGACCTGAAGCGCGAGGTGGGCGGCGAGGTCCTCGTCCTCACGACGGATTCCGACGAGGACGCGGCCCGCCTCGCCGCCGAGATCGCCACCGCTCTCGACGCCGGTATCGCCGCCCCGCCCGGCCTCGGCGTCGCCGGGGCGCTCGGCGCTCGCGCCGATGCCTCCGTCTCCTCCCGCCGCGTCGGCGCTCTCGGCGCCACGGTGCGGATCGAGTCGCCCGACGCCCCGTCGCTCGTCCCCTCTCTCGCCGCCGCCTTCGCCGGCCGCTTCCGCTCTCTCTCGCTCGGCGCGCCCTCGCTCGAGGACGTCTTCGTCGACCGCACCGGCCACTCCTTCGACGGCGACGCCGCCGACGCCACGGCCTCCGCGCGGAGCGCCGCGTGAAGGCCGCGTACGCGCTCGCCCGGCGCGAGGTCGTCCGCTTCCTCCGCCAGCCGAGCCGGATCGTCGGTGCCTTCGCGCCGCCGCTCCTCGCCTGGCTCCTCCTCGGCGCCGGCTTCGGGGCCTCGTTCCGCGCGCCGGGCGGCGCCGGCTACCTCGGCTGGTTCTTCCCGGGCACCGTCGTCCTCGTCGTTCTCTTCGCGGCGATCTTCTCGACGATCTCCGTCATCGAGGACCGGCGCGAGGGGTTCCTGCAGGCCGTGGTCGTCTCTCCCGTCTCGCCGCTCGCCGTCGCGGCCGGCAAGATCGGTGGGGGGACGCTCCTCGCCCTCGCCCAGGGGGGCGTCCTCCTCGCGCTCGCGCCGCTCCTCGGCTTCGCGCCTTCGGCTGCGGCGCTCGCGCCGGCCCTCCTCGTCCTCGCGCTCGTCTCGCTCGCCCTCACCGGCCTCGGCCTCGCGATCGCGTGGATGCTCGAGTCGACGCAGGGGTTCCACGCCATCATGAACCTCGTCCTGATCCCGATGTGGTTCCTCTCCGGCTCCTTCTTCCCCGCCGAGGGGGCGCCCGCGTGGCTCCGGGCCGCCATGGCCGCGAACCCGCTCACATACGGCGTCTATGGCGTGCCCGAAACCTACCTGATCGACAAGGCCGGCGTGATCCGCTTCAAGCAGATCGGCCCCATCACTCCAGCGGTGCTGGAACAGAAAATCCTGCCCCTGGTCAAGGAGCTCAATCGATGAAGTTGCTCAGCCTGTTGATGGCGCCCCTCGCGGCGCTGTTCCTGTCTTTTCCCCTGCACGCCAAGGAGGCCGCGCCGCTCGCCGAGGACCCGGTCGTCGAAAAGCGGCTGATCGAGATTTCCGGGGAGTTGCGCTGCCTGGTCTGCCAGAACGAATCGCTCGCCGGCTCGCAGGCCGAACTGGCCAAGGACCTGCGCGAGGAAGTGCGCGGCCTGATCAAGCAGGGCAAGAGCGACAGCGAGGTCAAGGACTTCCTCGTCAGCCGCTACGGCGACTTCGTCCTCTACCGGCCGCAGGTCAAACCCGTCACCTACCTGCTCTGGGCCGGCCCCTTCCTGCTGCTGCTGATCGGCCTGTTCACGCTGATCCGCTACCTTAAGCAGCGCAGCAAGGAAGTCGTCGACACCCCGCTTTCCGATGCGGAAAGAAAACGCGCCGAAGCGCTGCTGAAGGATGTCCAGTCATGAGCGGATTCCTCATCGGCGCCTTCCTCGTCGCGCTCTTCGCCATCGCGCTGGTCCTCTGGCCTTTCCTGCGCCGTTCCGCCGGCGCCGACTTTTCGCGCCTGCAACTGAACACGGCGATCTATCGCGACCAGATCGCCGAACTGGAACGCGACCGCCGCGAAGGTTCGCTGTCGCAAGCCGATTACGAGCAGGCCCAGGCCGAACTGCAGCGCCGCATGCTCGAAGACGCCGCCGGCGAGCCGGCTCCCGGTAACCAACAAGGCGCCAAGGCCACGGCCGCGCCGGTCAGCCGGGCGTTGCCGCTCGCACTCGGCGCCTTCCTGCTGATCGGCGGCGCCATCGGCTACATGGCGCTCGGCAACCCGCTGGCGATCAACCCGCCGGTACAGGACGGGCACACCATCGGCGACGCCGAAATCGAACGCATGGTGGCGGAAATGGCGGCCAGGCTCGAGAAGGAGCCCGAGAATGCCCAGCCCTGGTATCACTATGCCGATGAATCCCTTCGTGAAGAAGGCGAGGGTGCAGGCAACATACATGAGAATGTAACAAGGAAGTTTTCTCCTGTTGGTTTCAGACAAGTATCCTGTAATAAAAAGGCCCATACTGCACATGACAAAAAAGGTAAGGGCGCCGTCCACAAT
>CAZWRQ010000113.1:0-14895 GCA_964636395.1 uncultured Holophagales bacterium
GGCCCGAGAGCGTCATCGGGATGCACTTCATGAACCCGGTACCGGTGATGCAGCTCGTCGAGGTGATCCGCGGCATCGCGACCTCGGACGCGACGACGGAAGCGGTCGTCGCGGCCGCGAGGGAGATGGGGAAGGTTCCGGTCGAGTGCCGCGACTTCCCGGGCTTCGTCTCGAACCGGGTCCTGATGCCGATGATCAACGAGGCGGTCTTCGCCGTCTTCGAGGGAGTCGCCACGCCCGAGGCGGTCGACACCATCATGAAGCTCGGCATGAACCACCCGATGGGGCCGCTCACGCTCGCCGACTTCATCGGCCTCGACACCTGCCTCGCGATCCTGAACGTCCTTCACCGGGGGCTCGGGGACGACAAGTACCGTCCCTGCCCGCTCCTCGTCCAGATGGTCGACGCCGGCTGGGTCGGCAGGAAGGCCGGGCGCGGCTTCTACCGCTACTCGGGGCCCGGCGGGGAGAAGGTCGCGGGTTGATCTGCCAGGTCTGCGGGGCGTCGAACGAGCTCGACGCCGAGCTCTGCCGGAAGTGCCAGAACAAGCTCCTCGTCGTCTCCGGCTCGAGCGAGTCGTACGACGAGGGGCCGTCGGGCGAGGGGATCTCCCTCGACGAGCACCTTCTCGAGCGGGTCTCGGTCCTCGAGGAGATCGTCAAGCGGAGCGCGGAGACGCTGAAGGCGCTCCTCGAGGGGTTCCACCGCCAGGAGAAGAACGGCTTCGTCGTCCAGACGGGCCTCCTCGCGCTGAAGGACCTCCTCGAGCGGAAGGCGCTTCTCATCGAGCAGGAGTTCGTCGACCTCTGGGAGGAGCGCGTCGACCAGCACATGACCGTGCTCGAGAAGCGCGAGCGCTTCCTCGAACGCAAGGAGCGGATCCTCGCGGAGCACAAGGGGCTCGGACGGGAGCGCCTCGTCGACCTGCTCGGGGAGGCCGAGCTGGCCTTCTTCGCGCTCGACCCCGACAAGGCGATGGCGCTCCTCGAGGAGGCGTGGAAGCTCGACCGCCGAAACGCCGAGCTCGCGTTCTTCCTGGGCGAGACCTGGTTCAACGACGGCGACTCCGGAAAGGCGGCCTCGGCGCTCCGGCACGTCCTCGAGCAGCGCCCCCAGCACTTCGACGCCCTCGTCTACTCCGGGGTCCTCGAGAACGACCTGGGGCGCCCCGAAAAGGCGGTGGACGCCCTCAAGCGGGCGCTCGCCCTCCGGCCGGACGCGTTCCTTCCTGCGTTCGCGCTCGGCGCGATCCACGCCGGGGCCGGGCAGCTCGCGAAGGCCGAGGCGCTCCTGAAGAGGGCGGTCGCGATCGAGGAGAACCCCCAGGCGCTCTCGCTCCTCGGCACGATCGCCTACGAACGGGGACGTCTCGCCGACGCCATCGACGCGCTCCAGCGGGCCGTTCAGCTCGACCCCGACGACGAGGAGGGGCTCTTCCAGCTCGGCCTCTGCTACCTCGACCGGGGCTGGACCCAGAAGGCCGCGGAGCGATTCCGTGCGGCGCTCGACCTCAGCCCGAACCGGATCGAGCTGCGGGAGGCGAAGAAGCTCCTCGGCCCGGCCGGCGCGGGAGCGCTGCCCGGTCTCGCCGGTACGACGGCCGAGCGGGGGGGACGCACCGCCGCGGCGGCGGCGCGAGACCCGCGGAAGGCGCTCGGACTCTACCGACGGGCGATCAAGGCGGACCCGGAGAACCCGGCGGTCCAGATCGCCTACGCCCTCGTCTGCTCCTCCGTCGGACGGACGGCGGAGGCCGTGGCGACGACGCGCCGCGTCCTCTCGCAGAAACCCGACGAGGAGATCGCCGCCGCGGCCTGGTCGACGCTCCTCGAGACGCTCCGGGCCGAAGGGAAGTTCCGGGAAGGGACGCAGGTCGCGGGCGAGATGCTCCAGTCCGTCACCACGAGCTCGGCCCGCTCGATCGCCTACTTCCAGCGGGCCGCCGCCCTGGCCGACATGGGGGAGAGGCTCGACGAGGCGCTCGAGGACGCCGAGAAGGCCCTCCGCCTCTCTCCCCGCGAGCTCCGGCATTTCCCGCTCGCGACGAAGGGGTGGGTCCACTACAAGAGGAAGGAGTTCCGCCGGGCCGTGGAGTGTCTCTCGCGGGCGGCGGAGCTCGGGGAGACACCGACGGCGCTCGCGCACCTCGGCCTGGCGTACCTCGCCGTCGGCGACGCGAAGGCCGCCCGCAGCGCCTTCGAGCGCGCCAAGCGGCGGGGCGGACGCCTGTCGGAGCGCCACGGGGGGCTCGAGGCGCGCATGCTGGAGCAGATCCGGCGAAACCTCCACCTGGCGGAGCGGGTCGCCAGCCGCCCCGGACGCCGAAAGCCCGGGGCGGGCTGAATCGCGCCGGCTCTGCGGTCGATTTCTCTTGACAGGTTCCTCCGAGGCTTCCCAGAATCAGGCCGGAAAAACATACCGAGTGTTCGGTATTTTGTTAACGGCGGCGCGGACGAAGCGCGGGACCGGCTTCACCGCTTCGCCTGCTCCCCGCGAGCCGCGGCAGGCCACACGCTTGACGAGGGCGCGACGGCGCCCGGGAGGATCGAGATGACGAGGTTGACCCGAAACCCCTTCCTTCGCGCCGCGGCCCTCTTCGGGGCCGTTCTCCTGCCGACCCTGACCGGGACCGGTCCCGCGCGGGCGCAGACGGCGGACGCGACCGTCGAGATCGACGTCGTCGACGAGACGGCTGTCGCGCTCCCCGGCGTCACCGTGGAGCTGAAGCGCGCCGAGACCGGCTTCGCCAGGACGTCGGTCACCTCTGCGAAGGGGGCAGCCCGGTTCCCGGCGGTCCCGCCGGCGGCGGGCTACGTCGCCCGCGTCTCGCTCCAGGGCTTCGAGCCGGTCGAGCAGGCTCTCACGCTCCGGATCGGCCAGACGGCGAAGCTCAAGGTCGTCCTCCGGGCGAAGGCGCTCGCGGAGTCGGTGACGGTCGTCGGCGAGGCCCCCCTCGTCGACGTCTACAAGATCGACTCCTCGACGAACATCGTTCCCGAGCAGATCAAGGAGCTCCCCGTCGCGAACCGCGAGTTCGAGAAGCTCGCGTTCATCGCGCCGGGCGTCCAGCGCGAGCGGGGGGAGTTCCGATTCGTCACGGGCGGGCCGGTCATCGGCTCGGGCGGGAACGCCTCCCAGTCCACGATCCTCGTCGACGGCGTCGACTACACCGACCCGGCGCTCGGCCTCGCGAAGACCCGCGTCTCGCAGGACGCCATCTCCGAGTTCCGCGTCGTCAACTCGCGCTTCGACGCCGAGGTCGGCGGCTCCGCAGGAGGCGCGCTGACGGTCCTGACGAAGACGGGGACGAACGAGCTCAAGGGCTCGCTCTTCGCCTTCTATCGGGCCGAGGGGCTCCGGGCGAAGGGGGCGCTCGAGCAGGAGTCGACCGTCGACTTCCGCCGCGGGCAGTACGGCGCGACGCTCGGCGGCCCGATCGTCAAGGACCAGACCCATTTCTTCCTCTCGGGCGAGCTCGTCGACGAGGTGCGCCCCACCCTCTTCCGGCCGCAGGGCGCGTTCAAGAGCCAGGCCGCCGACCTCGAGGTGCCGACCGACCAGATCCTCGCGTTCGGCTCCGTGACCCACGCCCTCACGGACGCGCAGTCGCTCCTCGTGAAGGCGGACTACGAGCGGTATCGCCAGGACAACTTCCGGGTCGGCGGGGTGCAGGACGCTTCGTACGGACAAGAGCTCCAGCGCGACAACTACAACTTCACGGCGGGGCACACCTGGGTCGTCGGCCCGAGGACGACGAACGAGATGCGCGCGCAGTTCGGCCACCGCAAGTACTTCGAGCCGACGAACTCCGACGACGTCGCCGACTGGTACACGAACGGGATCACGCTGAAGACGGGCGGGAACATCCTCGGGGACCTCCTCGGCGAGGGCGACCAGCTCGAGCTGCGCGACACCCTGTACGTCCACCTGACCGGCAGGAGCGGCACGCACGACGTGAAGTTCGGCGCCGGCTGGCAGTGGGTGAAGGATCGCTCGATCATCGACACCTACGCGAGCGGGCTCTTCCTCTGGGCAGGTGACGCGAAGGCTTTCCCGATCGCCTACGGCTACGGCGTCGGCTCGAGCGACGTCGAGATCCGGACGAACCGGATCGCCGCCTTCGTCCAGGACGACTGGCGGCCGCTCTCGAACCTGACCGTGAGCGCCGGCCTCCGCTACGACCTCGACACGAACGGGAACAACACGGGCTTCACCCACCCCCTCGTCCCGGAGCCGCGCGAGAGGGACTCGAACAACGTCCAGCCCCGCCTCGGGCTCTCGTGGGACGTGAAGAAGGACGGCCGCTTCGTCGCGCGAGCGGGCTGGGGCCTCTTCGTGGGCCGCAACCTCCTCGTTCCGTCGTTCACCGAGCTCCAGCAGAACGGCGTCACGGGGCGGAAGCTCTACACGCGGGTGAACGGCCTCCTGTACGGCCTGCCGGCCTTCGCCCTCGACCCGAAGAACCCGACGACGACCGGCCTCCCGCTCGCGATCGACATCACGCTCCTCGACCAGGAGCTCGTCGCGCCCGAGGCGAGCCAGGTCAGCGCCGGCCTCACCTCCCGCCTCTGGCACACCGGTCTCTACCTCGACGTCGAGGGAGTCTGGGTCAAGGGGAAGAAGGAGCTGATCGTCCACGACGTCAACTGGAACGGGAACGCGAATCCGACCCGTCCGAACAAGGCCTACAACCAGGTCAACGTCTACTCGAACGACGGCGAGTCCGAATACAAGGCGCTCACCTTCGCGCTGAACGGCAGCCTCAAGGGCGGCCACCTCGTCACGGGCTCGGTCACGTTCGCGAGCAAGTACAACCGGAACGACGACTTCAGCCCCGAGTTCCCGACGGGCTACCCAAGCGACCCGGCGAACCTTCCGAACGAGTGGGGCCGGGCCCGCTCCTACGAGCGGGTGCGCTTCGTCCTCTCCGGCGTCTTCCGCCTCCCGTGGCAGCTCACCCTCGCGCCGATCTTCAACTACGGCTCCGGTCAGCCCTGGACGAGCCGATACGGCTACGACTACAACGGCGACGGCAAGGCGAGCGACCGGAAGCCCGGCTTCGACCGGTTCGGCATGGACGGGCCCGTCTACCGGAGCTTCGACCTGAGGCTCACGAAGGCGTTCGAGATCGGCTCGGCCGGCACCCTCGAGCTCGTGGCCGAGGCATTCAACCTCCTCAACGCGACGAACTACGACGTCGCCTCGATCGACGGCGCCGAGTTCCTCAGCGGCCCGACGCTCGCGAACCCGTCGGCGGCAGCCGTCGCGAACCCGAACTACGGCAAGCCGAGCGCGACGCTCCCGTCCCGCGAGTTCCAGCTCGGCGTGAGGTTCGCCTTCTAGGAGGCGCGGTCGGTCGGAATCATCCGGCGGGCGGCCCCGTCGTCCGCCGGATCCACGCCCCGCGCGACGCGGGGCCTCGCCCGCGGCCTGCGCGCCGCGGCAGGAAAGAGGAAGCCATGAGTATGGAAACGGGACTCGCCGGAAGGTCCGTCGTCGTGACCGGCGCGGCCGCAGGGATCGGGAAGGCCACCGCGTTCCGGTTCGCGAGGGAGGGGGCGAAAGTCGCCGCGTGGGACGTCGCGGACGCCGTCGCGCTCGTCGACGAGCTGAAGGCCGCGGGCGCGGCCGACGTCCTCGTCGCGAAAGTCAACGTCGCCGACGCGTCGTCCGTGAACGCGGCCGTCGCGGAGGTCGTCGCCAAGTGGGGACGCGTCGACGTCCTCGTCAACAACGCCGGGATCGTCCGCGACGCCCAGCTCGTCAAGTACAAGGACGGGGCGGTGCAGACGACGATGACGGACGAGCAGTGGGACGCCGTGATCGGCGTGAACCTGAAGGGGGTCTTCAACTGCACGCGCGCCGTGACGCCGCACATGATCGCGTCGGGGGGCGGTGTCGTCCTCAACGCCTCCTCCGTCGTCGGCCTCTACGGCAACTTCGGCCAGACGAACTACGTCGCCACGAAGAGCGGCGTCATCGGGATGACGAAGACGTGGGCGCGCGAGCTCGGGAAGTTCCGGATCCGCGTCAACGCCGTCTGTCCGGGCTTCGTTGCGACGGAGATCCTGAAGGCGATGCCCCAGAAGGTCCTCGACGGGATGGTCGCCCACACGCCGATCGGCCGGATGGGCGAGCCCGACGACATCGCGAACGCCTACGTCTGGCTCGCCTCCGACCAGGCGACCTTCGTCCACGGCGCCGTCCTCTCGGTGGACGGCGGCCTCGTGACGGGGACGTAGGGACGGGCCGGACATGCCCCGCGTCGCTCGCATCGTCTCGACGGCCCGCTACCTCCCGCCGATCGAGGTCCCGAACGCGGCCCTGAAGCCGCGCTGGCCCCAGCTCCCCGACTTCGTCGACAAGATGGAGGCCTCGAGCGGCATCCGGACCCGCTTCTACGCCCCCAAGGACCAGGCGACCTCCGACGTCGCGCTCCCCGCGGCGCAGCAGGCCCTCGAGCGGGCGGGGCTTTCCCCGCTCGACCTCGACCTGATCATCCTCGGCACGGACTCTCCCGACTACGTCACCCCGGCGACCTCCGTCGTCCTCCAGGGAAAGCTCGGCGCGAAGAACGCCGGGACGTTCGACGTCGGCTGCGCCTGCGCGTCGTTCCCCACCGGGATCGCGATCGGTTCCGGCCTCATCGCGGCGAACCCGGCGCTGAAGAACGTCCTCGTCCTCGGCGTCTACCTCATGCACAAGCTCGCCGACCCGAACGACCCGATGGTCTTCTTCTACGGCGACGGCGCGGGCGCGGCGGTCCTCCAGGGGGGCGACGAGCCCGGCTTCCTGAACGCCGCGATGCAGGCGGGCGGCGAGTACGCGAAGTGCTGGGGCATCTTCGCGGGCGGCACCGCCGAGCCGGCGACGGTCGAGAACGTCGCGGCGGGGAAGACGACCGTCCGGATGGTCGAGAGGTACCCGCCCGAGATCAACCACGAGGGGTGGCCGCGTCTCGTCCGGAGGCTCGCCGCGGAAGGGGGCTTCGCCCTCTCCGACGTCGACCAGGTCATCTTCACGCAGGTGAGGAAGCCCTCCATCGAGCTCGTCATGAACGACCTCGGCCTCCCGGTCGAGAAGGCTCACACGATCATGGAGAAGTGGGGCTACACCGGCTCGGCCTGCATCCCGATGGCGCTCGACGACGCCCTCGAGCAGGGGAAGGTGAAGAAGGGCGACCTCGTCGTGATGATCGGCTCCGGCGTGGGGTACAACCAGGCCGGCGTCGCGATCCGGATGTGACCTGGCGCCGCGGCGCGGAGGTGAGAACGTCGTGAACCGACCCGTGAAGCTCCTCCTCGCCGCGGCCGCCCTCCTCGTTCTCGCGGCGATCGTCTTCTTCCTCTGGGCGCGGATGCGGCCCCTCGCGGCGTACGCCGCGGCGGGTCGCCGCGCGCTCGGGAAGGCGGGCCTCGAGAAGGCCCGCGTCGCGTCGCCCGCCGGCGAGCAGTCGTACTTCCGCGGCGGGAACGGGCCCGTCCTCGTCCTCCTCCACGGCGCGGGCGACCAGGCCTCGGCCTGGTCGCTCGTCGCCCCGAAGCTCCTCCCCGGGCGGACGCTCGTCGTCCCCGACCTCGCAGGGCACGGAGCGAGCGCGCCGGAAGCCGGCCCGATCTCCGTGCCGATGCTCCTCTCCGGCCTCTCGGCCGTCCTCGACGCGGCCGCGCCGAAACGGAAGGTGACGATCGTCGGCAACTCCCTCGGCGCCTGGCTCGCCTGCCTCTGGGCGAAGGACCACCCGGAGCGCGTCGAACGCCTCGTCCTCGTCAATGGCGGGCCGCTGAAGCACGCCGCCGAGGGGATCACGCTCCTCCCGAAGGACCGAGCCGAGGCGCGGGCGGCGGTCGACGAGCTCCGTGACCCGGGCTCGATCCGCGTCCCCGACTTCGTCCTCGACGACGTCGTGAGGCAGGCCGCGACGGGCCCGCTCGCGCGGCTCGCGGCGACGAGCGGCGAGATGGAGCCGTACGTCCTCGACGGCAGGCTCGGCGGGCTCGACGTCCCGGCCGACCTCCTCTGGGGCTCCTCCGACCAGCTCCTGCCGATCTCCTACGCGGAGAGGATGCGCGCCGAGCTGCCGAAGGCGCGCGTCACCGAGCTCCCGCGCTGCGGGCACGTCCCGCAGCAGGAGTGCCCTGCCGCTTTCGCGGCGGCCCTCGGAACGCTGCTCGCGGGGCCGCCTCCCGGGCCGGCCGCCGCGCCGGAGGCCCCGTGATCCACGCCGACCTCCTCGGCGAGCGGGCGCGCCTCTCCCCGGAGAAGTGCGCGCTCGTCTTCGTCACGACCGGGGAGCGGTTCACCTACCGCGCGCTGAACGCGCGCGCCGAGCGGGTCGCGGCGTTCCTCCGCGACGGGCTGGCCCTGATGAAGGGGGACCGCGTCGCCCTCCTCGCCCACAACAGGGTCGAGTACGTCGACCTCTTCTTCGCCGCGGCGAAGGCGGGGCTCGTCCTCGTCCCGCTCGGGACACGGCTGACGCCGCACGAGCTCGCCTTCATCGTCCGGAACGCGGACGTCTCGGCCCTCGTCTACGGGGGCGAGCTCGCGGAGACGGTCGCCGCCCTCCGCGCCGAGGCGGCGGTCCCGCGGCGGATCGCCCTCGACGCGCCTGCGGCGGAGGGCGACCTCTCCCTCGCGGCCTCTCTCGCCGCGCTTCCCGACGCTCCCTTCGAGCGGACCCGCTGCGACGGCGAGGACCTCCACCTCCTCCTCTACACGAGCGGCACGACGGGGAGGCCGAAGGGGGTCATGGTCCCGCACCGGATGACCTCCTGGAACGCCTGGAACACAGCCCTCTGCTGGGGGCTCACCGAGCACGACGTCAGCCCCGTCTTCACGCCGCTCTACCACGCGGGCGGGCTCGGGGCCTTCTTCGCGCCGATCTTCGCCGCGGGCGGGACGATCGTCCTCCACGCGGGCTTCGACGCCGCGGAGATCTGGGCGACCGTGGCGAAGGAGCGCTGCACCGTCGTCCTCGGCGTCCCGACGATCTGGAAGATGCTCCTCGAGCACCCGTCGTTCGAGACGGCCGACCTCTCCTCGATCCGCTGGCTCATCAGCGGCGGGGCGCCGCTGCCGCTCTACCTCATCGAGGCCTACCAGGCGCGCGGCGTCGTCTTCAAGCAGGGGTACGGCCTGACCGAGGTCGGCGTGAACTGCTTCGCGATGTCGGTCGAGGAATCGGTCGCGAAGAAGGGGTCGATCGGCAGGCCTCTCATGATGACCGACGCGAAGCTCGTCGACGAGTCGGGCTCCGAGGTGCCCGCCGGCGAGGTGGGGGAGCTCTGCCTCCGCGGCCCGCACGTCACGAAGGGCTACTGGAAGAACGCCGAGGCGACGGCCGCCTCGCTCGACGACGACGGTTTCTTCCACACGGGCGACCTCGCCCGGAAGGACGCGGACGGCTTCTTCACGATCGCGGGGCGCCGCAAGGACATGCTCATCTCCGGCGGCGTGAACGTCTACCCTGCCGAGATCGAGGGGGAGCTCCTCCTCCACCCGGCCGTGATGGACGCGGCCGTCGCCGCCGTTCCCGACCCGACGTGGGGCGAGGTCGGCGTCGCTTTCGTCGTCCTCCGCCCGGGAGAGGCCGCGACGAAGGGAGAGCTCCTCGCCTTCGCCGAGTCGCGCCTCGCCCGCTACAAGCTCCCGAAGGACGTCGTCTTCGTCGAGGCGCTCCCGCGGACGGCCTACGGGAAGGTCGTGAAGGGGGAGCTCCGCGACGCCTACCTCGCCGGCAGGGGCGCCCCGTGAATCCTCCCGCCCTCCTCGCGCACCGGGTCGACGGGGAGGGCGAGCCGCTCCTCCTGCTGAACGGCGGGATGATGAGCTTCACGGCGTGGGACGCCTACGTCCCGACGCTCGCGGAGCGGCACCGGGTCGTCCGATGCGACCTGCGCGGGATGCTCCGCTCGCCGGGCGAGAGGCCCGAGGGTTTCCCGGGGCACGCGGAGGACCTCCTCGCGCTCCTCGACCACCTCGGCGTCGCGCGGTGCCACGTCGCCGGGACGAGCTACGGCGCTTTCGCCGGCCTCCACCTTGCGGCGCTCGCGCCGGAACGCGTGGCCTCTCTCGTCGCGATGACCGTGGCGGACCGGGTCTCGCCCGAGATGTGGGCCGAGGCGGATCGGATGGCCGTCGCGTGCCGCGAGGCGCTCGCGGGGGGCTCGCGCGAGCGGGTCTACGACCTCGTCTCGGCCTTCGCGTTCTCGAGGGAATGGGCCGAGGCGCACGCGGAGGAGATCGCGGCCCGGCGCGCCGCGGTCTCGTTCCTCCCCGACTCCTGGTTCTCCGGGCTCGCCTCGCTCCTCTCGGCGCTCGAGGGGCTCGACGTGAGGCCCCTCCTCCCGCACGTGACCTGCCCCGTCCTCGTCCTCCTCGCGGAAGGGGACCGCGCGATGCCCCGCCCGTGGGGCGAGTCGCTCGCGGCGGCCCTGCCTCGGGGGGAGCTCGCCGTCGTCCCGGGCTGCGGGCACGGCCTCGTCGTCGAGAAGCCCCGCGAGACCCTCGCCCACCTCCTCGCCTTCCTCGTCCGGCACCCGCTCCCGGCCGAGGCCCCGACGGGAACCGAGCGGAACGGAGGGAACCCGTGAAGCCGATCTACATCGCCGCCTACCAGCAGTCGAAGTTCGGGAAGCTCCTCGGCGCGACCGTCCCCGAGATCATCCGCAAGGCCGCCGAGGAGACGTGCTCCTCGGTGAAGGCGGAGTGCTCCGCCGTCGACGTCGCAACGATCGGCGCCGTCTGCAACCTCTCCCTCAACGAGCAGGGGCTCCTCTCTGGGCTCCTCGCGATGACGCCGGGCCTCGAGGCCAAGCCGATCGAGAGCGTCGAGAACGCCTGCGCCACCGGCGGGCAGGCGATCCTCGCCGTCGCGCAGAAGCTGATGCTCGGCGACGGCGACGTCGGCCTCGCCGTCGGCTTCGAGAAGATGCGCGACGCCGACGGGAAGATGGACGGCAAGCTCATCGGCAAGGTCCTCGGGTACTACTCGCACGTCGACGAGCGGCCCGGCAAGACCTTCGTCTTCCCGCACCTCTTCGCCGAGGTGATGAAGGCCTACATGGACGGCTGGGGCGTCCCCGAGGAGGAGATCACCGCCATCGCCGTCGCCGAGTACGAGAACGCCCGGAAGAACCCGTTCGCCCAGATGCAGAAGAACGAGGTGACGCTCGAGGCGGCGATGAAGATCGAGGGGATCAACCGCTACGTCGTCGAGGGGCTCCCGCTCAAGACGTACGACGCCTCGCAGATCTCCGACGGCTGGGCCGGGATGCTCCTCGCCACGGAGGAGGGCCTCGCGAAGCTCGGCGTCGGGAAGGCCGACTGCGTCCGCCTCGCGGGCTGGGGCCAGGCGACCGACCCGCTGAAGAAGGAAGGCCGCGACGTCCTCCGGCCGAGGGCGGCGAACGCCGCGATGGCCGCGGCCTACCGCCGCGCGGGGCTCTCGCCCGCGGACGTGAACGTCGCCGAGGTCCACGACTGCTTCAGCGTCATGGGGGCGATCGGCGCCGAGGTCATCGGCAAGGCCGAGCCGGGCCACGGCGCCCGCTACTGGCGCGAGGGGAAGGCCCGCGTCGAGGGGGAGTGCGGCATCAACACCTCGGGCGGCCTCATCGCGAAGGGGCACCCGATCGGCGCGACGGGGATCGCGATGGTCGGCTGGTGCGCCTGGCAGCTCCTCGGGAAGGCGCCGAAGGAGCTCCAGGTCCCGAACGCGCGCGCGGCGGCGACGTTCAACATCGGCGGGCCGGTCTGCGCGTCGGTCTGCACGGTCCTCACCCCGGCGAGCTGATGGGCGAAATCGTCCCCGACCGCGAGGGCTTCCTCGCGGTCGGGGAGCGCCGGATCCGGTGGGAGTACGTCGGCGAGGGCGGGAAGGAGGTCGTCTGCCTCCTCAACGGCCTCGCGATGCACACCCGCGCCTGGTACGGGGTCCTCCCGCGCCTCCTCGACGCGTACGACGTCGTCCTCTACGACTATCTCGGGCAGGGGCTCTCGTCGGCTCCCGACGAGCCGTACTCCATCCCGGAGCTCGCCGGCTACCTCCCGAAGGTCCTCGACGAGATCGGCGTCGCGAAGGTCCACGCCGTCGGCGTCTCCTACGGCGGCTTCGTCGCGGCGGAGGTCGCGCGCCTCTCCCCCGAGCGGCTCCACACGCTGACGCTCTCCGGGATCCTCCTCTCGCACGAGGAGCTCTTCTCGATGTACCAGGAGATCTCCCTCCGCTTCTACCGCGGCGGGCCGGAGGTCTTCGAGCTCTACACGCACTACATGTACGAGAAGATCTTCGGCGAGGCGTTCGTGGCCGCCATGAAGGAGAGCCTCCCGGCGCTCCGCGCGCGATTTCACGACCGCTACAGGGACCGGACGCATGCGCTGATCCGTCTCACGCTCGCCCAGGACCCGTTCTTCGCCGCGCTCGACGCGAACCTCGCGGGCTACGCGGCCTTCCCGGGACCGGTCCTCGTCGTGCCGGGGGCCGAGGACCGGACGATCCCGTTGTGGGTGCAGAGGAAGCTCCTCTCCGTCTTCCGCGACGCGCGCTGGGAGCCGATCGAGGGCTCCGGCCACGTCGTCTACCTGGAGAAGCCCGACGCCTTCTTCGGCGTCCTCCGGAAGTTCCTCTCTTCGAAGTCGACGTCGTTCTGAGGCTCAGACATCCCCGATCGCGGCGACGAGGCGCGTCCAGAGCCCGCCTCCGCCGAGGCCGTTCGTCAGGACGACGATCCCCGTCCCGCGGGACGGGGAGAGCTGGCTGTAGCACCGGAAGCCGGTCTGGTTCGCGCCGCTGTGGTAGACGACGTCGCCTCCCGGCGTCTCGTTGATCCCCCAGCCGAGGCCCCAGAAGACGGCGCCGCCGCGCGCGCGGCCTGGTCTCTCGATCGGGTCGCGCGCGTCGGCGCGGACGGCGTGCTTCAGCATCGCTTCGACGCCCGCGCGAGAGAGCGCCTTCTCACCGAACGCGTCCGGGTCGAGGATCGCCGTCAGGAAGCGGGCGTAGTCGGGGGCCGTCGTCACGAGCGTGTAGGCCGCGTTCGGATGGCGGTAGCGCGCCCGTTCCTTCGGCTTCCCCTCCTCGTCGTGCCCCGTCGCGAGCGCGGCGTCGAGCTCCAGGGTCCAGCAGAAGGAGGCCCGCTCCATGCCGAGAGGCGCGAAGAGCGCGCCCTTCGCGTACTCCTCGAGCGGCGCTCCCGTCAACTTCTCGACGGCGCGCTGAAGCTGGTAGATCGCCTCGCCCGAGTAGCCGAAGCGGGAGCCGGGCTCGAAGAGGACGGGGAGCGGGCCGTCGCGCTCCTCGCCTCCCGGCCTCCAGTTCGGCAGGCCCGAGGTGTGGGAGAGGACCATCCGCGGCGTGATCCGCGCGAGCTGGGCCTGGCCCGGGACGGAGGGAAGGTCGACGACCTCCGCGATCGGCCGGTCGAGGTCGAGCTTCCCTCCCTCGACGAGCTTCAGCGCGACGTAGGCGAACGCCGGCTTCGTCATCGAGGCGACCTCGAAGAGCGTCGCCGTCGTCGCGGGCGCGCCGGTCTTCTCGTCGGCGACGCCCCAGGCCTTCGAGAAGGCGACCTTGCCGTCCTTCACGAGAGCGATCGAGACGCCGGGCACGCGGTGCTCCTTCATGAGGAGAGGCACGAGCCGCTCGACCGTGGCGAGCGTCGCTTCCCAGGACGGAGCGCGAAGCCACGCCGCGGGGTCGACTCGCGCGAGGGCCAGTGCCGCGCCGCGCCGGACGTCCTCGTCGCGGTCCCAGAGGGCGTCGCGGAGGGCGGGAAGCGCGGGGGAGGCGCCGCGGCCGACGGCCCCGAGGGCGTTCGCCGCGGTCCAGCGGGCGACCTCCTTCGGGTCGGCGAGCGCCTTCGCGAGCGCGGGGACGGCCCCGGCCGCCTTCGGCCCGAGCTTCCCGAGGGCGATCGCGGCGCCCGTCCGGACGTCCTCGCGGGCGTCCCCGAGCGCGCGGACGAGCGCAGGGACGCTCGCCTCTCCGATCCGCGCGAGGGCGTCGGCCGCGGCGCCGGCGACGTACGGGTCCGGATCGGCGAGGGCGGCGACGGCAGGCTCGACGGCCGCCGCGCCGCCCGTTCCGAGCGAGGCGGCGGCGCGCTCGCGGACGAGGGCGTCCGGGTCGGAGAGACCGGCGGGGGCCTGCGCGGCGGCCGGCCCGGCGAGGAGAGCGAGGACGAGCGGGGCGAGGAGGCGCCTCATCGCGCGCCCCCGGGAAGGACCCTCGCGAAGGGCGCGGCGTCGTCGAACTCCTCGTCGAAGGAGAAGAGGATCGGGAGACCTCCCGTGTGGAGGAAGACGACCGGGACCGCGGGGTCGAGGAGGCCGGCGCGGGCGAGGCCGAAGAGGCCGGCCATCGCCTTGCCCGTGTAGACCGGGTCGAGGAGGAGCCCCTCGAGCCGCGCGCTCTCGAGGATCGCCTCGCGCCCGGCTTCCGTCGCGACGCCGTACTCGCCGCGGAAGGCGTCGTGGACCTCGACGTCGGAAGGTCCGAGCTGCGGCGGCAGGCCGAGGAGCCGGGCGCTCCCGGCCGCGAGCTCGGCCGTGCGCGCGGCGATCGGGCCGGCGGCCCGCGAGACGCTGATCCCGACGACGCGTGCGGCGGGGAAGAAGAGCCTCGCTCCGAGCGCGAGGCCGGCGAGCGTCCCGCACGAGCCGACGGCCGCGACGAGCTGGACCCCTCCCGGGCCGAGCTGCGCGGCGAGCTCGCGCATCGCCCGGACGTAGCCGAGCGCGCCGTGCGGCGTGCTCCCGCCGAGGGGCACGGGGAACGGCCGCCGCCCCGCGGCGCGCAGCTCGCCGGCCCAGGCCTCCATCGCCGCCGCGAGGGAGTCGTTCGCGTCGTCGTCGACGAGGTAGCGCGTCTCGGCGCCGTAGAGCGCGCCGAG
>CAZWRQ010000114.1:0-14710 GCA_964636395.1 uncultured Holophagales bacterium
AGCGTGTCGACGCCGCCCGAGATGACGAGGTCACTGTGCCCGAGCTGCAGCTCGGCGACCGCCATCGAGAGCGCGCTCAGGGACGAGGCGCAGGCCGCGTCGCAGACGCAGTTCGTCCCGCCCAGGTTGAGGCGGTTCGCGATCCGCCCCGCGACGACGTTCCCGAGGAGCCCCGGGAACGTCGCCTCCTGCCACGGGACGTAGTGGCTCGCGATCCGGTCACAGATCGCCGTCACCTCGTCCTCCGGCAGGCCCGACTCGCGGAGCGACTTCACCCAGACGGGCCGCTGCAGGCGGCTCACCATCGAGGAGAGGAGCTCCTGGGCGCTCGTCACGCCGAGGATCACGGAGACGCGCGAGCGGTCCGCGGTCTCGAACTGCTCGCGGAGGGCGTCCTTCAGGACCTTCTGCGCCACGACGAGCGCGAGGAGCTGGGAGGTGTCGGTCGCCGGGATCGTCGAGGGAGGAACGCCCCAGCCGAGCGCGTCGAAGTCGACCTTGTCGAGGAACGCGCCCCGCTTCGCGTAGGTCTTGTCGGACGCGGTCGGGTCGGGGTCGTAGTAGTCCTCGACGAGCCAGTGGCTCGGAGGGACGTCCTTGATCAGGTCCGTACCGGAGAGGATGTCCTTCCAGAAGCCGGTGGCGTCGCTGGAGCCGGGGAAGAGGGCGCTGACGCCGACGACGGCGATGGGCTGCCGGTTCGGGGAGGAATCGTGGTTCATGTGTGCCTCGGCTTGGGACGGTTCGGAGCTGCCGGACGGAGGGTCAGGAAAGGGGACGGGGACGAAAGTCGAAGGCGGAGGGGGGGACGGCGAGCCCCGAGGCGCGCAGCTGCTGCGCGCGGGTCACCGCGGCGGCGCCCTCCATCAGGTTGCGGGCGACCTGCACCGCGGTTCTCTCCTCGGGCTTCTCGAGGAAGCTGCCGCGCACCCACGCGTTGAACGCGCCCATCGCCGGCCCGCACCAGATCTGGAAGTCGGCGCTGCGGTCCGGCTCACCCGCGACGGCCCACCGGCTCGAGAGGCCGAGGTACGAGCGGAAGACGAGCGCCATGAGGTGCCGCGGGTCGGCTTCCGCCTTCGCCACCTCGCGCGGGTCGCGGACGGCCCAGAAGGCGCGCGTCGACGCCCATGTCTCTTCGAACGTCGCCCGGAGGAGCTGCGTCTCGACCTTCTCCCGCTCTTCTCTGGGGATGCTCTCGAGCGACGGGTAAGTGCGGTAGAGCTCGTAGAGCTTCTTCGCCCGGACGGCGAACATCGTCCCGCGGCGCAGCACCTGCACCGTGACGCCCAGCTCGAACATGTCGGCCGCGGGCGCCATGATCACGTCGGCGATCCCCGCCTTCGCGAGGAGGGAGCGGCCGCTCTCGTGAAGCCCGCTCTCGACGCAGGCCTGGTTCACCGAGCCGGTCACGACGTACGAGGCACCGAGCGCGAACGCCGCCGCCACCGACGAGGGCGTCCCGAGCCCGCCGCCCGCGCCGACGCGCACGGCCCGCCGGTATCCGCGCTCGGCGACGATGCGGTCTCGAAGGCCGAGGATCGCCGGCAGGAGCGCGGTCAGCGGCCGGTTGTCGGTGTGGCCTCCCGAGTCGGCCTCCGCGGTCAGGTCTTCCGCCAGCGGGAGCGTCGCGGCGAGCCGCGCCTCCTCCGCCGTCAGCTTTCCCCGCTCCACGAGCCGGCGCAGGGTCTCCGCCGGCGGAGGCTCGAGGAAGCGGATCGCCACCTCCTCCCGCGAGACCTTCGCGAAGAGGTGGTTCTTCCGCCGCGCCTTCCCTGCGGGGTCCGTCGTCAGCCCCGAGGCGGCGTACCTCACGACGGCCGGCGTCAGCGCCATGTAGGCCGAGGCCTCGACGCGCGTGACGCCGCGGCGGAGGTAGAGGTCGGCCACGGTCTCCTCGAGCTCCGGCTCGTTCGGGCTGTGGATGAGATTCACGCCCCAGGGAAGGCCCTTCTCTCCGAGCTCGTTCTCCAGCTCGTGGAGCGCCGCCTCGACGCGCCCCGGAGAGAGTCCCGCCGAGCCGAAGAATCCGAGGCAGCCGGCACGCGCCATCTCGGAGACGAGCCTCACCGAGGCGATGCCGTTCGCCATCGACCCCGTGACATAGGGGAAGCGCGTGCCGTGCGCCTCGCAGAAAGTCCGGTCCCCGAGCCACTCCGGGTAGAGGGGCGGCAGGGAGGCGAGGTGCTCGCAAGTGCCGCGAGCGCCGTTCGCGCCCGTCGGGAACAGCTCACCTCCGAGGCCGAGGCCGATCCGGCCTCCGTCGTCGCGGACGACGTGGGCTGCGGATCGGACCTCTTCGAGCGCGCTCCCGATCTCGGCCGGCGTGAAGGCCGGCGGGCGCCCGTTCGGCCGCCAGCGGAGCGACGAGGAGAGAGAGCTCACGAGACGGTCCCGGTACGAAAATGGCACTGAGTGGCTTTTTGCACTGAGGCGCGGTTATATCCTCATATTCGTGAAAGCGCCACGGCCTCTCCGGGAGAGGAAGAAGGACGCCACCCGGCGGGCGCTGCTCGAGATCGGCAACCGGCTCTTCCACAGCAAGGGGTTCGAGGCCACCACGATCGACGAGATCTGCGAGGCGGCCGGAATTAGCCGGCGGACGTTCTTCCGCTACTTCCCGAGCAAGGAAGCGCTCGTCTTCCCGCACCGCGCGGAGCGCCTGGAGCGCTTCGTGGCGTTCCTCGTGAGCGCCCCGCCGGACGAGAGACCGATCGCGACGCTGCGCCGCACCGCCGCCATCTTCGCCCGCGAGTACAGCGAGCACCGCGTCCAGCTCGTCGCGCAGCAGAAGCTCATCCACACCTCGCCCGCCCTCCTCGCCCGGGAGCGCGAGATCGACCGGGACTGGGAGATGGCGATGTCCCGCGCGTTCCGCGAGCGGGCCGGCCCGGGCCACGCCTCGGAGCTCCGGGCCCGCGTCCTCGCGGGCGCGGCGATCGGCGTCATCCGCGCCACGATGCGGCACTGGTTCGCCACCGACGGCAAGGAGGACCTCGCCCGTCTCGGCGAGGAAGCCCTCGCCTGCCTCGACCGCGGCTTCTCGCTCGAGTAGCTCGCCAGGGCGCGATCGGCCTTACGCCCCCGAAGCCATCGCCTTCCGGGTCCGCCCTGCCTTCGGCGCGACGGATCTCGGGCTGCGCGCCGAACGCCGCTCGCCCGCCTCGCACATCGCCTCGACCGACTTCGGCGCGGCGGCCGTCAGGACGCGGTGGCCGTCCTCCGTCACGAGAACGTCGTCCTCGATCCGCACGCCGATCCCGAGGAACGCGGACGGGACCTTCTTCTCGTCGGGGCGGATGTAGAGGCCCGGCTCGACCGTCAGGACCATGCCCGGCTCGAAGAGGCGCCATTCGCCGGCCGCGTCGTGGTAGCGGCCCCGGTCGTGGACGTCCATCCCGAGCCAGTGCGACGTCCGGTGCATGTAGAAGCGGGTGTAGGTCCCCTTCTCGAGCACCTTCTTCCGCTTCCCTTCGAGGAGGCCGAGCTCGAGGAGGCCGTCGACGAGGACGTCGACCGCCGCGTCGTGGACGTCCTGGAAGCGGCCGCCCGGGCGGACCTTCGAGGTCGCCGCGTGGAGGGCCGAGAGGACGACGCGGTAGACCGCTTCCTGCTCCGGCGTGAAATGTCCGGAAGCCGGAAACGTCCGCGTGATGTCGGCCGCGTACCCTTCGTACTCGCAGCCGGCGTCGATCAGGACGAGGTCGCCCTCCTCGATCTTCCGGTCGTTCTCGACGTAGTGGAGCGTCGTCGCGTTCGCTCCGGAGGCGACGATCGTCTCGTACGACGGCCCCGAGGCCCCGAGGCGCCGGAACCTCCCGTTGATCGCGGCCTCGACCTCGTACTCGAAGCGCCCCGGCCGGGCGAGGGCCCGCGCCTCCTCGTGCGCCGCGACGGTGATCGCCGCGGCCTTCTCCATGAGCGCGATCTCCTCGGGCTCCTTCCGGAGGCGCATCTCGTGGAGGACGTCCGTCACGTCGTGGACCGCCACCGGCCCCCGCAGCGGCACGCGCGCTTCCCTCCGGAAGCGGTTCAGGATCGAGGCGACGAGGAGGTCGCGCTTCTCGTCGAGGCCGAGCGCGTAGTGAAGCGTCCCGGCGCCGCGGATCAGGTCGGGCAGCCGCTTCTCGAGCTCCCCCACCTCGAACGCCTCGTCGGCACCGTGGGCCTTCACGGCTCCCTTCACGCCGGCCCGCCGCCCCTCCCACGTCTCCCGTTCGCGGTCCTTCGGCCTCACGAAGAGGCGGTACTCCCGCTTCCCGGCGTCCAGGACGGCGACCGACCCCGGCTCGCCGAACCCCGTCAGGTAGAAGAAGTCGGGATCGGGGCGATAGCGGTACGTCCCGTCCCAGGAGAGGTGCTGCTCGGGCGTCGCGAAGAGGAGCGCCACCCCCTCCTTCACGCGGTCGAAGAACCGCTCGCGGCGGCGGGCGTAGAGGTCGCTCTTCTCGTGCGGCATGGGGGGAAGTCTACCCGCGTCGGCAGGCCGTCCTCCGCCCTCCGTGCGACGATCCGCCGCATGGACCCGATCCGCATCGTCCGCCGACTCGCCGCGCTCTACCCCGCCGAGACCGCCTCGCGCCTGAAGCGCGCGGTGATCGAGGGACAGGTGACGCTGAACGGCGCGGTCGTCGGCGATCCCGGGGCGTTCGTGACCGAAGACGACGCCGTCGTCTTCGACACGAACCGGAAGGTGCAGCGGAAAGTCGACACGTCGCTGACGGTCCTCTACGAGGACGACGACGCCGTCGCCGTCGTGAAGCCCGCCGGGCTCCTGACGCACCCGACCGAGGCGAAGGAGAAGGACTCGCTCCTCTCGCGCGTCTCGACCTGGGCGGCGAAGCGCGGGAAGGGCCGGCCGTACATCTCCGTGGTTCACAGGCTGGACAAGGAGACCTCCGGCGTCCTCGTCTTCGCGCGGAGCCGCACGGGGCTCGTGAGCCTCCAGGGGCAGCTCCGGGCGCACAGCGTCGACCGGCGCTACCTCGCCGTCGTGGAAGGGGACCTCGAGGGGGAGAAGGGGACGTTCGAGTGGCCGATCCTCGAAGAGGGCGAGCGGAGGAAGCGCGTCGCCCGCGAGGGAGAGAAAGGGATCCGCGCGGTCACCGACTGGAAGGTCGTGGAGCGGTTCGGGATCGCGACGCTCGTCGAGGCGCGCCTGCGCACGGGGCGGACGCACCAGATCCGGATCCACTTCTCGCACGCCGGGCACCCGCTCGTCGGAGACCAGGTCTACCGCGACCCGAAGAGGCCGCCGTTCCCCGTGGCGTTCCGGCGGCAGGCGCTCCACGCCGGCTGGCTCGGGTGGGAGAAGCTCGACGGGACGAAGGCGTCGGTCTCGACGCCGGCGCCGAAGGACTTCGAGGACCTCCTCACCGCGCTCCGGTCGCGCAAAGGAAAAGCCGGGCGCCCGGTGAAGCGCGGAACGCCCGGCCCTTCGAAGAAACGCTGAGCGGCTACTCGAGGACGACGAGGACGACGCGGCGGTTCGCCGCGCGGGCGGCCCGGCCCTTGCCCTGGTCGGCCGGGAGCGTGTCGCCGTAGGAGATCGTCGTCATGCGCTGGATCGGGAGCTGGTGCTTCCGGGCCAGGTAGAGACGTACGGCCTCGGCCCGCTTGGCGCCGAGGGCGTCGTTGATCTCGGTCGTGCCGGTGGAGTCGGTGTGCCCCTGGATCTCCATCCAGATGGGGCGCTTGAGCTCCTTGACCTTCGCCGCGAACTCGTCGAGGGCGACCTTGGCATCGTCGTTCAGCGCGGCGGAGCCCGTGCGGAACTTCACGCGGTCCTCGGTGAACGTCTGCTCGAAGACGACCTGCCCCTTGGCGAGGATCCCCGCCTCCTGGGCGCGCTTGAGGGCCTCCTGCGCGGCCTGGGAAACCTTGACGATCTCCTGCCCCTGCGCGTCGACCTTCGTCTCGGTCTCCTTCTGCTTCGTCTGGAGCTCCTCGACCTGCGTCTCGACGGTCTCGATCTTCTGGTCGGTCTTCGCAGTCGCCTCGGCGATCTTCTTGTCGACCTGCTTGGTAGTGGCGCACCCGAACGCGCCGGTCACGAGGACGGCGACGCCCACGAGGGCAGCCCGGTTCAGCTTCGTCATTCGGTTCCTCCTCAACGTCCTGCGGACGACCTCACCCATCGCTCATTTGGCTCCGGGACGGTGCGGCCCGAACGCGGGAGGGTCGGAACCCCTGTATCCGGCCCTCACGCGGACGGGGCGAGCCGGACCGGCCACCCTCAATGTGAGGCGGCGGTATCTTACCGGACCGGTGCCCGTCGGTGAGAACCCGACAAGGTATTGAGAACGAAGATCTTTTTGGATGTCGAGGACCTTCTCGGGGAGGAGGGCCGGGTCGTCCACGATCGCCATCCGGCCGCCCGTGATCCGCGCGATCCGCGAGAGGACGGCGACGTTCAGCGACCACTCGAGCGTCTGCCCGGGCGGAGGCTCGGCGATTCCCCCCGGAGAGCGGATGCCGAGCGGGAAGACGGGGACCTCGATGCCCTCCATGAGGCTGCCGAGCTCCTCGTCGCTCAGCTCGGAGTCGTTGTCGATGCCGTCGGAAAGAAGGACGATCGCCCGGGAGCCGTTCTTGCCCTGGAGGCTCTTCTCGGGCATCAGGGCGAGGGCGTCGCGGAACGCCGTCTTCCCCCACGGCTTCACCTCGTCGGCCGCGGCGAGGATCGCCCGGGCGTCCTCCGTGAAGGGAACGACCTCCTTCACCTCCCCTTCGGCGAAGACGTAGAGGGCGAAGTCGTCGCCGGGCACGCGCGCCGCCGCGAGCGCCCGGAGCGCCGCGCGCGCCCCCTCCATCTTCCCGGCGAGCCCCATCGAGCCGGAGCCGTCGAGGAGGATGGCGTACGAGACCGGTGCGTCGGAGCTCCCCTGGAAGAGGTCGTAGGCCACCGGCACGCCGTCTGCGAGGAGCGTGACGTCCTTCTCCTTCAGGCCGGCGACCGGGCGCCCCTTGCGGTCGGTGACGACGAACGGGACGAGGACGTACCCGACCGAGACGTCGGCCGCCGCCCTTTGAGGCTTCTGCCGCGCCTGCGGCGCGGCCGCGCGAGAGGCCGAGGTTGCGGACCCGGATCGGGGGAGCGAGGGCTTCGCCGGCGCGGTCGTCGGGGTTGGCGTCCGGACGGCGGGGCGGGGTGTCGGCGCGGACGTCGCGGCTCGCGGGCGCGCCACCGCCGGCGTCGCGACGGCAGCTGGCGTCGCGACAGTGGCCGGCGGCGTCGCCGTCCGGGCCGGCTGGAACGACCCGGGCCAGGGGGTCGGCGTCGGCCAGGGCGTCGGCCGTGGCGAGCGCGTGGGCGTGGGCGCCGGCCGCCCGAACCCTCCGCGCAGGCGAAGCGGCTCCTCCGCCGGGGCGGCCAGCGCGCCCGCGAGGATCGCGACGACGAGGGCGAGAGGTCCCTTCACCGGCGGATTGTCGCAGGCCGGCCCGGCGGCTTCCGCCTGGCGTCGGTCGGTGACTCTGGAACGGACATCGGCCGCGCCGGAGCGTATCGTTCCCAGGATGGCCCGCCGACATCTGGCTACGGTCTCCCCGCGGGTCGAGGAGGCGGACGCCGCCTGGTCGGACCGGGCGAAGGGGAGCTCCGGCGGCCGCGCCCGGGTCGGCGGCATCCGCAACGTCGTGGCGCTGCTCCGGGACGAGCTCGCCGAGGAGCCCCTCTCGGTCGCGGCGCGCTGGCGGCTCATGCGCGCCCTCTACTTCGAGGGCGAGTACGCCGCGGCAGGAGAGAAGGAAGCGAAACGGCTCTTCGTCGAAGGGACCCGCGTCGCGGACGAGTGCCTCGCCCTGCTTCGCGACCGCGCCTCCGAGGGCTCCTCGCGTGACCTCTCGCGGGCCACCCCCGTCGAGCTGGTGCCGCGCCTCGCGGGTGACCCCGACGCCGCCTCCGCGTTCGAATGGGGCGGCGTCGTCTGGGGCATGTACGCGCTGGCGGAGGGGATGCTCGCCGCTGCCCGGGAGGGAGCAGCCGGGCGCATTCGCGACTCCGCGGAGGCAGTCCTCCGCCTCGACCCCGACCTCGACGACGCGGCCGGCGACCGGACGCTCGGGCGGCTGCACCACAAGACGCCTGCGATCCCGTTCCTGACGGGATGGGCCTCGCGGACGGAGGCGATCCGTCATCTCCGCCGTGCCGCGAGCGCGGCCCCGACGAGCCTCGTGAACCGGCTCTTCCTCGCCGAGGCGCTCCACGACCTCGACCCGTCGCGGCGCGACGAGGCCGTGGCGATCGCCGAGGCCGTCGTGCGGGACGCGCCGGACCCGACGTGGCTCGTCGAGCATGAGCGGGCCCGCGCCGACGCGAAGGCGCTCCTGAAGCGCTGGCGGGCGGCGGGACTCTGAGGAGCGCCCCGCCGCTCGCGGACGAGCGTTCCTAGATCAGCTCGGCCTGGGAGAAGAAGAACGTCACCTCGCGCGCGGCGTCGGCGAGGTTCGCCGAGCCGTGCGAGGCGTTCCGTTCGATCGACTGGCCGAACTCCTTCCGGATCGTCCCCTCGTCGGCGTTCGCCGGGTTCGTGGCGCCCATGACGGCGCGCCAGTGCGCGACGGCGTTCTCCCGCTCGAGGACGGCGACGAAGACCGGGCCCGACGTCATGTAGGCGACGAGGGAGCCGAAGAAGCCCTTGCCGGCGTGCTCGGCGTAGAAGCCCTCGGCCTCGGCCTTCGTGATGCGGTGGCTCTTCATCGCCACGACGCGGAAGCCCTCGGCCTCGATCCGGGCGAGGATCTTCCCGGCGTTCTTCGCCTCGACGGCGTCCGGCTTGATGATTGCGAAAGTGAGTTCCAAGAGTCGTTTCCTTTCGTTCAGCCCTTGATGGCCTGCATCAGCGTCTCGCCGATGAGGGCCGGAGAGTCGGCGACGAGGACGCCCGCGGCTCGGAGCGCAGCGACCTTCTCGGTCGCGGTCCCCTTGCCGCCGGAGATGATCGCGCCGGCGTGCCCCATGCGGCGGCCGGGAGGGGCCGTGCGGCCCGCGATGAAGGAGGCGACCGGCTTCTTCAGGTTGGCCTGGATCCAGGCGGCGGCCTCTTCCTCCGCGCTCCCGCCGATCTCGCCGATCATGATGATCGCCTCGGTCTCCGGGTCGTCCTTGAACATCTTCAGGCAGTCGATGAAGTTCGTGCCGTTCACGGGGTCGCCGCCGATGCCGACGCAGGTCGACTGGCCGAGGCCGAGCGCCGTCGTCTGGCCGACCGCCTCGTAGGTGAGGGTCCCCGAGCGGGAGACGATGCCGACCTTGCCGGGGCGGTGGATGCGCGCCGGCATGATGCCGAGCTTCACCTTCGCCGAGGGGCGGATGACGCCGGGGCAGTTCGGGCCGACGAGCCGCACGTTCGGCCGCTCGGCGAGGAACGCCTTGGCGCGGATCATGTCGTTGACCGGGATCCCTTCCGTGATCGCGATGACGAGGGCGACGCCGGCGTCGGCGGCCTCCATGATCCCGTCGGCCGCGGCCGGCGGCGGGACGAAGAGGAGCGAGGCGTTCGCGCCGGTCTTCGCGACGGCCTCGTGGACCGTGTCGAAGACGGGGATCCCCTCGACCGTCGTGCCCCCCTTGCCGGGGGTCACCCCGGCGACGACCTGCGTGCCGTAGTCGCGCCCCGCGAGGGCGTGGAACTTCCCCTCGCGGCCGGTCAGGCCCTGGACGACGACCTTCGTGTCGGTGCTCAGCCAGGAGGCCATCTCAGTTCTCCCCCTTCTTCACCGCGGCGATGATCTTCTCGGCGGCGTCCTTCATCCCGTCGGCCGGGATGACGGCCAGGCCGGAGTCGCGAAGGATCTGCTTCCCTTCCTCGACGTTCGTCCCCTCGAGGCGGACGACGACGGGGACCTTGATGCCGATCTCCTTCACCGCGTTCACGACGCCGTTCGCGATGATGTCGCACCGCATGATGCCGCCGAAGATGTTGATGAGGACGCCCTTGACGTGCGGGTCCGAGAGGATGATCCGCATGGCGTTCTTCACCTGCTCCTCGTTGGCGCCGCCGCCGACGTCGAGGAAGTTCGCGGGGCTCCCGCCGGCGTACTGGATGATGTCCATCGTCGACATCGCGAGGCCGGCGCCGTTCACCATGCAGCCGACGTTGCCGTCGAGCTTGATGTAGTTGAGGTTGAACTTCGACGCCTCGACCTCGAGCGGGTCCTCCTCGTCGAGGTCGCGGTACTCCTTGATGTCGAGGTGGCGAAAGAGGGCGTTGTCGTCGAAGTTCATCTTCGCGTCGAGCGCCACGACGTCGCCTTCGGCCGTGATCATGAGGGGGTTGATCTCGGCGAGGGAGCAGTCGGTCTCGACGTAGGCCTTCGCGAGCGCGAGGAGGAACGGCACCGCCTTCTTGTGCGTGTCGCCCGTCAGGCCGAGGGCGTAGGCGACCTTGCGCGCCTGGAAGGGCGCCAGGCCGGCGATCGCGTCGAACGGCTCCTTGAGGATCGCGGTCGGGTCCTTGTGGGCGACCTCCTCGATCTCCATGCCGCCGAACCTCGAGGCCATGAGGACGGGCTTGCCGATGGCGCGGTCGAGCGTGATGCCGAGGTAGAGCTCCTGGGCGATGTTGGCCGCCTCCTCGACGAGCACCTTCTTGACCTTGCGCCCCTCGGGGCCGGTCTGGTGCGTGACGAGCTGCATGCCGATGATCTTCTGCGCGGCCTCGAAGGCCTCGTCCGGCGTCTTCGCGAGCTTGACGCCGCCCCCCTTGCCGCGCCCGCCGGCGTGGATCTGGGCCTTCACGACGGCCTTGCCGCCGAGGTCCTTGGCGATCTGACGGGCTTCCTCCGGGCTGTCGGTGACGTGCCCCTTCGGCGTCGTGACACCGTAGCGACGGAGGATCTCCTTCGCCTGGTACTCGTGGACTTTCATCTCGGAGACACCTCTTCCGTTTCCGTTCTGCCCGGACGGGCGGGGCGGATTCTAGTCTGCGCTCTCGGAACGGGCCATTTCGGGTCCCGTACGGCGCCCGAAGGTGCGGATTCAGCGGGCCGCCGCGAGGAACCGTCGGACGTCGGAGCGGATCCGCGCGGCCTCGCCCCGCCTCCCGACGGCCTCGGCCACGCGGGCGGCGCGGTCGCCGGCGAGGCGGAGGTGGGCTCGGGCGACGACGTCACGGCTGCGACGCGCCCAGAGCGCCCAGAAGGCCGTTCCCGCCTTTCCCCAGGCCCGCGGGGCGTCCCCCTTCCGCAGAAGGACCTCGGCCTCGACGAGGTCCAGAAGCTCCGCGGCTTCGCCCGCCGTCCCCCGCTCCGCCTCGATCCTCGGGAGGAGCCGCGCGACGGACTCGCCGGGGACGGCAAGCTCCGCCTCCAGCCTCCAGTAGCGCCGGAGGGCCGTCGTGGACGGCGCGTCGTGCCGCGGCGCGACGGCCCTGCCCGTCCGCCAGGCGACGAGGTCCCGCAGCTCTCCGAAGACCTCGTCGCGAATCGGAGCCCTCTCCACGAGGGCGAGGGCCGCCTCGGGGTCCTCCCGCTCGAGCTCCGCGAGGACGGCGCCTTCGAGGGCGGCCTGGACGACCCACTCCTCCTCGGGCGCTCCCTTTCCGGAAACGGCCGTCGCGTACCACTTCACCGCCCTCGAGAGATCCCCGGTCAGGTGGAAGGCGCGCGCGGCGTCGAGGGAGACCGGGGCGATCTCGGGAGCGGCCTCGGCGAGCCCGCCGTACAGCGCGTCGGCGCCGGCCGCGTCCCCCGCGAGGACGAGGACCCGGGCCTCCGTCGTCCGGGCCCAAGCGAGGAGCTCCGGTTCGCCGGCGGGGTCGATCGTCCGGACCGCCTCGCGCGCGGCGGCGAGCGCCGCAGCGACGTCGCCGGCGTCGGCGAAGCGGCCGGCCCGTCCGAGGAGCGTCCAGCAGCGATCCCTCGCGGCAGCACGGTCCCGCGCCGGGAGCGGGGACGAGGCGTCCGGCCGGAAGCCGTCGAACCCGAGAGTGAACGGTGACGAGGAGAGCCCTTCGACGCGGATGGTCCGTCGCGTCTCGTCCACCGTCACGGCCCTTTCGGGCGACCCGCGCGAGGGAGGGCCGAGCACATACCAGAGGAGCTCCGAACGGTGCTGCTCGAACGCGTAGTGGTCGGGAGTGAGGGCGAGCAAGGGACTGACCTCGCCCATCGCCCGGACTTCCTTCGACGGTTTCGCGACCCGGAGCGCCGCGAGCCCGACCCTCAGGCCGAGCCGGTTCGCCGTCCCGACGAGAAGAAGCTCCTTCCTCCCGTCGCCGTCGAGGTCGGCCGTTCCCGCGAGCGCGTGATGCCCGCTCGCCAGAAAGACCGGACGCGCGAGACGGGTCTCCGGCTCGAGGAGATAGGTCGCGGAAGGGAACGACTCGACGTCGTGGACCGACAGGACCAGCTCGTCCGCCCCGGCGCCGTCCAGGTTCACGGCCGAGAGGCCCGCCGCTCCCCAGCGCCCCGCCGCCACGACTCCCGCAAACAGGGAGGGCGGCGGGACGCGGAGGGAGTCGATCGAAACCCCCGACCCCGGGTCCAGGATGTCGACGCGGGCCCCGGAAGACTCGACGAACCCCGATCCGTCCGTCACGACTGCGGCGACGCCCACGGACCCGTCGGCCCTCCGGAGGAGTGTGGCGTGGACCGCGGCGGCGATGTCACTCCGCTCCCAGAGCGCGCGCCCCCGAGCGTCGATGGCGACGACGCCGTTCTCGGCCCGTCCGCTCGCCGTGAGCCGCGCCGGGACGTGAGGCGCAAGGAGGCGGGGCGCGAGGAGCGCCACGAGGGCCGCCGCGAGAGCGAGCCCGCCGGCGAGAATGCCGGCCCGCCGCCGGCGACCCGGCTTCGCGCCGGCCGTCGCCTTGCGCGCCGCGAGGTCGGCGAGCGCTTCCTCTGCCGTCGCGTAACGCTCCTCCGGCGCCTTGGAGAGGAGCCGGGCGACGAACGCCTCGAGCCACGCCGGGGCGTCGGGCCGCACCGAGCGGAGTCGCGGCGGCGGCTCCTTCAGGTGCGCCAGGGCGGTCCCGATGGCCGAGTCGCGCCGGAACGGGACGCTTCCCGTCAGCATCTCGTAGAGCGTGACGCCGAACGAGTAGAGGTCGCTCCGGCCATCCAGCTCCCGACCGAGCGCCTGCTCCGGCGAGACGTAGTCGATCGTCCCGACGACGGCGTCCATCGAGGTCGCCCGCGTCTCGTCCGCGCTGAGGCGACGGGCGAGGCCGAAATCCGCGAGCTTCACGGATCCGTCGGCCGTGAGGAGGACGTTCCCCGGCTTCACGTCGCGGTGGACGATTCCGAGGCCGTGGAGGACCGCGAGCCCCTCGAGGACCTCACCTGCGATCCGAAGGGCATCCTCGAGCGGAAGAGGCCCGTCGGACACCCGGTCCTTGAGGGATCCGCCCGCGACGTCCTCCATCGTGAGGAAGACCGACTCCCCCGTCGCCTCGATGTCGTAGACGCGGACGAGGCGCGGGCTCGCGGCCTGCCGGGCGATGGCCGCTTCGCGCCGGAACCGCGTGAGGGTGGCCGCGCTCGTGCGGTCGGCCCGAAGGACCTTCAGCGCCACGGGCTGGCGCAGGTCGCGGTCGAACGCCGCGTAGACGACGGCCGACCCGCCGACCCCCCGGACCGAGAGGACCTCGTAGCGCGCCGCCACGTCGGTCCCCGGTGCGAAGAGGCGCACCCCCGGCGACTCGCCTTCGAACGGCGCGGAGAGACCGGCGTCCATCGTCCGGGTGCCGTCGTCCAGGGGACCTCCGCAGCGAGACATTCTACGGCTCGATCCGGCCGTTCGTCGCCGTCGCGTACGATCCGCTCGCACCTCGACGGGACAGGAGACGGATCGATGCTCAGCGGAAAGCGGATCGCCATCATCGGCTCGGGGACCATGGGACGCGCGCTGGCGGGGGGTCTCCTCCGCTCGGGCAAGGTCGAGCCGGGCCAGCTCGCATGCACGGCCCGGACCCGCTCGACGGCCGAGAAGCTCACCGCGGAGCTCGGCCTCGCCTGCACGGCCGACAACGCCGAGGCGGCCCGCGGCGCCGACATCCTCGTCCTCTGCCTGAAGCCGAAAGACGTCCTCCGGGCCTGCGAAGGGCTCGCCGCAAAGGGGGCGATCGCGCACGCCCCTCTCGTCGTCTCGATCGCGGCGGGCGTCTCGACGGCCGCGCTCGAGGAGGCTCTCGGCCAGGGGATCCCGGCCGTCCGGGCGATGCCGAACACCCCCTGCTTCATCGGGAAGGGGATGACGGTCGTCGCGAGGGGGTCCCACGCGACGGAAGCCCACTCCGCGGTCGCCCTCGAGATCTTCTCGACGATGGGGCGGACGATGGAGCTCGAAGAGAAGCACATGGACACCGTGACCGCCCTTTCTGCGAGCGGCCCGGCGTTCCTCTACGTCGTCCTCGAGTCGCTCGCCGACGGCGGGGTGATGCGCGGCCTGCCCAGGGCGGCCGCCATCGAGCTCGCCGCGCAGGCGGCCCTCGGTGCCGCCGAGATGGTCCTCCAGACGGGGCGGCACCCCGCGGCGCTCAAGGACGACGTCACGACGCCGGCCGGCTGCACGATCGCCGGCATCCTCGCGATGGAGGACGGGCGCATCCGCTCCGTCCTCGCCCGCGGCATCGAGACGGCGGCCCGCGCCGCCGGGGAGCTCGGCAAGTGAACGACCTCCGCTTCGCTCCGGCCCTCCTCCTCGCCGCCTTCGCCGTCCCCGCGGCCACGTCTTTCGCCGCGCCCGCGAAGCCCACGAAATCGGCAC
>CAZWRQ010000115.1:0-14612 GCA_964636395.1 uncultured Holophagales bacterium
CTCGCCACGGGCGGGCGCTCCGTCCTCGCGGGAGGCGCCGACGCGGTGGGCTTCGACCAGGCCTCGTCGCTCGGCCACACGGTGCGGTCGCTGCGCCCCGCCCTCGTCCCGCTCACGGGCTCCTCGCGCGACCATGCCGCCCTCTCCGGCATCGCGCTCGAGGCCGTCGTCACGGCTCGGAGCGGCGGCGAGAGCGCCGCGGCGCGCGGCGGGTTCCTGTTCACCCACCGGGGCTGGAGCGGCCCGGCCGTCCTCGACGTCTCCCACGTCGTCACGCGCGCCCTTGCCGAGGAACGCCCCTTTTCCGTCGTGGTCTCCTTCGGCGGCGACGCGGAGTCGTGGGACGAGACGCTCCGAGCTGGCTCGGGGAGCGTCCTCTCCCTCCTCCGCCGCTCCCTTCCCGACCGTGTCGCCGTGCTCCTTCTCGCCGAGGCCGGCGTCGCGCCCGAGACGCCTCTCCACCGGATGACGCGCGAGGCGAGACGTGCCGTCGTCGCGGCGCTCTCGGCCCTTCCGCTCCCGGTCGGCGGGAGCGAGGGCTACCGGACGGCCGAGGTGACCGCCGGCGGCGTGGCGCTCGAGCAGGTCGACCCGGGGAGCGGCGCGAGCCGCATCGTCCAGGGACTCTTCCTCGCGGGGGAGATCCTCGACGCGGTCGGCCCGATCGGCGGCTTCAACTTCCAGTGGGCCTGGGCGACGGGGCGGACGGCGGGAGAGGGAGCGGCGCGGGCCGTTCTCGCGGACGGCTGAGCGGCGCCCGCGCTCAGCCCTTGACGACGAAGCCGCGCGCGGCGAGGAGAGGGCGGACCCGCTCGCGGACGTCTCCCGCGAGCTCGATCGCCCCCGGGCGGACCGTCCCGCCGACGGCGCAGGCTTTCTTCAGCGCCTTCGCGAGCTCCTCGAGGAAAGGGCCGTTGTCGGGGAGAGAGTCGACGACGGTCACGCTCTTCCCGCCCCGCCCCGCCTTCTCGAGCCGGAGCTTCGCCGTCACCTTCGCCGGGACGGGCTGGTCGAGCTTCTTCGAGCAGCGGCAGTCGTCCGCCGGCCAGCCGCAGGTCGGGCAGATCCGCCCCTGACCGCTCGACCAGACGACGCGCCCGCTCACGAGCGGATCATCGCAGAGGAGCCGGCGTCAGCGCTCCTCCTCTCCGGCGTCCGCGACGAGGAGGCTGAAGCCGTCGGTCCCGGCGAGGAGGCGGTCGACCGTCCCGGGGAAGAGGCGGGCCGCGAGTCCCCGGCGGGATGGGGGGCCGACGATGACGATGCCGACGTTCTCGGCCTTCACGAACCGCAGGATCTCGGCGGCCACGTCCTCGGCCTCCCTCACGACGACGGTCGCGCCGAGCGTCATCGCGAGCTCGACGTTCTCCGTCAGGGTCCTGTGCTGCCGGGCGGAGAGGCGCTCGGGGCGCTCGCGCGAGCGGCGCACGTGGAGGGTGAACCACCGCGTGTTCATCCTGCCGGCGACGCGCGAGGCGCGGAGGATCAGCCTCCGCCCCGTTTCGGGCTCGAGCGGGATCGCCACCGCGACCCGCGCCTGCGTCGAGGCGGCCTCGAACGCCCCGGAATCGTGCGCGTCGGCCTCGATGTGGTCGGCCGTCTGGAAGAGGGTCAGCTCGCGCAGGCGCGTCAGCTTCTCCTCGGTGAAGAAGCTCGAGAGCGCCTGCTCGGCCTTCTCCGGCGCGTAGACCTTCCCGATCCGGATCCGCTCCCGGAGCTCCTCCACCGGAAGGTCGACGACGACGAGGGCGTCGGCGTCCCTCACGATCCGGTCGGGGAGCCTCTCGCGCACCTCGATCCCGGTGACCGACCCGACGACGTCCTGCACCCCTTCGAGGTGCTGGACGTTCACGGCGGCCATCACCGAGATCCCGGCGGAGAGGATCTCCTCGACGTCCTTCCAGCGCTTCTCGTTCCGGCACCCGGGCGCGTTCGTATGGGCGAGCTCGTCGACGAGGACGACGTCGGGCTTCCGCCGGAGGATGGCGTCGAGGTCCATCTCCTGAAGGACGACCCCCTGGTAGCTCACCTGCTTGCGCGGGACGACCTCGAGGTCGCCGATGCGCGCCTCGGTCTCGGCGCGGCCGTGGGTCTCCACGTAGCCGACGACGACGTCGGTTCCGTGACGACGCAGCGCGTGAGCGTCGTCGAGCATCTTGTAGGTCTTGCCGACCCCCGCCGCCATGCCGAGGTAGACCTTGAGCCGGCCCGGGCGCGCGTCGCGAGCGGCCCTCCGGAGGAAGGCCTCCGGGCCGGGTCGACGGTCGTCCGCGGAGCGCGGCATGGCCCGATTATCGAGGCGGCGGCTCGCCGCCCGCCGGGGGCGGTCGCCGGGAGAGGACGTCGAGGTTCAGGAGGAGGACGTTCACGCGCGGCTCGCCGAAGAGGCCGAGGAACCGCCCTTCGGTCCGCTTCGCGACGAGAGCTTCGAGCTCGGTGGCGGGGATCCCCGACTCGCGCGCGACGCGCGGCGCCTGCCAGAGCGCGAAGGCGGGTGAGACGTGGGGGTCGAGGCCCGACCCCGAGGCGGTGACGGCGTCCGCCGGAACGGGGCCCTTCGCGCCGGGGTTCTCGGCGCGGGCTTTTCCGGCCTCCGCGGCGACGCGCTCGGCGAGGGCCTTCGAGGTCGCCCCGAGGTTCGACCCGCCCGAGGACGTGGCGTCGTAGCCCGAGCCGGCAGCCGACGAGCGGGGCCGGAAGAGCCCGGGCGCCGTCACGGCCTGCCCGATCAGCTCGGAGCCGACGACCTTGCCGCGGTGCGTGACGAAGGACCCGGACGCGGCCGACGGGAACGCGACCCGGCCGACGGCCCAGACGACGGCCGGGTAGGCGAAACCGAGCAGAACGGTGAAGACGACGAGGAGGCGGATCGAGACGAGGACGTGGTCTTTCACGGCAGACACCTCAGGCCAGCTTCAGCGCGACGAGGAGGAGGTCGATCGCCTTGATCCCGACGAACGGGGCGACGAGGCCGCCGAGGCCGTAGATCAGGAGGTTGCGGCGGAGGATCCGCGCCGCCCCGAGCGGCCGGTACGAGACGCCGCGCAGGGCGAGCGGGATGAGCGCGACGATGATGAGGGCGTTGAAGACGACGGCCGACAGGATCGCGCTTTCCGGCGTCGCGAGCTTCATGACGTTCAGCGCCTGGAGCTCGGGATAGGTCGCCACGAAGAGCGCGGGGAGGATCGCGAAGTACTTGGCGACGTCGTTCGAGATCGAGAACGTCGTCAGCGCCCCGCGGGTCATCAGGAGCCGCTTGCCGATCTCGACGACCTCGATGAGCTTCGTCGGGTTCGAGTCGAGGTCGACCATGTTCCCGGCCTCCTTGGCGGCCTGCGTGCCGGTGTTCATGGCCATGCCGACGTCGGCCTGCGCGAGCGCGGGGGCGTCGTTCGTCCCGTCGCCCGTCATCGCGACGAGGTTCCCGTTCGCCTGCTCCTTGCGGATGAGGGCGAGCTTGTCCTCGGGCCTGGCCTCGGCGAGGAAGTCGTCGACGCCGGCCTCGCGGGCGATGCTCGCCGCGGTGAGGGGGTTGTCGCCCGTGATCATCACGGTCCGGATCCCCATCGCGCGGAGGCGGTCGAACCGCTCCTTCATTCCGCCCTTCACGACGTCCTTGAGGAAGATCGTCCCGGCCACCTTCCCGCCGTCGGCGACGACGAGGGGCGTCCCGCCCTCGCCGGCGATCCGGGCGACGTCGCGCCGGACCTCCTCGGGGAAATGGCCGCCGAGGTCGCCGACGAAGCCGTCGACGGCGTCCGCGGCCCCCTTGCGCACCTTCCGGCCCCCCTCGAAGTCGAGGCCGGACATGCGCGTCCGCGCCGTGAAGGGGACGAAGCGGGCGCGGAGGTCGCGCAGCTCGCGGCCGCGGATGCCGTGCTTCTCCTTGGCGAGGACGACGATCGAGCGCCCCTCGGGAGTCTCGTCCGCCAGGGAGGCGATCTGGGCGAGCTCGGCGAGCTCGCGCTCGGAGACGCCCGGCGCGGGGAGGAGCTGCGTCGCCTGCCGGTTGCCGAGCGTGATCGTCCCGGTCTTGTCGAGGAGGAGGACGTTCACGTCGCCCGAGGCCTCGACGGCGCGCCCCGACATCGCGAGGACGTTGTGCCGGAGGACGCGGTCCATCCCGGCGATGCCGATTGCGGAGAGGAGCCCGCCGATCGTCGTCGGGATGAGGCAGACGAGGAGGGCGACGAGGACGGTCGGCGAAACGTCGCCGCCGGAGTAGAGGGCGAAGGGGCGGAGCGTGACGGTCGCGAAGAGGAAGACGATCGTCAGGCCGGCGAGGAGGATGTCGAGGGCGATCTCGTTCGGTGTCTTCTGCCGCTCGGCCCCCTCGACGAGCTTGATCATCCGGTCGAGGAACGTCGACCCGGGCTCCGACGTGATCTCGACGACGATCCGGTCGGAGAGGACCTTCGTCCCCCCGGTCACGGCGGAGCGGTCGCCGCCCGCCTCCCGGATGACGGGCGCCGACTCGCCGGTGATCGCCGACTCGTCGACCGAGGCAATCCCCTCGACGACGGTCCCGTCCCCCGGGATCAGCTGGCCCGCCTCGACGACGACGAGGTCGCCCTTGCCGAGGCTCGAAGCGGGGACCTTCTCCTCGCGCCGCTCGGCGCCGACGAGGCGGCGGGCGACGGCGTCGGTCTTCGTCTTCCGGAGAGCGTCGGCCTGCGCCTTGCCGCGCCCCTCCGCGACCGCCTCGGCGAAGTTCGCGAAGAGGACCGTCGCCCAGAGCCAGAGGACGACCTGGAGCTGGAAGGAGAACGACCCGCGCGTCCCGACCCCGAGCAGGGCGAGCGTCGCGAGGACCGCGCCCGCCTCGACGACGAGCATGACGGGGTTCCTCATCATGTGGCGGGGGTGGAGCTTGCGGAAGGAGTCGGCGGCGGCCCGGCCCAGGAGGGCCGGGTCGAGGAGCCGGATTTCGGCGTGCTTCGTCACGGTTCGTGCCTCAGAACGTCCGGCCCGCGGCCATCAGCAGCTGCTCGACGATCGGGCCGAGGGAGAGGACGGGGAAGAAGGTGAGAGCCCCGACGACGACGATGACGCCGGCGAGGAGGAGGGTGAAGAGGGGGCCGTCGACCGGGAACGTCCCGGCCGACTCGGCGAGCCTCTTCTTGGCCGCGAGCGACCCGGCCATGGCGAGGATGGGGACGATCATGAGGAACCGCCCGAAGAACATCGCGACGCCGAGAAGGAGGTTGTAGAAGCCCGCGTTCGCGCCCAGGCCCGCGAAGGCGCTTCCGTTGTTGCCGGCCGCGCTCGTGAAGGCGTAGAGCGCCTGCGAGAGGCCGTGCGGCCCGCCGTTCGTGAGGCCCGCGAGCCCCGCCTTCGTCGTCACGGCCGCGGCCGTCCCGACGAGGATGCAGAACGTCAGGACGAGGACCGAGAGCATCGCGAGCTTCACCTCGCCGCCCTCGATCTTCTTGCCGAGGTATTCGGGAGTCCGGCCGACCATCAGCCCGGCGATGAAGACCGAGAGGACGACGAAGACGAAGGCCCCGTAGAGCCCCGCGCCGACGCCGCCGAAGATCACCTCGCCGAGCTGGATGTTCACGAGGGGGACGAGCCCGCCGAGCGGCGTGAAAGAGTCGTGCATCCCGTTCACGGCGCCGCAGGAGGCGGCGGTCGTGACCGTCGCGAAGAGGGCGGTGTCTCCAGGCCCGAAGCGGACCTCCTTCCCCTCCATGTTCCCGGCGGCGGGGTCGACGCCGGCCGCGTGGTGAATCGGGTTGCCTCGGGTCTCGGCCCACGCCGTTACGCCCGCACCGAGGAGGAAGAGAAGCCCCATCGCCCAGAAGACGGCCCAGCCGTGGCGCGTCTTGCCGGTCATCGACCCGAGCGTGTACGTCAGACCCGCGGGGATCGCGAAGATGAAGAGCATCTGGAGGATGTTCGTGAACGGCGTCGGGTTCTCGAACGGGTGGGCCGAGTTCGCGTTGAAGAAGCCGCCGCCGTTCGTCCCGAGCTCCTTGATCGCCTCCTGCGAGGCGACCGGCCCGAGCGGGATCGTCTGCGTCGCCCCGTCGAGCGTCGTCACCTTCGCCGACGGGGAGAAGGACTGGACGACCCCCTGCGACGTCAGGACGACCGCCGCGAGGAGGGAGAGCGGAAGGAGGACGTAGAGGGTCGCGCGGGTCACGTCGACCCAGAAGGAGCCGATGGCCCGCGTCTCGGAGCGCGCGATCCCGCGGATGACCGCGATCGCGATCGCGATTCCCGTCGCGGCCGACAGGAAGTTCTGGACCGCGAGACCCGCCATCTGGGTCAGGTGCGACATCGTCGCCTCTCCCGCGTACGCCTGCCAGTTCGTGTTCGTCACGAAGGAGATCGCCGTGTTCCACGCGAGGGCGGGCGGGACGGCCTGGAGGCGGTCGGGGTTCAGCGGCAGGAGGTGCTGGAGCCTCTCCAGGACGTAGAGGCCGACGACGCCGAGGACGTTGAAGACGAGCATCGAGGAGGCGTACGCCTTCCAGTCCTGGTCCTTTCTCGGGTCGACGCCGCCGAGGCGGTAGACGAGCCGCTCGAGGCGTCCGAGCACCGGGTCCCGGAACGTCCGCTCGCCCGAGAAGACCCGGCGCATGTAGAGGCCGAGCGGCTTCGTCACCGCGAGGACGAGGAGGAAGTAGACCGCGATCTTCAGGAGAGCGAGGGCGAGCACGTCAGAGCTTCTCCGGTTTCAGCAGGGCGAAGAGGAGGTAGCCGAGCGCCAGGCCCGACAGGACGAGGCCGGCGAGCGACTCAGCGCTCATCGCGGTCCTCCCCGAGGAGGGTGGCGCAGCCGCGGACGTAGAAGAGCGCGAGGGCTCCGAGCAGGAGGGTGAGGACGACGAGGACGGGATCGGACATCGGCATGGGCCTCGGGATCGCCGTGGGGCGATCGGTCAGAGCCGGTCTCCTGGCTTTCCGCGGTAGATGTCGGCGAGGAGCAGGACGAAACCCGCGGCCAGAGCGATGAGGAACGGCATGAGGCAACCTCCTTCCACGCCGGGAAAGGTGCCGCCGCCGCCCGGAGGAAGTCCGGAAGGAATGCGAAGGAAACCCTAAATGGGGGGAGGCCGTCCCGCGGATCGCCGGGCGCCTAAAGAAAGGCTAAAGATCGCGCCTTCGGACGCTCTGCGGAGAGTCCGGAGCTTCCGGGAGGCCGCCGCCGGTCGGTAGAGTGACCGGCTGCATGTCGATCCTCCAGGCCGCGCGGCGCCTCGTCATCGGGAAAGAGCGCGACCCTCTCGATCCGAAGATCTTCCATCACGTCTCGCTGGCGGCGTTCCTGGCCTGGGTCGGCCTCGGCGCGGACGGGCTCTCGTCTTCGTGCTACGGCCCGGAGGAGGCGTTCGTCACGCTCGGGGCGCACGCGCACCTCGCCGCCTTTCTCGCGATCGCCATGGTCGTGACGATCGCCGTCATCTCCGCGTCGTACTCCCAGATCATCTCCCTCTTCCCGTCGGGGGGCGGCGGCTACCTCGTCGCGACGAGCCTCCTCGGGAAAGGGGCCGGGGTCGTCTCGGGATCGGCGCTCGTCGTCGACTACGCGATGACGATCGCCATGCAGGTCGCGGCCTGCGTGGCGGCACTCTGCTCGCTCGCGCCCCGGGCCATCCCCCAGCGGGAGCAGCTCGTCCTCTCCCTCGTCCTCCTCGTCGCGCTCATCGTCCTGAACCTCAGGGGTGTGAAGGAGTCGGTCCTCGTCCTCCTCCCGATCTTCATCCTCTTCCTCGTGACGCACGCGCTCCTCATCGTCTTCGGGATCGGGAGCCACGTCGCCGCGATGCCCGAGGTCGTGGCGGCTACCGCCCGCGAGACCCGGGAGACGTGGACGTCGCTCGGCGCCATCGGCACGCTCGCGCTCCTCCTCCGCGCGTTCTCGATGGGCGGCGGCACCTACACGGGGATCGAGGCGGTGTCGAACGGCCTTCAGATCCTGCGCGAGCCGCGGGTGAAGACGGGCCGCCGGACGATGGTCTACATGGGAGCGTCGCTGGCTCTCACTGCGGGCGGGCTCATCCTCTGCTACCTGCTCGCGGGGGTCCATCGCGTCCCCGGGCGGACGCTCAACGCGGTCCTCACCGAGAAGCTCGCGACGGAGGCGTTCGGCCCCGGCTCGCTCGCCGCGGCCTTCCTCCTGATGACGCTCGTCGCCGAGGGGGCGCTCCTCCTCGTCGGCGGGCAGGCGGGGTTCCTCGACGGACCGCGCGTCCTCTCGAACATGGCGATCGACTCCTGGGTCCCGCACCGGTTCAGCCTGCTCTCGGACCGGCTCGTGACGCAGAACGGGATCCTCGTCATGGGCGGCGCGGCGTTCGGCATCCTCCTCTACACGGGCGGCTCGATCGACGTCATCGTCGTCATGTACTCGATCAACGTCTTCCTCACGTTCAGCCTCTCGCAGCTCGGCATGTGCGTCCACTGGTGGAAGGTCCGGCGCGAGGACCCTCTCTGGAAGCGCCACCTCTCGATCAACGGATTCGGGCTCGCGCTGACGTCGACGCTCCTCGTGGCGACGGTTTCGATGAAGTTCCGCGCCGGGGGGTGGGTGACGGTCCTCATCACCGGCTCTCTCGTCGTCGTCTGTGTCCTCGTGCGGCGCCACTACAGCTCGATCCGCCTCTACTTGAAACGGACGGACGACGTCCTGACGACGTTGAAGCCGCCGAAGCCGAGCGACTCGGGGGACCTCCCGAAGATCGAGCCGCCGAAGCGGGGGACGCCGACGGCCGTCTTCCTCGTCTCGGGGTTCAACGGGCTCGGGATGCATTCGTTCCTGAACGTGCAGCGGTATTTCCCGGGCTACTTCCGGCACTGCATCTTCCTGTCCGTCGGGGTCGTCGACTCGGCGAGCTTCAAGGGGGTGAAGGAGATCGAGAACCTCCGGCGCGAGACGGAGCGCGACCTCGTCCGCTACGTGGCGTTCGCGCGGGGGAACGGGCTCGCGGCCGAGCACCACCTCTCGGTCGGGACGGACCTCCTCGACGAGCTCGTCGACCTCTGCCGCAAGGTGAAGGACGACTGGGACCGGCCGATCTTCTTCATGTCCAAGCTCGTCTTCCCGAAGGAGAACGCGCTGAACCGCCTCCTCCACAACCAGACGCCGTTCGCCCTGCAGCGACGGCTCCAGATGGAGGGGATGCACTCCGTCATCATGCCGATCCAGACGGGGGTCTGACCGGAGTCAGTCGGGGAGCGGCTCGGCGACGAAGCGGTAGCCGACCCACGGCTCCGTCACGACGTAGCGCGGCGAGGCGGGGTCGGGCTCGAGCTTCTTCCGCATCGTCCCGACGTGGACGCGGACGACGTCGACCGTCGTCCCCGGCGCCCCCTTCCAGACGCGCGCGATGATCCGGGCCGTCGTCACCGGCCTGCCGGCGTTCGTTGCGAGGAGCTCGAGGATCGCGAGCTCCGTCGGCGTCAGCTTTACCTCGCGCGCTCCCTGGACGACGCGGCGCCGGTCGAGGTCGATCGAGAGCCCGTCGAACTCGAGGACGGTCCGTGCGGGGGAAGCACCGCTCCTGCGGAGCTGGGCCCTGAGGCGCGCGAGGAGCTCGGGGACGGAGAACGGCTTCGTGACGAAGTCGTCGGCGCCGAGGTCGAGGGCGCGGATCTTGTCGACGTCCGCTCCCCGGACGGAGAGGACGACGACGGGCGTGGCGCCCGAACGGCGCACCTCTCGGATCAGCTCGAAGCCGTCGGCGACCGGCATGGCGAGGTCCGTGAGGACGAGGTCGGGCGCGCCGCTCCCGAAGAGGGCGATTCCCTGGCGGCCGTCGGCCGCTTCGAGCACGTCGTAGCCGGCGGCGCCGAGCTCGGTCGCGAGAGGGCGCCGGATCGTCGGGTCGTCCTCGACGACGAGGATGCAGGCGCTCCCGTGCGTCACGGTGCGGGCTCCTCGACGGTCGGGGCGGCGGGGAGGTCCACCCGCGCGATCGTCCCGCCGCCCGGCCGCGGATGCAACGAGAGGCGGCCGCCGTTCGCGGCGGCGAGCCCGCGCGCGATCTCGAGGCCGAGCCCGCGCCGGCCGACGTCGGCGGGCTCCGCGTCCGCGCCCGGGAGCGTCTCCGGCGGGAGGCCGGCACCGCGATCGGCGATCTCGAGCCTCACGAGGAGCGGCTCGACCGGGTGCCGCGTCGCCGTCAGCTCGATCGCCGTCCCCTCGGGCGCGGCGCGCGCCGCGTTCTCGACGAGGTTGACGAGGATCTCCGCGACGAGCGACGGGTCCGCGAGGACGTCGGGTGCGTCCGTCGCCACGGAAACGTGGACCGGGTGCGCGTCGAGGACGAGCGGGAGGCTCTCGCGCGCGGACCGGAAGAGGTCGGCGGCCGGCGTCGGCTCCGGGTGAGGGACGCTCCGCCCCGCCTCGAGCCGCGCGAGCGCGAGGAGGTTGTCGATGCGCCTCGAGAGCCGGCTGCTCTCGCGGGAGAGGTCGTCGAGCGCGGGCCGGACTTCGGCGTCGGCCGCGAGCCGCCTCCGGAGTCCCTCGATCGAGAGGCCGATCGCCGTCAGCGGGCTCCTCAGGTCGTGGGAGACGGCGCGCAGGAGCGCGGTCTTCAGCCCCTCGCTCTGGCGCAGCGCCTCGAGGTGCGCGTTCTCGGCGAGGAACCGCTCCCTCTCGACGGCGAGCGCGACGAGCCGGGCGACCGGCTCGAGGATCGTCCGTCCCGCCCGGGCGCCGAGGACGACGAGGACGCCGCGCGCCTGCCCGCCGACGACGAGCGGGAAGTAGGCGTCGGAGGCCCCTCCGGGAGCGGGTACCTCGGCCGCCTCGGCCCGGTCGAGGACGACCTTGACGAGCCGCTCGTGCTCCGGCTCGAGGTCCCGGCCCGACCACGAGACGACGCGGGGGCGGTCCGAGCCCTCGTCGACCTCCAGGAGCCCTCCTCCTTCGGCCCCGACGGATCGGAGGGCGCGGGCGGCGGACTCGCCGAGGACGCCGACGCGGTTCGTGGCGGTGAAGAGGTCGATCGAGAGGTCGTAGAGGACCTCGATCTCGCGCCGCCGTCGAAGGGCGTCGTTCGCCTCCTCGCGGGCCCGAAGTACGAGGCGGCTGACGACGACGGCGACGACGAGGAAGCTGAAGAGCGCGACCCAGTTCGCAGGCGCGGCGATCGTGAAGGTGTGGAGGGGCGGAAAGAAGAACCAGTTGAAGGCGAGCGTCGCGCCGACCGACGCCGCGACCGACGCGGTGAGGCCGCGCGCGACGGCGAGGCCGAGGACGGCGAGGAGGAAGAGGAACCCGGCCGTCGTCGGGTTCGCGCCGCCGAGCCGGCCGAGCCCGGTCGCGCCGAAGACGACGACCGTCGCGAGGAGGACGTCGATCGCCCGTCGACGGACGTCGAAGGTGGGGGCGGCGGAGAAGGCGGGCACGGGTGTCTCGTCTCCATCATAGAAGCCGTGGCACGATGTCGCCGTGCCCGACCCGATCGACGTCGTCCCCGGGGTGAGGATTCCCGCCGCCGCCCTCGAGGCGCGGGGTGTCCGCTCGGGCGGTCCGGGCGGACAGAACGTGAACAAGGTCGCCTCGAAGGCGGAGCTCTTCGTCGACCTCGCGCTCGTCGAGGGGCTCGATGACGAGGCGCGCGCGCGGCTCCTCGCGCTTGCCGAGGGGCGGCGCGACGGGGACGGTTTCCTGCGCCTGACGGCCGGGGAGAGCCGGGACTTCCACCGGAACCTCGAGACGGCGCGGGCGAAGGCGCGGGCGCTCGTCGCGAAGGCGCTCGTCGTACCGAGGAAGAGGCGCGCGACGCGGCCGACGGCCGGCTCACGCGAGGCGCGCCTCGCGCTCAAGAAGCGCCTCGCGAAGCTGAAGCGGAACCGGGCGCGGCCGCGCGGCGAGGAGTAGGGCCTACCCGGCGGCGATCTCGCGCCGCGTGATCGGGACGGGCCGGCGGTTCTCGTCGACGTTCACGTAGACGATCTCGGCCTCGGTCACCTTCACCGGAGCGCCCGCCCCGCGCCAGCGCTGCGCCTCGACGGTCACCTTGACGGTGATCGAGGTGTTCCCGATGCGGACGACGTCCGCGTAGAAGGAGACGAGGTCGCCGACGAAGACCGGCTCGTGGAAGACGACCTCCGTCATCTTGACCGTCACCATCAGGTCGCAGTGCCGGCGCGCCGCCACGGCCCCGGCGAGGTCGACCTGCGAGAGCAGGACGCCCCCGAAGATCGTGCCGTGGGCGTTCGTGTCCTTCGGCATCAGCGTGACCCGGATCGCGGGGCTCCGTCCGTCGTTCATGCGCCGATTATGTCCGCGCGGCCGGTAAGATCCCCGTTCGCCACGGGACTCCACCCGGGAGGTCACTTCATGGGCAACGAGCTCTTCCTCGGCCGATCCGTCACGAAGGCGCCCGCGCCGCTCACCCTCGACCCGGACGACCTGACGACGCACGGCCTGATCGTCGGGATGACCGGGAGCGGGAAGACGGCCCTCGGCATCCTCCTGATCGAGGAGCTGCTCAAGCAGGGGATTCCCGTCCTCGCGATCGACCCGAAGGGGGACCTCGGGAACCTCGCGCTGGCCTTCCCGCGTCTCGCGCCCGACGAGTTCGCGCCGTGGGTCCCGGCCAGAGGGGAGGCGACGCCCGAGGGGGAGGCGAAGAAGTGGGCCGACGGCCTCGCCGGCTGGGGAATCTCCGTCGCCGACGTCGCCTCCTACGCCGCGGGTCGCGCCGTCACGATCTACACGCCCGGCTCGACGGCGGGCGTGCAGATCGACCTCCTCGGCGCCCTCGCGCCGCCCCCCGACGGACCCGCGAGCGAGGAGGGGCGCGACCTGATGACCGCCTTCCTCGGCGGGCTCCTCGGCCTCCTCGGTCGCGACGCCGACCCGGTCTCCTCGCGTGAGTTCATCCTGCTCGCCCGCTGCGTCGAGGAGATCTGGGCGAAGGGAGAGACGGCGACGCTCGAGTCGCTCGTCGGCGCGGCGGCGCAGCCGCCGTTCTCCGCGATCGGGGCGCTCCCGCTCGAGACGTTCTTCCCGAAGAAGGAGCGCGACGGCCTCGTCCTCGCTCTGAACGGCCTCCTCGCCTCGCCGGCGACGGCCGCGTTCCGGGGCGGCGCCCCCCTCGACATCGACGCCCTCCTCGGCGGGAAGGGAAGCCCGGCCCGCTGCTCGATCTTCTCGATCTCGCACCTCTCCGACCCCGAGCGGCTTTTCGTCGTCGCGACGCTCCTCTCGCGCGTCCGCTCCTGGCTCCGTTCCCAGCCCGGCTCGACGACGCTCCGCGGGCTGATCTACGTCGACGAGATCTTCGGCTTCTTCCCGCCGTCGGGGGAGCCGCCGACGAAGAAGCCGCTCCTCTCGCTCCTCAAGCAGGCGCGCGCGTTCGGCATCGGGACGGTCCTCGCGACGCAGAACCCGGTCGACCTCGACTACAAGGGACTCTCGAACTGCGGCTGCTGGTGGGTCGGGACGCTCCAGACCGAGCGCGACCGCCGTCGCCTCGCCGACGGCCTCACCGACGCGGCCGGCCTGACCGACGTCGACGCCCTCCTGAACCAGACGAAGAAGCGGACGTTCCTCCTCCACGACGTCCACCGGAAGGGTCCCGAGGTCTTCGAGACGCGCTGGGCGATCAGCTACCTCCGCGGGCCGATGACGCGAGACGAGCTGACGAAGCTGAAGAGGATCGCGCCGGCGGCAGCCGGAGGAGCCGCGGCCGCCGCGGCGCCGGCCGTCGCCGCGAAGCCCGCGGTCCCCGCCGGCCCGCCGATGCTCCCGGCCGAGTGGCCGGCCCGCTGGCTCGACCGTCGCGGCGGCGAGCGGGCGGTCCCGTACCTCTGGGCGAAGGCGGCCGTCCGCTACAAGAGCGGGAAGGGGACTTCGGACGAGATCACGACGACGAAGCTCTTCCCGCTCGAGGCCGACACTCCCCGCGAGGTCGTCCAGGGCGAGGCGCTCGACCTCGAGGGGAAGGAGCTCCTCTCCGCGGCCCCACGGACGCTCTCGTACGGCGAGCTCCCCGCGTGGGTCGGCGCGAAGGGGGTGAAGGAGGCCGAGCGAGCGCTGAAGGAGCGCCTCCCCGACCTCCTCGCGACGACGCTCCTCCGCGACCCGCTCACCGGCCTCCTCGGAAACCCGGGCGAGGACGAGGATGCGTTCGCCGCGCGCGTCGGCGAGAAGGCGAAGCCCTCGGCGGCCCTCCTCGAACGGATCGAGAAGAAAAAGCGCGACCTCGCGGCTGCGGAGCAGACGGAGAAAGCCCGCTCGATGGAGACGATGGCCACGATGGCCGGCGCGGCGATGGACGTCCTCGGCGGCCTCTTCGGCAAGAAGAAATCGCTCAAGGTCGGCAAAGTCGGCTCGGTCCTCAGCAAGCGCCGCATGGAAGGCGCCGCCGAGACGAAGATCGAGACCCTCAAGGCCGAGCTCGAGGAGCTCGAGTCGAAGATCGCCGCCCCCGACCCGGCCCGCTTCGAGAAGGTCGACGTCGTCCCGACGAAGACCGGAGTGGATCTCCTCGGCGTCGGCGTCGCCTGGGTGAGCTGACCGGGGGGGACGAGGGCACCGGGGCGCCGGAGAACCGGAGGAGAGCAGCTTCACCGACTCGTCGATTCCGCAGGGGGCCGCGCTCGTGGCGAGGCGTCTCTCCGACTCCTTCTGCGCGCGGCCGACCCGC
>CAZWRQ010000116.1:0-14546 GCA_964636395.1 uncultured Holophagales bacterium
GACCGCCGCCGCCGCGACGAAACGCTTCAGCTCCGCGAGCCCGACGTAGCGCCATATCAGCCGATAGACACCGCAGCCGGCGAGAGCGGCCACCTGGAGGGCCACGACGAGGGGCACCTGAAGGAGCATCTTCCGGACGTACTCCGGCGGAACGACGAAGTCGAAGCGGAGGAGGTACGCGATCCCGAAGGCCGCGGCCAGCGCGCCCGCGTCGAGCCCGACCTGGAGCCGGCGCGAGAGGAACCGCTTCCACTTCCGGCTCGAGTCGCCCCCGCGAGGCACCGTGCGATCCACCACCTTCAGGCCTTCCCCGCGAGGCAGACTCGGCGGACCACCGCGACGACCCGGTGCCGGTCCTCGTCGGAGAGGCTCGAGCCGCTCGGAAGGCAGAGCCCCGTCTCGAAGACCCCCTCCGAGACGCCTCCTCCGATCGCCCGGCATCCCTCGAATACGGGCTGCAGATGCATCGGCTTCCAGACCGGCCTCGCCTCGATGTCCTCTGCCTCGAGCGCCAGTCGCACGTTCTCACGGGTCGCGCCGAACGCGCGGGGGTCGACCCGGACGCAGGTCAGCCAGCGGTTCGCTCGCCCTCCCGCCGACTCTGGCATGAACGTGATCCCCGGGAGATCCGAGAGGCCGTCACGGTAGACGGCGAAATTCCGGCGGCGCGCCTCGACCCTCTCGTCCAGCGTGCGGAGCTGCCCCCGGCCGATCGCCGCGGCCACGTTGCTCATCCGGTAGTTGTAGCCGATCGCGGAGTGCTGGTAATGGGGCGCCGGGTCACGGGCCTGCGTCGCCAGGAACCGAGCCCGATCCACGAGACCCTTGTCTCTCGAGAGGAGCATTCCTCCGCCACCCGTCGTGATGATCTTGTTCCCGTTGAAGGAGAGGATCCCGACCCGGCCGAAGCTCCCGGCGGCCCGGTCTCCGCGCGTCGCGCCCAGCGCCTCGGCCGCGTCCTCCACCAGCGCCACGCCATACCTCTCGCAGAGCGCCTCGATCGCCTCGTAGTCGCAGCTCTCGCCGTACAGGTCGACGGCGACGAGGGCCTTCGGTCGCCGCCCGGCCGCATCGGCACGCTTCAGCTCGCCCTCCAGCAGGTTCGGGTCGAGAGTCCAGCTCGCGTCGCAGTCGATGAAGACGGGCCGCGCGCCCAGATAGACGATCGGGTTCGCGGAAGCGCTGAACGTGAGCGAGGAGCAGAGCACCTCGTCGTCGCGCTGGACGCCGACGAGCATCAGGGCCAGGTGAAGAGCCGCCGTCCCCGCGGAGAGAGCGGCGGCATACGGCACGCCGACCCGCTTCGCCATCTCGGCTTCGAGCCCGTCGACGTGCGGCCCGAGGGGAGCGATCCAGTTCGTGGCGAAGGCGTCGTCGACGAGCAGCCTCTCGTGACCGGTGAGATGGGGAGGGGAAAGGTAGACGCGGCCGCTCACTGCCCGCGCCCCTGGAGCGGCTTCGCGGGTATTCCCACGACCGTGACCTCCTCGGGGACGTCCTTCGTGACGACGGCTCCCGCGCCCACGGACGCCCCCGGCCCGACGGTCAGGTACTGAAGCACCCTCGCGCCCGTGCCAATGAGCGCCCCGCTTCCCACTCTCACTCCCCCCGAAATGCTGACGGACGGGTTGACGACCGCGCCCTCACCGATGACGGACTCGTGCCCGATCGTGCAGCAGAGGTTCACGAGGCAGAACTGCTCGAACACGACGTTGACCGTCGCGACCGTCCCTGCGCAGAGGATGCTCCCTCTGCCGATCCGGCAGGACGCGGCGTCGAACCGCACGGTCGGATGCACGAGGGCCGGCCACTCGAGCTCAGGGACCTCGCTCGAGACCTGCGCGGACAGCCGGAGTCGCGCGCTCCCGCTTCCGACGCCGATGGCGACTGCGTCGATGCTCGTCCGATGCTCCCGGAGCCAGGTCAGGTCGCCGCGGACGAGATCCCGGCTGTCGTGCTCGCCGAGCTTCGCGAGGTCGGAGACTACGAACCCCTTGAAGTCCCAGGACGGCGTCACCGAGTTGATCTCGTCGAGAAGCCAGCGCACCTCTCGGGCGAAACCGCCCGCTCCGATGATCACGATCGTCTTCATCGCGTCAAACCACCCTTCGTTCCTTCGGTCCCGGCAAAGGCTTCCATCGTCGCCTGACCCGGCGCCGAGATGCCGGTCCCCGAGAGGACAGCAGTGAGAGTCTTCCAGAGAATCTTCACGTCCAGCGCGAAGCCGAGGTTCTCCACGTACCAGACGTCCATCTCGAACCGCTCCTCCCAGGAGACGGCGTTCCGCCCGTTCACCTGGGCCCAGCCCGTGATCCCGGGGCGAACGTCATGTCGCCTCCTCTGACGATCGTCGTAGAGGGGCAGGTACTCCATGAGGAGCGGTCGCGGTCCGACGAGACTCATCTCCCCTTTCAGGACGTTCCAGAGCTCCGGGAGCTCGTCCAGGCTCGTCGCCCGCAGCGCGCGCCCCAGACGCGTGAGCCTCTCCGCGTCCGGCCGGGGCCGGCCGTCCGGTCCGTTCGCCTCGCGCATCGTACGGAGCTTCACCAGGAGGAACGGCGCACCGTGGCGTCCCGGCCGGACCTGCCGGAAGAGCGCGGGACGTCCGAGCCCGACCCGGACGACGAGCCACAGCACGAGGAGCAGCGGGCTCAGGAGAGCGAGGAGGACGAGCGCCGCGGCCGCGTCGAGCGCCCGCTTCCCGAAGGCCTCGTACGGCCCACGGCTCACGGCTCGATCCCCTTCGACGTCGGGCCCGCTGTCGGGAGGGCGGCGGCGAACACGTCGGAGACCGCCCGGAAGCGGAACTCGCGGAGGACGCGGGCGAGCTTGGCTCCGGTCTTTCCGCGATTCCGGTACTGGAGGGCACGCCATATCCGGTAGCGAAGGGCCCGGCCGGCCGGCAGCGGGAACGAGAAGTCTTTCGCCTCGTACCGGGAGTCCAGCTCGTACGGATGGACGAAGAAGACGGCCGGGCGCCCCTCCCTCGTCAGCCTCCGGAGCGCGGCCAACGTCACGGCCGCCGGGAAGTGGCGAAGATACCCTCCGCCGCAGGTCGGGACGCGCCTCCCGAGGAGCCGGACGACCGACAGCGGAATCTCGAGGATCGGTCCGGCCGGGGTCTCGACTCGCCAGGGGACGAGGCTCGCCGTCGGATCGCCGTACCGCTTCCCCCGGAAGGGGAAGATGCTGCTGTCGTAGGCGAAGCCGCACTCCGCGAGGACCTCGAATGCCCAGGGTGTGGCGGGGCCGATGCTGAACGTCGGAGCGCGATGCCCGAGGACGCGCGCTCCACCGGCCTGCTCCACTACGTCGCGCGCCCGACGGAGGTTCTCCGCGAAGCCTCGCGGCGTCTGCGCCCAGACGGGCGTGTGCTTCAGCCCGTGGATCCCGACCTCCTGCCCCGCCTCGACGATCCGCCGGACGAGCCCCGGATGCGCCTCCGCCACGTCGCCCAGGAAGAACCACGTCGCGGTGGCTTCATTCGCCGCGAGCATCTCCAGCAGCCGCTCCGTGCTCGACACGACGTTCGGACCGGGAACGGCCTCCTTCCCGAACCACATCGAGAGGACGCCGCTCGTCCAGTCCTCGACGTCCACGGAGAACGCGTGCGTCAGGCCCATTCAGATATTGTCCCAGTCACCGAGCGTCAGGTTCCAGGCGGCCAGCCGCCCGAGGCGCGCCTCCGCATCGGCGGCGCCCGGCCGAAACCGAACGACCGTTCGAAAGCGCTTGATGGGCATCGATCGCGGGACCCGGACGAACCCGCACTCCCGAAGCGCCCGCTGAACCTCCGGGCTGCTGACGACCGAGACGGCCCCCAGGGCCCCGGCCCGGGCGAGCTCCGCCGAGAGGCCGGAGCAGACGGTCGCCAGCGCCTTCGGCGAGGCGGCGAGGAAGTCGACCAGGTAGCCGATCGCGATCCCCCGGCTCGCGCGGATCGTGCCGACCGCGATCGCCTCGAGGCTTCCCTGCGGATCCCGCGCGAGCACCTGGATGTACGACCGCCCCGCGCTTCCGGCGAATCGCCACCTCCACCATTCCGGGGTCCGCGAGACCGCGACGCCCGGGAAGGCCATCTGGTGTCGCGCCTGGAGCTCGGCGACCTCCCGGGAGACGTCGTCCGCAGAGCGGATCGCCCCGCCTCCCTTCGGGAGCGGGCGGAGCGGGCGCGCCAGGACGCTCCGATCCCCCAGCTCCGTCCAGCCCATACGAAGGAAGCCGGGGCGGGACCTCTCGTTCGGCATCGTCAGGACGAAGGTCGCCCCCTGGGTCCAGGCCTCGCGGAGGCATCCCTGCACGAGGGCCGAGAAGAGCCCCTGCCGGCGATGGCTCGGATGGACGACCACCCCTGTCAGGACGCCTCCTCGCACCGAAGTCGCTCGCTCCCGCCACTCGTGAAGGAGCATCGGCTGAGCGCCGACGACCCGGCCGTCGACCTCGACCACCGAGAAGGCCGAGCCCGCCGCCGGACACTTCAGGTTCCACGACTCGTACAGCGAGGCATGCGTCGCCGACTCGCCGTAGCAGGCGGTCAGGAGCGAGACGACGTCCGGCCAGTCCGACGACCGGTAGAGACGGACGCCGGCGTCGCCGCGCCCGCGGCCTCCCGCCTCAGGCGAGTCCGTCAAGCCTCGCCTCGCCCCCGGCCGGCACGGAGACGAGCCTCGTGCGGCGTCTTCCGTCCGAGAGCTCGATGTCGACGGGCAGGTCGGCGAAGCCCTCGTCGCTCCCGTTCACGACGACGATCTCCCGGCCTTCCCACCGGACGGCCACGGAGCGCGTCAGCGGGCTCAGGACCTCGCGCCAGTACTTCCCGATGCCGAAGACGGTGTCGACGTGAAGGTCCCCGTGGAAGCGCTCCAGCACGTACCGAAGGAGGTATTCGGTGAACCGCGGGCAGCCCTCGCTCTCGTACCTCCTGAGATGCTGATGGCACATGAAGACGACCGGGATCCCGAGGCGGTGGGCGCGGTGGAACCAGAAGACGTTCATCGCGACGTCGAAGACGTCCAGGGGATCTCCCGGGAACCGCTTCGTCAGCTCGACGGCCCTCGTGCCGGGCGGGTGATGCGGGGCCGGCTGGAGAAGGACGTTGTGGACCGTCCGGACGTCGGAGTCGCTCAGGACCTCGCAGCCGGCGGCCTCCATCGCCCGCGCCGTGCTCTCGTCGTTCGTGCGGTCCGGCATCGCCCAGCTCCTCGGCCGGAACCCGAAGCGTTCCTCGCAGAGGCGGCTCGCCTCGAGGGCGTTGTCCCGCTGCTCCGCGAAGGAGCCGGTCTCCTCGCTCAGCCACGGGTACCTTCCCGCCCCCATTCGCGAGCGCCGGCGCCACCCGTTCTCCCTCGCCGCCGCGGTGTCCGTTCCGAAGTGGAGGTGCCCGTGGTTCCCCAGCTCGGCGACGAACCGCCGGGACGACGAGTACGGGTAGGCGCAGGAGGCGCGGAGCTCGACGTTGCGGTTCATCCACTCGACGAAGTCGGGGATGCGCCCGGCGCCGCGGTCGATGCCGTAGTGCTCCCCGAAGTCGCGAGCGGCCGTCTCGTCCAGGCTGAGCCGGGTGGAGAGGTACAGGGTCTGCGGCATCCTGTAGCGAGCCGCCAGCCCGAAGACAGCCTCGAGCCCCTCGATCGACTGAAGCGTGGCTTCGTCGTAGAGGTCCATGTCGCCTCGCCAGGCGAACGCGCTCCGGCAGCCGCCCGGGTAGCGGCGGATCTCCGCGCTCCGGATCGTCGCCCCGGGATCGCCCGCGACGGCCTGGAATCTCACGGTCAGCCTGCGGCGGACCGGTCCCCAGGAGACGTCGAGGTCCAGGCGGCCGATCCCGGCCGTGCCCCGGACCCGCCAGCACCCTTTCCACTCGTGGACTCCGCCGGGACCGAGACGCGGCAACGTCGTCTCCTCGAGCGCTTCGCCCTCGAGCTCGGCGCCCGCCGTGACCTCGATACGGATCGGCGTCTGCGTGGGGACGAACGTATGGTTCCCGACGACGAGCTTCAGCTCCACACGGCTGCCCGGCGGGAGACTCCCGAGGTCGTAGACGGGCATTCGCCGCACGAACGGCCCGACCAGGTTCAGCGTGAGGTCGGGGTAGGCGGTCGGGCCCGGCACTGCCGGCGCACCCTCGCGCCGGCTCGGGTCACCTGCCGGGTCCGACGACCGGGCCCCCGGGATCGTGTACGGGTGCACGAGGATGCGCCGCTCCGTCTGGCGGCAGGAGACCTCCAGGACCGCGACGCCGAGAGCAACCGCGAAGAGCCAGACCACGCCGACTCCTCCCAGGGCGAGCAGGGCCAGCGACGCGAGCACGAGCAGCATCTCGGAGACGGGCCTCCGGAGGCGCAGCTTCTTGAGCAGCGTCGTCGTGAAGATGTTCGAGAGGTAGGGGACCCAGCCCGCACCGTACGGCGCCAGCCAGAGCGTCCGGGCCCCGACGACCGGTGCGAGGCAACCGGCTCCGGCAGCGAGAAAGACGACATCCATCAGAACGGGTCCCATCCCTTCAGTTCGGCCGCGCGCCCGGCGGCCGTGCCTTCGATGACGTCGGCGTACCTGCTCGCGATCCCCGGCAGGAGCAGATGCTCCTGGGCGAATCGGCGCCCGCGTCGTCCCATCTCCGGGAGGATCGTCCGCTGCTGGGCGGCCGACTCGACGAGCCTGGCGAGACCGACGTGGTCGAAGGACGGGACGACGAGCCCGGCTCCCTCTCGTCGGATGAGCTCCGCCTGCTGCCCGCCCATCGCCGCCAGGATGGGCAACCCCGCGCCCATGTAGTCGATCAGCTTGTTCTCGAAGTAGATGTCGATGAGAGGGCTCTCGAAGAGGGTCATGAGGCCGACGTCCGCCGCGGCCAGGAGCTCGGGGACCCTCCGCTTCGGCACGGGGTCGTTGAACCGGATGTTCGTCAGCCCGAGCTCGGAGGCCAGGCGCATCGCAGCGGCCTTCCTCTGGCCCTGCCCGAAGAGCTCGAAGCGGATCCCGGATCGCTCCCGCAGAGCAGCCGCCGCGCGCACGATGACGTCGACCGCGGTGACCTCGACGTGAGTGCCGGTGTAGACGGCGACGAAGTCCTCTCCCCAGCCGAGCTCCGCCCGCGTCCTCGTGCGGATGTCCTCCGGAAGCCGGTAGATCTCCGGGTCGAATCCGTTCGTGAAGACGTCGATGCGGTTCCCCGGGATCCCCTTCCGGATCAGCTCCTTCTTGATACCCGGGGTCAGGCTCACGATCCGATCCGCGCTCCGGTAGAGGTACGACGCCATTGCGTAGAGCGGGGCGGCCTGGGCTCCGGTCAGGGCGCCCTTCGCCTCGAGCGCGTCCGGCCAGAGGTCCCGGACCTCGAGAAGGAAGGGCACGCCCTGGCGGCGGGCCGCCCGGAGGGCGACGAGACCCGTGAACAGCGGCTGGATGCTCCCGACGACGAGGTCCGGACGCCCGAGCCCGAGCCCGAGGCGACGGGCCCGCCACGCGTAGCCCAGGTACGTGCGGAGCCGCGCCCGAAGCCCTCGCCGGAAGCCGGCCGTGGATGAGACTCGCCTCACCGTGAGCCCGCCGCCGCCCTCCATCCGGAGCATCTCCTCGGGCTCACGCTTCTCGTTGTAGGCGTTCAGGTCGCCCGCGACGACGACGACCTCGTGTCCGCGCCGCGCGAGCTCCAGGAAGAGCGATCTCGGCTGGAGCGATCCGGGGGCGTCCGGCCCCGTCACGAACTGGGCGTAGTGATGGACGATCACCTGTCGCGGGACCTCTCGCCACCGCTCGCCTTCCAGGCGTCGACGATCTCGATTCCCGTGCCGCAGAAGGGTCGCCGGGCGGCGAGCCGCTCGAGGACGACCCGGTAGGTCTCCTCCCAGTCGGCGTACTCCGGCTCGTCGAAGAAGTTGTTGTGCCACAGGAGGCTCAAGAGCCCGCCCGCCTCCTCGACCTCGTCCGCCAGGCGTTCGACCGCCTGCACCGCCGCTGCCGCGTCGAGCCGCATGTACCGGAAGAGCGTCGTGTCCATGACGGCGAGGGGGAGGACCACGAGCCCGAGCGGCTCGCCCGTCGTCGGGTCGGCTGGCGTGAACGGTTCCCGCTTCCCGTCACGGAAGCCGACCCGATCCCGGAACGCGAAGGTCGCGTCGTACACGTAGCCGGCGGAGGCCTGAGCCACCCACGTTCGCGGGACGTCGAGACGCAGGTAGTGGTTCCGAATGCCGGCAGGTCGCGTACCGAACGCGGCCTGGAGCCGCGAGGCGCTGCGCGCGTAGCCAACCGGATCATTGAAGTCGTAGTAAGACCCGTGGACTCCGATCTCGCACCCGGCATCGAGGAGCCGCCGCGCGATCTCGCGGATCGGCCGGTCCTCCGGCTCGTAGCGTGCGCCGTAGCGAGCCGCAGTCCGTCCCTCCAGGAAGAACCACGTCGATCGCCAGCCATGCCGGGCCTCGATCTCCCGCACCCTCTCGACCTGCGCCGCCGGGGGCTTCGGCCGGAAGATGGAACGTCCGATCCGCCGAACGCACGCCCCGGCTCGTCCGTTCTCCCGGCCGAGGAGGAGCCGCCGCAGGTGATTGAGGTCGGCGAGCGTCCGGTACACGCCCCGGTCGTAGACCTGATCCAGGTCGTGCGACAGGAAGAGCGCGAACGGCCTCCCGTCCGGCCAGCGAGCTCGCCCGTTCAAGGCTGGTCCTTCGACCCTGCCGGGGCGCCCCCGTCCTCCGTCGACGCCGCCGGGTTCCCGGTCCGCCGACCCGCTTTCGGGAAGGCCTCCGTCCACCTCCGAGCGAGCCTCCGCGCGCTCGTCAGCGCGAAGTTCGTCAGAGGCCGGTGCACCGTGCGATAGGTGCCGTACGCGACCTCTTCGCCGCCGAACTTCCTCTTGAAGTCCCGGACTCCGTAGGGCTGGTCCGGCCGGCCCGCCCCCCCGAAATCGAAGCGCTTCCATCGTCCTCCGGCGAAGGCCTTCAGGACCGCCCAGACGAGCGCATCGTTCGGGTAGAGGTCCTTCGCTTCGCGCTCGCTTCCCGCGAACCAGTCGTGAACGGTGTCGCCGTACGCGAGGACCATCCGCGAGCCGACGAGCCGCCCGTCCGCGTACGCCCCGAAGACCCTCATCAGGCCCTGCGGCACGAGCCTCTCGAACGCCGCCCGGAACAGCGACTCGTCGAACACGGGAAGCCCGACGGATCGGTAGGTCCGAACGAGGAGCGCGTAGTGCGCCGGGAGCTCGCCCACGTCCACGACATCGCGGACCTCGAGGCCCCGACGTTCCGCGCGCGAGACCTGCTTCCGGCGCGTAGGGTGGATGGCGGCCCAGAGCTCCGCCTCGCTTCGCGTGAGGTCGACCATGAAATTGAGCGCGGGCTCGAGCTGGTATCTCACGCGGGTCAGGTCCGCGGGCGTCCCGCGCGCGTCCCACCCGTTCGAGACGACGGTGTAGATCGAGCCGGCGTCGACGGCCGCCCGCCCGTGCGCCTCGACGAGCCGCCCGAAATCGCAGGATTCCGTGCCGAGCGGGCCGCCCCTCACGACAGCCCGGGCCGTGAGACGCCGCAGCACCCCCGGGAACTCGCTCTGGACGACGGAGCAGAGGACTCCCACGAGATCCCCTTCGTCCGACGAGAGGCCGACGACCGTGGGCCGCATCCCTCGGGCCGCCGCGTAGACGTCGAACATCTCCGGCGTCTGGAAGATGGTCCCTCGCGGGTGGCGACGGACGAAGTCGCTCCAGCTCCCCCTGTCGATCTCCGCAGGACCGACCAGGACTTTCATTCCCCTTCCCCCGATCGGGGCTGCGGCCGATGCCCGTCTTCCAGCCGCTCCCGCCGAACGGCCACGGCGTACGCCTCGAGGAGGAGCGGCTCCATGTGCTCCCACCGGAAACGCGTCCGCGACGCGGCCTCGGCCCTCGCCGACATCGCCAGCGTCCCCTCCCGGTCGTCGATCATCTTCGTGAGCGCGTTCGCGTAGGACTCGGCCGACTCCGGGTCGGCGAGCCGGCAAAGGCCCTCCGCGGCCAGCGCCTGGAGAGGCTCGACGAACTCGGGCGCGATGAACGGGAGCCCGTACATCAGGTAGTTGAACACCTTGTTCGGCGACGCGACGACGTGATTCGGGCAGCGCCGCAGCCCGAGGAGACCGATGTGGCAGGACGCCATCGCCTCCCCGACTCGCTCGTACGGCAGCCAGCCGGTCCGTACGATGACCCCCTCGAGGCGATTCTCCCGGACGAAGGCTTCGAGCCACTCCCGTTCCTCGCCGAAGACGTCACCGATGATCTTGAAGACCACGCGGCGGCGTCTCGCGACGATCCTCACAGCCTCCGCCATCGTCTGAAGCCCCCGCGCGAACGTCAGCAGGCCGTCGTGACAGATCACCGTCTCGTCGCCCCATGCGCCCCGCTCACGCTCGCCGAAGACGCCCGTGACCGGGACGTTCAGGATCGTCGTCACGCGATCGGCCCCGAGCGTCTCGGCGAGGTGCCGCGCGATCGGGTCGCTCGCCGCGAACCCACCGTCACACCGCCGGAGGAGCGCCGCCTCCAGCGCGTCGTACAGCAGGTGCACGAGTCGCCGCACGGGCTTCCAGAATCTCTCTGCGAGGACGCCGCCCCACAGCTCGTGGCTGTCGAAGAGGACGACCGAGGGATGCTGGCTCTTGATGATCACGGCCGCGAGCAGGGACTCCGGCTCGTGACAGTGATAGACGTCGGCCCGGGCGGCGATCCCCGCGGCAACGAGGCCGCGCACCGCGACGAACCGTCCCCGGAGGCCTCCCGGCCGGGCGATGTGCCGGAACTTCACCCCGTCCGCGTCCCGGGGCAGATGCTCGGGATACGGGCAGACGATCTCGACGTGCTCGTGGTGCCTCGCGAGGGACCGCGCCTCCTTGAAGAAGATACGGTCGTCATCCGGCCGATGGCCGCTCGAAAGGTGGCAGATCCTCATCGTTCCCGGCTCCCCGCCGCCAGCCGCTCCATCCAGGCCGCGACCGCCCTCGCCCGAAGGCGGATGTCGAACGTCTTCGCGCGCGCCCGCCCGGCTTCCGACATCGCCCGTCGCCGGGCGGCGTCGGCCATCAGCTCCGTCACCGCCCTTCGGATCGCTCCGACGTCGCGGGGGTCCACTCGAATCGCCACGTCGTCGTCCACGAGGTCCGAGGTGTACTCCCCGTCGGACGTGACGATCGGGAGGCCGCAGGCCATCGCCTCGATCAGTGAGTTGCAGGACCCTTCGATCTCCGTCGGGAGGACGAACAGGTCCGCCGCCGAGAGATACGTCGCGATCCGGTCGTGATCGACGCGGGCGCGAACGACGACCTGCGGACCGTCGAGACGCAGCGGTCCCGAACCGAGAAGGAGAAGCCCTGCTCCGTCCAGCCCCTTCACGGCCTCCAGGAGGCGGTGGGGCCCCTTCTGCTCCACGAAGCTCCCGACGAAGGCGACTAGGAAGCGATCCTCCGGGAGCCCGAGCTCCTTCCGACACGCGGTCCGGTCCCTGGGCGAGAGGACGTCCAGGTCCACACCGTTCGGGAAGAGCCCGAGCCGCGCGTCCGGGATCGCGAGGCGCCTCGCGACCTCTCGCTTCAGCGGAGAGGAGACGACGAGGACGCCCGCAGCCGGTGCAAACTCGCGCCTCTCCTCCTCCTCGTCCAGCCAGTCCAGAGACCAGAGCGCCCCTTCGCCCACGCCGGCGAACGCCGGGATGCCGAGCGCCGAGCCCGCCCGGACGGACGAGCAGCCGGCGGGATGCAGGAAGTGCCCGTAGAGAACGTCCGGACGCTCGCTGAGCGAGCGGACCTCCCTGACGACAGCGGCGGAGTGCGACGCCTGCGTCCACCTCGCGCTGTTCCATGGGCCGAGACGTCGAGCCGAGAAGGAAAGGAAGCGCGGTCTCCTCACCTCGACGACGGTCCCGTCCCCCGCGTCCTCCAGCGACCTCCGGCCGGGAGCAGGGCGGCCCCGGAGGGATGCCGCGTTCCACGGAGAGACGACGGTGCACGTGTGGCTCTCCCGGGCGAGGGCCTTCGCGAACTCCTTCACGAACGCACCCCCCACCTCGTCGCCCGCGTGGGGGTACCGGTTCGCCACGATCACGATCTTCATCGGCGGACCGCCGGGCGCCCGTCTCCGGGACCGGCACCCGCGCGCCCCTCGGCGGCATCCCCGGTCGGCCCGGGCTCGCGGGCGAGCTCCCGAACGAGGGCGGCGACCCTCAGGTTCGCGCAGGCGTTCCGGTAGAAGTCCCCCTGCTCGAACGTCCAGCCCGAGGGTTCGAGACGCCACCGTCCCATGTCCTCGTTCGGTGGAAGGACCCGGGCCCCGACCAGACACTGCATCTCCAGGACGACGTACGTCGGCCGGCCTTCCCGGTCGGCGCTCTCGAGGAGATCGACCGCCATGTTCCGGAAGCCGCCGGCGTCGGTCGTCGCCTTCACGAAATCGAGCATGGCCTCCGGCGGCCTCGCCCACTCCAGCAGCCCGGCGCCGCTCGCGAAGTCGCCCCGCCGCCGCTTCAGCCGGCAGACGTAGTCGTCCTCCACACGCACGATTCGCCACTCGACGTCGTGGGGAACGAAGTCCTGGACGATGAGGTATCCGCGTTGCCGGTCCGAGCGCTCCCAGCCCTTCAGCGCGATCCCGCGACGGAACGCCCTGTCGGCAAGCCGCAGGGCCTCCCGTCGATCCCTCAGGACGAAGACGCCCTTGCTGGAGGCGCCGTTGTCGGTCTTGATGACGATGGGCAGGTCCACGCTCCCGAGCCGCTCTCGGGCCTCCTCCCGGTCGTAGAAGACTCGCGTCCCCGGGTGCGGCACCCCATGGGCCGCGAGCCAGTAGGCCATCCGACGCTTCTTCTCCCAGAGCCAGAGCTCGTCGGCGCGCGGGACGACCCGATACCCGAGGTCGCGCTCCATCACGGCGATCTTTTCGTCGAACATGTCCCGGCCGAAGCCGTAGACCGCACTGGGCGCGATCAGGAACGCCCGGCATCCCGAGCCGCGCACCTTCGACAGCCAATCGTGGCCCCCGATGTCGACGAGACGGTACGGAACGTTCAGCTCGTGGCAGGCGAGGACGTGGTGAACGTGGTAGTAAAGGGGATCCCAGACGATTCCGATTTCCGGCGCGGCTCCCGAGCGAATCGGACGCTCTCGCGCCGCGGCATCGAGAATGGCCTCCCCCTCGCGGCGGCACCGCTCCGTGAGTACCTTGCCGTAGGGCACGAATCCCTTCAGCCACGTCCGGAACGACCGCGGAACGACCTTCCTGGCGAGGCCCGCGTGCCGGACGATTCGGCTCGGAATGGCATCCGTCAGCATGCCGTCATCCCGTACGACGGACGCCTTCCGCGGAAGACGCCGGCCCCAGGGCTCGAACGATACGAGCGTCGAGCCGTCTTCGAGCCGTCACGACGACGGGTCCGTCCGCAGCTCGAACGCTCGGCCGTGGAGCACGAGCGTCGGCCGGAACGGACCAAACGTCGTCGCGCGAGCCCTCCTCGCGATCTCTTCCGCAGTCATCTCGGACGTGACCGTGCTGAGCTGGTCGACCTCCCGGCGGGTGTACGGCCTCCTCGTCCATCTCTCCGAGGAGACGGGGAGCCCCCCTTCCCCGAGGAGGAACGCCGTGACCTCGTAGAACAGCGTCAGCTGAAAGTCGTACGTGCGCGCGAGGAGGCTCGCGACGTCATCCGTCGAGAACACGGGGAATCGCTTCACGGCGATGATCTCCCCCGTGTCGACCCGCCCGGCCATGTGGTGGCAGGTGACGCCGAACTCCGGCGCGCCGTCATAGAGCGCGAAGTTGACGCAGCCGATTCCGGGATAGTCCGGCGAGCCGGGGTGATAGTTGATCGCGGCCCGGCGCGCCCTCATCAGGAGAGGCTCCGGAACGACCCAGCGCGAGAGGTAGGAGAAGACGAAGTCCCCTTCCCACGCACCGCAGGCCTCGGGAAGAGGGTCTCCCCACGCACCGAGGTGCGCCTCCACGTTCTCGAAGACGGACCGACAGAAGGAGAGCGCGCGCTGGCAGTGAGCGTCGTTCCCCTTTCCGAGGAACAGCACGGAAAACGGCCTCTTGCTCACGGCTGCGCGATGCTAGCACGCGCGTCGCGCGCGTCCCCGGCTCCGGGCCGGCCGGCCACACGTCGTTCACGTCTCTCGCCGAGGCCGGGCGCCGGTCGCGGCGATCGACGACCAATCCCCGCGCGACGGGCGCCGATCGCGTCGCGCGGACCGACCATCCGTCCCTCCTTCACGCTCGCGCCGTCTTCGCCCGAGTTGCCCGGCCCGAGAAGGACGTCGAGGTCGCCGATGAGCGACGCCACGAGCTCTCGCGTGCGCGCGAAGCGGAGCGGGCTCCAACCGCTGGAGACGCCCGCGCCGACGTCCTTCGCCACGACCGCGCCGCGGAGGGCGACCGTGGGGTCGACCGAGACCTTCTCTCTCATCGACGTGAGGAACCCGGCCGCCTCTTCCGCAGCGCGCGCCCCGCCGAGACCGGCGGCCCGCGCCTGCTCGAGGCGCGCCTCGAGCGCCTTCATGTACAGGAAGTCGTCCCTCCCGTCTCT
>CAZWRQ010000117.1:0-14527 GCA_964636395.1 uncultured Holophagales bacterium
GTGGTTGTCACCCCGCCACCTGTGCATTCCTCCATGAACTGCTGAACTTCGGGGGACCCGCGTCGAGGTCCTCGACGGGGAGGTGGTCTTTGTCCCGACCCCGGCGCCGGCTCACCAAGGGATCGTAGCCAGGATCCTCCGCCGGATCGGTGGCCCGTTCGATGAGGACGACGATTCCGGCGGCTGGTGGATCCTGCCCGAGGTGGACGTGGAGCTCGGGGCGCATCTTGTTCTCCAGCCCGACGTGGCCGGTTGGCGTCGAGAGCGGGTCCCGGCGTTCCCATACGAACGACCCATCCGGATCGCCCCCGACAGGGTCTGCGAGATCCTCTCGCCGGCGAACGCCCGGAGGGACCGACTCCAGAAGGTCCCGATCTACCTCGCCTCAGGCGTTCCCTTCCTGTGGATCATCGACACGGCAGCGCCGCTCCTGGAAGCATACAAGGCCCAGGAGCAGGCATGGCCACGGCTCGAGGCCTGGCTCGACGAGGACGTCGCATGCGTCGCCCCGTTCTACGCGGTCGAGCTCCAGTTGGGGCGGCTCCTCCCGCCACGACCCTGAGCGCCGCCCCGGGGGCCGGGAGAGGCGCCCGGTTCTCAGCGATTTGCTGGGCGGCGGGAGCCGGTCGATCACGGACACTGAATGAGTCCCTGCGCCCAGAGACATCCGCCACAGGCCGGGTGGGGAGAGCCGGAGCAATCGCGGCTGTTGTCGTCGGCCATCTCGCAGGTGTTGCAGGAGCTGCACGGCGAGAAGCTGAACGCCTGGACGCGGCGCCGCAGCTCGACGTACGCGGGGTCACCCCAGAGGTCGACGAGGCGCCTCTCGCGGACGTTCCCGACGGCGCTGGCGTACGAGTGCCGCCGGCGGTCGCCGAGCCAGAAATCGTGCTCGTAGAGGAGCGCGAGGCAGGGGCTGACGGTCCCGTCCCACCTCACGGAGGTCGTTCCCCTCTCGACGAAGGGGCAGAAGGCGCGACCGCGAACGGCGGCGAGGCGAGGACGGAGGTCGACGGGTCCGCCCTGGACGACGGCGGCGAGAGCCTCCCGGACGGCCTCCGACAGCTCGAGGCGTGGGAGGAGGACCGCGGGGACCTCCGGCGAATCCCCGTCGCCCGGGGCGAGCCCCTCGTCGTAGAGCACCTCGTGCTTCAGGTCGTCGGTGTAGGCGAGGACGTTCGTCTCGAGGAGCCGGTCCATCCCGGCCTCGCGCCCCAGCCTCACGACCTCGGGGAGCTGCGCGACGTTCCGGCGCATCGCGACGAAGACGAGGCCGAGGCGCGGGCCGAGGCCGGGTGAGGCGTCGCGTAGCCGCCGGAGAGCGGCGAGGTTCTCCAGGATCTCCGGAAGGGCGTCGCCGATCCGCACGTCGCGATACGCGGCCGGCGTCGCTCCGTCGATCGAGACCCAGAGCCGGTGAAGCCCGAGCGAAACGAGCGCGCGGCGTACCTCGTCGCCGAGGAGGATCCCGTTCGTGATCATCTCGACCGTGGAGCCGGCGCGCCGCGCGGCCTCGATCATCGAGAGGATCCGCGGGTGCGCGAGCGGCTCGCCGAAGCCGCCGAAGAAGACGGCCGGCGGCCTCGAGAACGCCGCGAGGCCCCTGAGAACGGAGTCGAACGTCTCTTCCGACATGAAACCCGACTCGACGCTCCAGACGTTCCGGACGCAGGTCGCGCAGGCGAGGTTGCAGGCGTTCGTCGGCTCGACGTAGACGCGCGCGAGGTCGGTCACGGGGCGGCGCGCGACCCAGAGCGGGTCGGCCGTCTCGACCCGCAGCGAGTCTCCCCGGCGAAGGCCGAGCTGCCGGGCCTCGAACGGGTCGGCGGCGAGCCGGCCGTCGCCGTCGACCCGGAAGACGACGGTCCGGCCCGAATCGCTCATCCCGGCCTCTCGCTCCGGAAAGGACTCTCCGTGCGGGCGCCGGCCCGGAGGGCCGACGCGTCGGCCTCCCGACCCTCGGCGCGAGCGGGCTGCTCGCCCAGGTCAGGCTCCCGGGAGCCCCAGCTCCCTCGCGACGAGCGGGACGAGGACGTCGCGGATCTCGTCGCGCACGCGTCGGAACAAGGGGAGCGCGTCGTCCCCTTCGCCCGCGTGGGCCGGGTCCTCGAAGGCGTGATGGAGGGTCGTCCGCGCGCCGGGGAACACGGGGCACGCCTCGCGGGCGGAGTCGCAGACCGTCACGACGAGGTCGAACGGAACGCCGCGGAGGCTCTCGACGGACTTGCTCGCGTGAGCGGAGATGTCGACACCCGCCTCGGCCATCACCTGGATCGCGCGGGGGTGGACGAAGGAGGGCCTCGTGCCGGCGGAGAAGGCTCCGACGCTCGCGCCGAGGTCGTGCCGGAGCCACCCCTCGCCCATCTGCGACCGGCAGGAGTTCCCGGTGCAGAGGACGAGGACCTTCTTCCTCTTCACGTCAGGCTTCCTGCCCGGCGGCGCGCTCGGCGGGCGCGCCGTAGTAGCGCTTCTGCAGGCGGAAGGCGACGTTCACGAGGGCGATCATCACGGGCACCTCGACGAGCGGCCCGATGACGGCCGCGAACGCCGCCCCGGAGTTGATCCCGAAGACCGCCACGGCGACGGCGATCGCGAGCTCGAAGTTGTTGCTCGCTGCGGTGAACGCGAGCGTCGTCGTCTTTCCGTAGTCCGCCCCGACCCATTTCCCCATGAGGAACGAGACGAGGAACATCACGACGAAGTAGACGAGGAGCGGGACGGCGATCCTCACGACGTCCAGCGGGATCGTCAGGATGAGCTTCCCCTTCAGGCTGAACATGACGACGATCGTGAAGAGGAGCGCGATCAGCGTGAGGGGGCTGATCAGCGGGACGAAGCGACGGTGGTACGCCTCCCTCCCCATCGCCTTCACGCCGACGAGGCGGGTGAGCGCCCCGGCGAGGAACGGGATGCCGAGGTAGACGAAGACGCTCTTCGCGATCTCGGCCATCGAGACCTCGACGAGGCTCCCCTTCAGCCCGAAGAGCGGGGGGAGGACCGTGATGAAGAACCAGGCGTAGACGCTGTAGAAGAGGACCTGGAAGACGCTGTTGAAGGCGACGAGCCCGGCGGCGTACTCCGTGTCTCCCTTCGCGAGCTCGTTCCAGACGATGACCATCGCGATGCAGCGGGCGAGGCCGATCATGATGAGCCCCGCCATGTACTCCGGCTCGTCGCGCAGGAACAGGATCGCGAGCGCGAACATCAGGACCGGCCCGACGACCCAGTTCTGGACGAGGGAGAGGGCGACGACCTTCCCGTTCCGGAAGACGTCGCCCATCTCCTCGTACCTCACCTTCGCGAAGGGCGGATACATCATCAGGATGAGCCCGATTGCGATCGGGAGGTTCGTCGTCCCGACCCGGAACGAGTCGACGAACGACTCCACGCCGGGTACGTACGCCCCCGCCAGGACGCCCGCCGCCATCGCGGCGAAGATCCAGAACGTGAGCCAGCGGTCGAGGAACGAGAGCTTCTTTCCGACGCCATCGGACATGTCGTTCCGCCTCCTTGCCGATCCCGTGTCTCTGGGGATCGGCGTGTGCCTCGACGCTCAGGCCGTCGCCGGCTTCACCGCGCGGACGAACGCGCTCCGGAACTTCCCGTCGACCTCCGAGCCGAGGGCGTCGACGTCGATCCCCGCCGAGGCGAGGAACTCGCGGGCGTCGTCGACCTTGTAGATCCTCGTCGGCTCGACCGTGACGTCGGCGAAGCCCGCGGCGCGGAGCTTGCCGGCGTAGTCGTCCTCGTCGAGGGCCCCGGCAATGCAGCCGATCCAGAGCTCGACGCTCTTCTTGACCGGCGCCGGGATCTCCCCCTTCGTCACGACGTCCGAGACGGCGAAGCGGCCGCCCGGCTTCAGGACGCGGAACGCCTCTTTGAGGACCCGGTCCTTGTCGGCTGCGAGGTTGATGACGCAGTTGGAGATGATCACGTCGACGCTCGCGTCGGGGAGCGGGATCTCCTCCATCGTCCCCTTCAGGAACTCGACGTTCGTCGCCCCCGCCTTGGCCTGGTTCTCGCGGGCGAGGGCGAGCATCTCGTCGGTCATGTCGAGGCCGTAGGCCTTACCCGTCGGCCCGACCCGCTTCGCAGAGAGGAGGACGTCGATGCCGCCGCCGGAGCCGAGGTCGAGGACGACCTGCCCCTCCTCGAGCTTCGCGAGGGCGGTCGGGTTGCCGCAGCCGAGCGAGGCCTGGACGGCCGTCGTCGGGAGGAGCTCCTTCTCGTGGTCGGCGTAGAGGTTCGAGGTGATCGGGTCGCCGGAGAGGCCGGAGGCTGAGGGGGCCGTTCCGCAGCAGGCCGACGGCGCCGGCCCGCAGCAGGAGGCGCGCCCCTCCTTCACCTGGAGCGCGGCCTTCCCGTACTTCTCCCTCACGACGTCGCGGATCTCGTTCTCGTTCATCTCAGTCTCCTTTATATCAAGAATTATCGATACGTTGAAGAAAAAAAAGGGTTTCAGGTGCGGCAGCAGCTCGCGGCGCACGCCTTCGCGGCCGCCTCGAGCTCCTCGAGGGCCACCCGGATCTCCTCCACCGCCTCGGGGACGAGGGAGTAGTGGATCCAGCGCCCCTCGCGCCGGTCCTTCACGAGGCCGGCGTCCTTCAGGGTCTTCATGTGGAACGAGAGCCGCGACTGCTGGGCGACGAGGAGCCCCGTCAGGTTGCAGACGCACTGCTCGCCGTTCCGGAGCGCTGCGAGGATCCGGATCCGGGTCGGGTCCGACAGGGCGTGGAAAAGGTCGGCGAGACGCTCCGCGCGATCCTCCCTCGCGAGCGGGAGGCCGGTCCGGACCGGCTTGGCGCGGGACGTCGTCGTCGCCATGGGGACCAATATATCCACGAAACTTGATATGTCAAGGGTGCGCGGAGAGAATCGTGCGTGGCGGGAGGGGAAGTCGGCCGGCGGCGCTCCGCTCGCGGTTCGGACGGAGCCCCCCCCCCGGCCTTCACCTCAGCCGGAGGATCCGGACGGCGCCGAGGAGGACGAGCGCGGCGACGAGCGTCCCGACGACGAGGTCGGGAAGGCGGGAGCCGGTCGCCGCGACGAGAGCGCCCGCGGCCATGACGCCGAGGTTCGCGAGGACGTCGTTCGTCGAGAAGATCCAGCTCGCCTTCATGTGTGCGCCGCCGTGCCGATGCCGGGCGAGGAGGAGGAGGCAGGAGACGTTTCCGGCGAGGGCGAGGGCGGAGATCCCGATCATCGCGGGGGGCTCGGGCGCGCTCCCGGTGACCCAGCGCCGCGCGACGTCGAAGAACACGCCCGCCGCCAGAAGCGCCTGGAGGACACCGGAGGCGTGCGCGGCCCGCAGCTTCGCGGCGGAGGCCCGGCCGACGGCCCAGAGGGCGAGGCCGTAGACGAAGGCGTCCGCGAGCATGTCGAGGGAGTCGGCGATGAGGCCGGTCGACTGCGCGAGCCAGCCGGCGACGATCTCGACGAGGAAGAGGACGGCGTTGATGGCCAGGAGGAGGCGAAGCGTCCCCGCCTCGTCGTGAGCCTCCGGCGTTGCCGGCTCGGCGGAACCGGCTTCGCTCGACTCCACGACGCGGGCTCCGAGGCCGAGCGGCTCGAGCTTCGCGACAACCGGCTCGGGCTCGCCCTGGTGCGTGACGGAGAGCGTCCGCCCGTGCAGGTCAAACCTCAGCTCGTCGACGCCGTCGAGCCCGTCGAGGGCCATCCGGATCAGCCGCTCCTCGGACGGGCAGTCCATCTTCGGAATGGCGAGCAGAGTCCTGCGCCAGCCGGACGTCGTCATGGGGCGGGATGGTAGCCCGGCCTCGAAGGGGTGGGCTGGGAAGCGATCCGCTCGAGGCCGGCGAACTCCCGCGGGGGCCGTCAGGGCGTCGAGCGCCGGACGGCCTGGACGAACTCGAGGAGGTCGCCGGTCCGGTTCTCGACGACGTCTTCGACGACGGCGAGGTCGAGGTCGCCGTAGCCGTGCACGAGGACGTTCCGGAAGCCCGCCATCGCGCCGAGGCGCTCGGCGAGGTCCTCCGGCAGAACGCCGCCCCGGACGAGCAGCGAGAAGAGCTCGCGGTTCGTTCGGGGCTCCCCGAGACGCCGGTCGGAGACGATGTGGGAGGCGACGTCGAGCGCGGCCTGGATGGCGATCTGGAGCGTGTGCTCGACGAACCGCTCCTCGCGGACGTCGGTCCGGAGGGCGCCCGGCCGCGCGAGCTCGTCGAGCTCGCGCACGTACGTCTCGATCATCGCGAGCTTCTTGGCGACGAGGTCGACGTCGATCACGGCCGGGCTTCGCGATACCGGGTCAGGACCGGCTGGAGGTCGAAGAACTCGTTCCGAGCCTTGACCTCGAACGCGACCCGATGACGCGGCGAACGATCGAGCAGGAGGATCCCGTCGCGAAGGACGCGGTGGACGAGGTCGGGAGGGGCGGTGTTCACGGCGACGAGCTGGACCGGGAGGCCGAGCGCCGCCTCGAGTTTCGCTTCGAGGCGGTGCGCCTGGTTGCCGAGCCGAGGCTCGAGCGGCCGGTCGAAGAGGACCCCTACGTCGACGTCGCTCCCGGGCTTCTCCTCACCACGAGCCCGGCTTCCGAAGAGCCACGCCGCGACCAGCCCGTCGGCTTCCTCGGCGAGGAGCGCGCGGAGAGGCGCGGCGAGAGCGGGCTCGGTCATGGCGGGAATTGTAGGCCGTGGGCGGGGAAGCCTCGGGGTCGCTGGGTTCCGACGCGTGACAGCCCGATTCCTGAGCGGGATGATGGCACTGTGAGGACCACCGTCACCCTGGACTCCGAGGTCGCCGCCCGCATCCGGACACTCGCGCGCGAAAGGCGGCTCTCGCTCGAGACTGCCCTCGACGCGGTGCTTCGACGCGGCCTGGCGGAGCTTCTGTCCGGCGACCGCCGCAAGCAGAGCTTCCTCGTCGAGCCGCATGACGGCGAATTCCGGCCCGGTCTCGATCTGAGCAGGCTGAACCAGCTCGCCGATCAGCTCGAGACGGAGGCGTTCGTCGAGAAGGCGCGCCCGCATTTCCCTCGCGCCGGCCGGGTCGAGGCCGCAGGCGGCATCAGAGTCCTGACGCTCCCGGTGGCGGGCGTGGCGCGGATGAAGGCCGAATCCGTCCCGCCTCCGAAACGACCCCGTCGCAGGCGGCCTGCTTCCGGTGCGCGATCGCGGACGGGCTCGAGGGGCTGACGCGCCGAGAACGCTGTCGATCGCGCCTCCGCGTCGCCTCAACGGCCGCGTTCGCGGAGTAATCTCGACATTCCGGAGGAGGGAACAGAGTGGCGCGAGCGAAGAAGAAGGCGGGGAACGGCACCGGCGCGAACCTCGGGTTCGAGGAGAAGCTCTGGCAGGCGGCGGACACCCTCCGGGCGAACATGGACGCCGCCGAGTACAAGCACGTCGTTCTCGGCCTCGTCTTCCTCAAGTACGTCTCCGACGCCTTCGAGGAGCAGCACGCCCGCCTCGTCGCCGAGAAGGCGAGCGGCGCCGACCCGGAGGACCCGGACGAGTACCGGGCCATCCACATCTTCTGGGTGCCGAAGGAGGCCCGCTGGAGCTTCCTGAAGGGGCACGCGAAGCAGCCGACCATCGGCACGCTCGTCGACGACGCCATGGCGGCGATCGAGCGCGACAACCCCTCGCTCAAGGGAGTCCTCCCGAAGGACTACGCCCGCCCGGGCCTCGACAAGCACCGCCTCGGGCAGCTCGTCGACCTCGTCGGGAGCATCGGCCTCGGCGACGAGGAGAGCCGGTCGAAGGACGTCCTCGGCCGCGTCTACGAGTACTTCCTCTCGCAGTTCGCGAGCGCCGAGGGGCGGCAGAGCGGCCAGTTCTACACGCCCCGCTGCGTCGTCCGCGTCCTCGTCGAGATGCTCGCCCCGTGGAAGGGGAGGGTCTACGACCCGGCCTGCGGGTCGGGTGGCATGTTCGTCCAGAGCGAGAAGTTCATCGAGGAGCACGGCGGGAAGGTCGGGCAGATCAGCGTCTACGGGCAGGAGTCGAACTACACCACCTGGCGCCTCGCGAAGATGAACCTCGCCATCCGCGGCATCGACGCGCGGATCGCCCATGGCGACTCCTTCCACGCCGACGGCCACCCCGACCTGAAGGCCGACTACGTCCTCGCGAACCCGCCCTTCAACGACAGCGACTGGCGCGGCGACCTCCTGAAGGACGACAGGCGCTGGGCCTTCGGCGTCCCGCCCGCCGGCAACGCGAACTTCGCCTGGGTGCAGCACTTCATCCACCACCTCGCGCCGACGGGGAGCGCCGGCTTCGTCCTCGCGAACGGCTCGATGTCGTCGAGCCAGTCGGGAGAGGGAGAGATCCGCAAGGCGATCGTCGAGGCCGACCTCGTCGACTGCATGGTCGCCCTCCCGGGCCAGCTCTTCTACTCGACGCAGATCCCCGTCTGCCTCTGGTTCCTCGCCCGCGACCGGAAGAACGGCCGCTTCCGCGACCGCCGCGGCGAGATCCTCTTCCTCGACGCCCGCAAGCTCGGCACGATGGTCGACCGCGTCCACCGCGAGCTGACGCCCGACGACATCGCGAAGATCGCCGGCACGTACCACGCCTGGCGGGGCGACAAGGGGGCGGGGCAGTACGCCGACGTCCCCGGCTTCTGCCGCGCGGCGAAGGTCGAGGAAGTGCGGGAGCACGGGTTCGTCCTGACGCCGGGTAGGTATGTCGGAGCCGAGGCGGCGGAGGAGGACGACGAGCCGTTCGAGGAGAGGATGAAGCGTCTCGTGGCGCAGCTGAAGGAGCAGCAGGCGGAAGGGGCGAAGCTGGACGCGGCCATAGCACGAAGCTTGAAGGGACTCGGGTATGGAGGGTGAGTCAGAGGTCCAGCTCGGGGAGATTGCGGACCTGATTCGCGGCGTCTCGTACCGGCCGCCGGACCTTCTGAAGCTTGGCTCTGAATCCGTTCCGCTGCTGCGGGCCACCAACATTGGCAACCAGACCCTTGAGCTATCCGACGTTCTACACGTTCGATCTGCGCTGGTTCGAGATCACCAGTTGCTACGTCGCTTCGACGTCGTGGTTGCGATGTCCAGTGGTAGTCGGGAAGCGGTCGGGCGTCTCGCACAGCTGCGCCGCGACTGGCGTGGCTGCGTCGGCGCGTTCTGCGGTGTGATTCGCCCCATTCCGGAACGGACCGATCCAGCCTTTCTCGGATACGTCCTACAGTCGCCGAACTTCCGCGCTCGAATCGAGTCTGTCGCGGAGGGCACCGCTATCATGAATCTGTCGCGCGAGCGCGTCTTGGGTTTCAGGCTTCGGCTGCCGACAAGGCCTGCCCAGGAAGCGATCGCGGTGATCCTCGGCGCGCTCGACGACAAGATCGCCCTGAACCGGCGGATGAGCGAGACGCTGGAGGCGATGGCGCGGGAGCTCTTCAAGTCGTGGTTCGTCGACTTCGACCCCGTCCGGGCCAAGGCCGAGGGGCGCGATCCGGGCGTGTCCACGAACTTCGCAGAGGTCTTTCCAGCCTCAATGGAGGACTCCGAGATCGGCGAGATTCCATCGGGATGGAGCGCATGCCCACTCTACGAGATCGCTTCGTTTGTGAATGGCGCAGCCTTCGCCACGTTCCGGCCGAACGACGAGCGTAGGGGTCTCCCGATCATCAAGATCGCAGAGTTGAAAGCGGGCATCACCCCACAGACGAGGTTCTCCGAGGTCGCGATGCCGGAGAAGTATCGGATCTCCAACGGCGACATCCTCTTCTCGTGGTCTGGGAACCCAGACACCTCGATTGACACGTTTGTCTGGTCGGGAGGTCCAGGGTGGCTCAACCAGCACATCTTTCGAGTGTTGCCGCGACATCAGCATGAGCGAGCATTCGTCCTCTCGACGCTTAGGGCCCAGCGGCCCGTCTTCGCGGAGATCGCTCGCAACAAGCAGACGACAGGTCTTGGCCACGTGACGGTCGAAGACATGAAACGGCTTCTGGTCGTGAGACCGGATACTCGCGTCATGAAGGCTTGGGATGCCGTCGTAGCGCCGATACACGCCAAGACGCTTCAAGGAGACTTGGAGAACCGTCGGCTCGCCGCCCTCCGCGACACCCTCCTCCCGAAGCTCATCTCCGGTGAGCTGCGCATCCCCGACGCCGAGCGGATCGTGGGGGCGGTCGCGTGACGTCGTTCGTCGAGTCCGAGGTCGAGGAGGCCGCGCTCGAGTGGCTCCGGGGCCTCGGGTGGCAGATCGCATCGGGTGCTGACTTTCTGCCGGAGGCGGAGAAGGGATGGCGGGGCGGGCTCGACGAGGTCGTCCTCGGGAGCGTACTGCGCGGGGCGCTGCGGAAGCTGAATCCGGGCCTCCCGGAGGAGGCGATCGAGGACGCCTTCCGGAAGATCACGCGTCCCGAAGGGCCGACGCTCGTCACTCGCAACCGCGCGTTCCACCGGATGCTCCGCGACGGCGTGACGGTCGAGGTGCGGCAGCCGGACGGGACGATCCGGGGGGCGCAGGCGGCCGTCGTGGATTTCGACTTCGTCGACCGGAACGCGTTCCTCGCCGTGAACCAGCTGACCGTCGTCGAGGCGAAGCACCACCGCCGGCCCGACGTCGTCCTCTTCGTGAACGGCCTTCCGCTCGCCGTCGTCGAGCTGAAGAACGCGGCGGACGAGAACGCGACGGTCTGGTCGGCGTTCCAGCAGCTCCAGACGTACAAGGCCGAGCTGCCGTCGCTCTTCGCCTTCAATGAAGTCCTCCTCGTCTCCGACGGCGTCCAGGCCCGGCTCGGGACTCTGACGTCCGACAAGGAACGGTTCATGCCGTGGAAGACGATCACGGGGGAGGGGCTCGCGCCGGCCGGGATGCCGGAGCTTCAGGTCGTCCTCGAAGGGGTCTTCCAGAGCCGCCGCTTCCTGAGCCTCGTGCGGCACTTCGTCGTCTTCGAGGAGGCGGAGGGGGCCGAGCCGGCGAAGAAGGTCGCCGGGTACCACCAGTTCCACGCCGTGAACGTCGCCGTCGAGGAGACGCTCCGGGCCTCGCGGCACGGGGTCGCCTCGGAGAGCGCGGCGACGGGCGTCTATTCTTCGAACCCGATGGCGGGCGGGGAGCCGGGCGACCGGCGCGTCGGCGTCGTGTGGCACACGCAGGGGTCGGGGAAGAGCCTGACGATGGCGTTCTACGCGGGGCGGGTCATCGCCGCGCCCGGGATGCAGAACCCGACGATCGTCGTCCTGACCGACAGGAACGACCTCGACGACCAGCTCTTCGGCACGTTCGCCCGCTGCCAGGAGCTTCTCCGCCAGCCGCCCGTCCAGGCGCGCGACCGGGCCGAGCTGCGCGCGCTCCTGAGGGTCGACTCGGGCGGGGTCGTCTTCACGACGATCCAGAAGTTCCTGCCCGAGGAGAAGGGCGATCGCTTTCCGGTGCTGAGCGAGCGGCGGAACGTCGTCGTCATCGCCGACGAGGCGCACCGGAGCCAGTACGACTTCATCGACGGCTTCGCCCGGCACCTGCGCGACGCGTTGCCTCACGCCTCCTTCATCGGCTTCACCGGGACGCCGATCGAGCTGGCCGACAAGAGCACGCGGGCCGTCTTCGGCGACACGATCAGCGTCTACGACATCCGGCGGGCCGTCGAGGACGGGGCGACCGTCCCGATCTACTACGAGGGCCGGCTCGCGGCCCTGGAGCTGGACGAGAGGGAGAAGCCGCGGATCGACCCCGACTTCGAGGAGGTCACGGAAGGGGAGGAGGCCGACCGTAAGGAGAGGCTGAAGAGCCGGTGGGCCCAGCTCGAGGCGATCGTCGGGGCCGAGAAGCGGGTGTCGCTCGTCGCGCGCGACCTCGTCGACCACCTCGAGAAGCGGCTGGAGGCGATCGACGGCAAGGCGATGGTCGTCTGCATGAGCCGGCGGATCTGCGTCGACCTCCACGACGCGATCGCGAAGCTCCGGCCCGAGTGGCGTGCGGCGGATGATGGTGCGGGCGCGATGAAGGTCGTCATGACCGGCTCGGCCTCGGACCCGGCGGAGTGGCAGGAGCACATCCGGAACAAGCCGCGCCGTGAGGAGCTGGCGAAGAGGTTCCGCGACCCGGGCGACCCGTTCCGGCTCGTCATCGTCCGCGACATGTGGCTGACGGGGTTCGACGCGCCGTCGCTCCACACGATGTACGTCGACAAGCCGATGCGCGGGCACGGCCTGATGCAGGCGATCGCGCGGGTGAACCGCGTCTTCCGCGACAAGCCGGGCGGCCTCGTCGTCGACTACCTCGGTCTCGCGCACGAGCTGAAGAAGGCGCTCGCGAGCTACACCGAGAGCGGCGGGACGGGGCGGACGGCGGTCGACCAGGCCGAGGCGGTGGCGGCGCTCCTCGAGAAGCACGAGGTCTGCACGGCCCTCTTCCATGGCTTCGACTTCTCGCGCTGGGCGGAGGGGACGCCCGCGGAGCGGCTCGCCCTCCTCCCGGCGGCGCAGGAGCACGTCCTCGCGCAGGCGGACGGCAAGGCCCGGCTGCTGCGGGTCGTGACGGAGCTGTCGCAGGCATTCGCGCTCGCGGTGCCGCACCCCGAGGCGCTCCGCATCCGCGACGACGTCGCCTTCTTCCAGGCGGTCCGGGCCGTCCTGGCGAAGGGGGCGGCCGGCGCGCAGCGGACGGAGGAGGAGATGGAGCACGCCATAAGGCAGCTCGTCTCCCGCGCCGTCGCGTCGGCGGAGGTCGTCGACGTCTTCGCCGCGGCGGGCCTCAAGAAGCCTGACATCTCGGTCCTCTCGGACGAGTTCCTCGCCGAGGTGCGGGGCCTGCCGCACCGGAACCTCGCCGTCGAGCTGCTGCGCAAGCTCCTCACCGGGGAGATCCGGAGCCGGTCGAAACGGAACGTCGTCCAGGCCCGCTCCTTCTCCGCGATGCTCGAGGAGGCCGTCCGGCGCTACCAGAACCGCGCCGTGGAGACGGCCCAGGTCATCGAGGAGCTGATCCAGCTCGCGCGAGAGATGAAGGGAGCGGCGGAGCGGGGCGAGGCGCTCGGCCTCACCGACGACGAGGTCGCTTTCTACGACGCCCTCGAGACGAACGACAGCGCCGTGAAGGTGCTCGGCGAGCCGACGCTGAAGGCGATCGCCCGCGAGCTCGTCGAGGCCGTGAGGAAGAACGTCACGATCGACTGGCGCATCCGCGAGAACGTCCGCGCCCACCTGCGCGTCGTCGTGAAGCGGGTCCTCCGCAAGCACGGCTACCCGCCCGACAAGCAGGAGAAGGCGACGCAGACGGTGCTCGAGCAGGCCGAGGTGCTGTCGGAGGCGTGGACGGAGGGGTGAGAGGCTCCGCGTAGAATCACGATGTGGTTCGCCCCCGCGCTCTCCTCGACAGGATCCTCCGGGCCGAGAGCGACGCGTCCATCTCGTACGCCGACCTCAGGAACCTGCTCCTCCGGCTCGGCTTCGAGGAGCGCACCGGCGGGGGGAGCCACGCCGTTTTTCGCCGTGCCGGAGTGGAGGAGCTGATCAACCTCCAGCGGGACGGCAAACATGCGAAGGTCTACCAGGTCCGGCAGGTCCGCGCCGTGCTCCTGCGCTACCGCCTCGGGAGGGATCTCTGATGCATCGATACGAGGTCATCGTCTACTGGAGCGCCGAGGACGAGGTCTACATCGCCGAGGTCCCCGAGCTTCCGGGCTGCGCCGCGCACGGCGGCACTCCGAGCAAGGCCCTCAGCCAGGCGCAGCGGGCCATCTCGCTCTGGCTCGCCACCGCACGTGAGTTCGGCGATCCGATTCCGGAACCGAGAGGGCGGCGACTCCAGTACGCCTAGCCGCTCGGAAGCCGCCTTACTCCTCCCGTCACGCCCCGGCCGCCCCTCCTCCGACAACTCCGATCCCCAGCTTCCGAAGGAGAGCGATCAGCCGTCGGTCGAAGGTCAGGACCCGGCAACCCTCGCGGCGGGCGAGAACGGCGTAGAGGAGGTCGTAGACCGGGTGCCCGTGGCGGGACGCCTCGGAAAGGACCTCGACGGCGAGCTCGTGGTCGGGACAGAGCCGGTTCGGAAGGGCCATCGCCATCTCCCAGCGCTCGGCGAGCGCCTCGGGCGGCAGGAGGCCCTTGCTCCCGAGCTTCCACAAGGCGTTCGCGGTCTCGCTCGCGAAGAGAGAAGGCGCGAGGACCAGGGAGGCGCGCTCGAGAGTCTCGAGGGCCTCCGCGATGTCGGGGAACGCGAGGACGACGCGGAGCGCGGCCGAGGCGTCGAGGACGACGCGGGGAGCCGTCACCGGGTCCGGTCCTCGCGGACGAGCTTCTCGAGAGAGATGCGAACGGGGCGGGGCCTCTCTTGTCGAAGGCGCCGCCTCACGTCCTCGAGGACGAGCTTCCGGGCCGACCCGTCCGACAGCGCCTTGCGAAGCTCCGTGACGGCCTGCTGAGCGAGGCTACGCTGCTCGAGCCGGGCCCGGAGGGCGAGGGCCTCGTAGAGCTCGGCGGGCAGCTCGCGAATCTGGAGAGACGACATCGGTTTCGGTCCTCTCAGAATCATCATAACGCATGCAGATTGGTGCGGAGCCTGCCACGCACGGGTTTCAGCCCGGACGCGCGGGCGGGGGACTGTCCCGC
>CAZWRQ010000118.1:0-14438 GCA_964636395.1 uncultured Holophagales bacterium
GTCCACCTCGGGCGTGACGTAGACCGACGCGAACGAGGTGTGGCGGCGCGCCGCCGCGTCGAACGGGGAGATCCTCACGAGGCGGTGGACGCCGTGCTCGGCCTTCATGTGGCCGTAGGCGTACTCCCCCTCGAAGCGGATCGTGGCGCTCTTGATCCCGGCCTCGTCCGCGTAGGAGACCTCGAGGACGTCGGTCTTCCACCCCTTCCGCTCACCGTAGCGGAGGTACATCCGCATGAGCATCTCGGCCCAGTCCTGGGCCTCCGTGCCGCCCGTGCCGGCGTTGATCTCGAGGAGCGCCGGGAGCTCGTCCTCCGGCTCCGTCAGCTTGAATCGCAGCTCGCGCTCGCGCGCCCACGACGCGATCGAGGCGAGCGCCGTGTCGGCATCCGCCTCCACCGCCTCTCCCTCCCGGAGGAATTCCGCGAGGACCTCGAGCTCCTCGCGCTTCTGGCGGAACGCCGTGTCGTCCGAGAGGACCGTGTCGGCCCTCTTCAGCTTCTTCAGCGTCTCCTGGGCCGCGGGAGCGTCGTTCCAGAAGTCGGGCGCGCCGGCGCGCGCCTCGAGCTCGGCCTTCTCCTTCTCCGCCCGGTGGACGTCAAAGATACCCCCGGAGCGCCTCGACCTGCGTCGCGAGCGCCGTCAGCTTCTCGATCCGTTCCTCGTTCATGTGCGGGGGTCCTTCCTGGTCAGACGTGGGAGGGCGCGCGGCGAGCCGACGCCCGGGCGCGGAGGATAGCCACGAGGAGCGCCGCGGCGCAAACGAGGGCCGGGGCGTCGCCGAGCCGCGTCGAGAGCGTCGTCTCGCCGCGGGGCGGGACGTGGAGCGTCCCGGCGATACCCGCGCGCGCGCCCGGCCCCAGGCGGCCGAGCGTCCGGCCGCGCGCATCGACCCAGCCGCTGATCCCAGTGACCGCCGCGCGGAGCAACGGCCGCCCCGTCTCCACGGCCCGGAAGACCGCCGCCTGCCAGTGCTGCTCCTGCGCGCCACCGTCGCCGTACCAGGCGTCGTTCGTCAGCGTGTAGAGCGCGTCGGCGCCGGCGACGACCTGCGCCCGGGCGATCCAAGGGTAGACGACCTCGTAGCAGATCGCCCCGCCGAGCCGCACGCCGCCCCGCTCCAGCGGGATCGCCCGCGTCCCCGGAGTGAAGGCGCCCGGCGCCTCCCGGCTCACCTGGTTCACCCAGCCGAAGAGCGACGGGGCCGGCACGTACTCGCCGAACGGGACGAGGCGGAGCTTGTGATACGGCTCCCCGACGACGCCGTCCGCGTCGACGAGGAGCGCCGAGTTGTAGTACGGGGCGGCCTCGTCGTGGGGGGTGTCGGACCAGACGGTGTTGAAGAGCAGGGCGGTCCGCTCCTCCCGGCAGAGGCGCGTCAGATCCTCGCGCAACCCTTCCGACCACGGCCAGGCGAACGGCGTCGCGCTCTCCGGCCAGAGGACGAGGTCGGCCGGCGCCTTCCGAAGGAGTGCCCGCGTCAGGCCCGTGACGTCGATGTGGATCCGCTCGGCCGCCCCCGGAGCGTACCGGACGTCCTGCGCCACGTTCGGCTGGACGATCAGGACTCGGAGGGAGCGGCCGGCGGCCGAGTTCTCGGGCTGGGCGAGACGCCACGCCCCGAACGCGATCGCCGCGAGGAGGACCGCCGCCGCGACCGCCGCGCCGGCCAGCCGAGCCCTTCCCCTCTCCCGAAGCGCTTCGGCGAGCGCCGAGTTCACGAGGACGACGAGGAACGAGACGAGCGCGGCCCCGCCGAGCGCCGCCGTCTGCGTCAGGATCGGCCACGGCGCGAGCGGGTAGGAGACGAGGGCCCAGGGGAACCCGGAGAAGGCGTACGTCCGGAGGAGCTCCTGAGCGACCCAGGCGGCCGGGAGGACGAGGAGCCGCGCCGCGGCCGTACGAGGCGCGGCAAGGGCCGAGGCCCAGCCCATCGCGGCGAACGCGACGCTCGGGATGCAGGCGGCGATCAGAAGCGCCAGGAGCGCGAGCGGCGCCGAGAGCCCGCCGAAGCGATGGACGACGTGGTAGATCCACGGGAAGGTCGTCAGCCAGAAGGCGACGCCGAAGAGCCCGCCGAGGAGGGCGCCCCGGCCGGGCGAGGCGCCGTCCAACGCGAGCGCGAACGGGACGATCGCGACCGGCAGGAGGACGACGAGCGAGGCGTTCGGGAACGTCAGCCCGAGGAGGAGGCCGGAGACGAGCGCTGCCGCGGCCCGAGCGCGGAGTGAGCCCGAGAAGACCTCCATTCCGCTCAGGAGAGGCGGCGCGCCGACTCGGCCAGCGCCTCCTCGGCCCGGTAGCTCGACCTCACGAACGGCCCGGCGAAGACGTACGAGAAGCCGAGCGCTTCGCCCGCGGCGCGGAGCGACTCGAAGCGTTCGGGCGTCGCGTAGGAGACGACGGGGAGGTTCCAGGCCGCGGGGCGGAGGTACTGTCCGACGGTGACGACGTCGACTCCCGCGGCGCGCAGGGCGCGAAAGACGTCGAGAACCTCGCCGTCCTCCTCGCCGAGGCCGAGCATCAGCCCGGACTTCGTCACGGTCCCCGGATGGCGGGACTTCACGCGCGCGAGGAGCGCGACGGAGCGCTCGAAGACGGCCTTCGCCCTCACCGTCGGGTAGAGCCGCGGGACCGTCTCGACGTTGTGATTGAAGACGTCCGGCCGAGCGTCGGCGACGAGGTCGATCGCCGCCTCGTCCCCCTGGAAGTCGGGCGTGAGGACCTCGACCGCCCGCCGGGGCTCGAGCGCCTTCACGGCCTCGATGACCCGCACCCAGTGGGCCGCCCCGCCGTCGGGGAGGTCGTCGCGGTCGACCGAGGTGAGGACGACGTGCTCGAGCCCCATCTCGGCGACGGCGCGCGCGACGTTCGCCGGCTCCTCCGGGTCGAGGGCGGCGGGCCGGCCCGACGTCACGTTGCAGAAGCCGCACGCGCGCGTGCAGACGTCCCCGCAGACGAGGAACGTCGCCGTCTTCCGCTCGAAGCACTCGCTCCGGTTCGGGCAGCGCGCCTCCTCGCAGACGGTGTGGAGGCCGCGCGTCCGCATCAGCTTCTTCAGCTCGTGGAGCCCCGCGAGCTTCACCTTCCGCTCGCGGATCCAGGGGGGCAGCGCGGGCTCGCCCCGCACCGGGAGGGGACGGCTCATTTCCCGCCGGGCACGACGATCGGCCGGGTCCCGAGCTTCTCGGCCGCCTGGACCTTCTTCGCAGCCGCCTCGGCCCGGGCTCGGTCGGGGTAGGAACCGACCCTCACGCGAAAGAGGCCCTTCTTCCCGGGGACGAGGGAGACGTCGGAACGGAAGCCGTCGCGTTTCAGCTTCTTCGCGAGCGAGTCGGCCTTCTCCGCGCTGCTCGTGACGAGGAGCTGGACCCAGAACGGCCCTTCCTCGCCCCGCGGGGCGGCCGGCGCCGCCGCCTTCGGAACGGCGGTCGGCTCCGGCGAGAGCTCTCTCACGACCGGCACGGGCGCGGGCTCTTCCTTCACGACCGGCTCGGGGCGCGGGGTCGGCGCGACCTCCTCCCTCCGGGAAAGCTCCGGGGCCGAGAATCCGAGGGGAGCCTCGGTCGGCGCGGGCGTCGGGGGCGCGTCCGCGTCCTCGGCCGCCTCCGGCCGCACGGGGAGGTCCGACTGCGCCGCGAGAGCGGTGACGGCGTCCGGCCCCCGTTTCGCCGCCGCTCCGGTCTTCATCCCGAAGAAGAACGAGAGGCCGAGGGCGGCGAGGAGGACGAGAAAGAACGCGGCGGCCTGCCGGCCCGTCACCGAGACCTGGTAATGAACCGGCCCGTCCTTCTCCTCGGTCACTTCACGTCCTTCGCCATCTTCTGGCCGAGGAGGGCCATCATCTCGATCGGGACCGGGAAGAGGATCGTCGAGTTCTTCTCGGCGGCGATCTCGGTCAAAGTCTGCAGGTAGCGCAGCTGCATCGAGGCCGGCTCGGAGGCGATGACGTGTGCCGCGTCGGCGAGCTGCTTGGAGGCTTCGAACTCGCCGGAGGCGTGGATGATCTTGGCTCGCTTCTCGCGCTCGGCCTCGGCCTGCTTCGCCATCGCGCGCTGCATCTCGATCGGAAGGTCGACCGCCTTCACCTCGACCATCGTCACCTTGATCCCCCAGGGGTCCGTGTGCCGGTCGAGAATCTCCTGGAGGCTCTCGTTCAGCTTCTCGCGCTCGGAGAGGAGCTCGTCGAGCGCCGCCTGGCCGAGGACCGACCGGAGCGTCGTCTGGGCGAGCTGGGAGGTCGCGTACATGTAGTTCGCGACCTTCACGATCGCCTTCGCCGGGTCCATGACGTTGAAGTAGATGACCGCGTTCACCTTCACCGAGACGTTGTCCCGCGTGATGACGTCCTGCGGCGGGACGTCGAGCGTGATCGTCCGCAGGTCGACGCGGACCATCGTCTCGAACGGCCAGAAGATGAGCGTCAGGCCCGGGCCCTTCGGCGCCGGCGCGAGGCGGCCGAGCCAGAACGTGACCGCCCGCTCGTACTCGTTGAGGATGTTCACCCACTTCGACAGGAAGAAGATGACGACGAAGATCGCCGCGATGAAGATCGGGTTCGGAAGCAGGTTCATGACTTCTCGCTCCGTGCCGTGGGCTTGACGAGGACCGCCAGACCGTCGACGCCGGTGACCTCGACGATCTGCCCGTCCGTGAGGGGTGCGGCGCTCCGGGCCTCCCAGAGCGCGCCGTCGACGAAGACTTTCGGGGCGCCCGCGGCGCCGACGCGGACCGGCGCCACGAGCCCGACGAGGACGGTCGAGCCGGTCCGGTCGGGGAGGCGCTGGACGGAGAGGGCCATCATGGAGAGAGCCGCGAGGATGAGCGTCGCGACGGCCGCCCCGCCCACGACGAACCAGAGCTCGGCCTTCGGCGCGAGCTCGTCGCGGTGGAAGAGAAGGACGGCCCCGAGGATGATCGAGACGCCGCCGGCGATCGCGAGGACGCCGTGGGTCGTGAACTTCACCTCGAGGAAGAAGAAGAGGACCCCGAGGAGGACGAGGCCGATCCCGACCCAGTTCGTCGGCAGGACGGACATCGCGAAGAACGCGAGGAGCAGGCAGATGCTCCCCAGGACGCCCGGCAGGATCGCCCCGGGGTTCTGGAACTCGGAGTAGAGGCCGACGATGCCGATCAGGAAGAGGAGGCCCGCGACCATCGGGCTCGCGATGACGCCGAGCGCCTTCTCGAGCGCCGTCCGCGAGACCGTCCGCGACGTGAACGCCGCGCTCGCGAGCGTCGCGTCGGGCTTCCCTACCCGCTTGATCGTCCTCCCGTCGAGCTGCTTCAGCAGGTCGGGGACGTCGCGCGCGACGATCTCGACGAGGCCCTTCTCCTTCGCCTCGGACTCCGAGTAGGAAAGCGCGTCGGTGATCGTCTTCACCGCGTCGTCCGCGGGCCGCCCGCGCGGGACGACGAGCGACCGGACGAGGGCGGCGGCGTCCTCGCTCACCTTCTTGCCGATCGTCTTCGGGAGCTCCTCGCCGCCGCCGCCGACCGGAGAGGCCGCGCCGGCGTTCGTCCCGGGCGCCATCGCCGCGACGTCGCAGGCCATCAGGATGATGAAGCCGGCCGAGGCGGCCTGCGAGCCGGGCGGGTGGACGAAGCCCACGACCGGGACCTCGGACGAAAGGATCGACTTCGTGATCTCCCGGGTGGAGTCGAGCCGCCCGCCCGGGGTGTTGATCCGGAGGACGACGGCGGGGGCCCCTTCGTCGGCCGCCTCCGCAACGACCCGCTTCAGGAACTCCGCCGTGACGGGGTTGATGTCCGTGTCGACGTCGACGACGACCACCGCCGTCCCGGCCCCGAGCGCGGCCGGAGCGAGCAGAAGGAGCAGGGTCGCGAGGCCGATCCGAAGCATCGGCCGATTATAGGTTCGGCGTGCTACAACGCGCCGTGCGCTTCGCGCTCGCCGACCTCCTGACGTGCGGGGCCGCGGCCCTCCTTCTCGCCGTCGGGCTCGCCGGCGGCGTCCCGGCCTCGGCGCCGGCCGCCTTCGCGAAGGTCGCGGCCGCGCTCCTCCTCCCGCTCGCCTTCGCCGCCGTCCGTGGCCGGCGCCCCGCGCCCGGGGGCCTCCTCGCGAGCGTCGCCGACTTCGGGCCGATCCTGCCGCTCCTCCTCGTCTTCGACAACCTCGGCCCGTTCGTCCTCGGCGCCGGCTCCGTCGACCTCGACCCTATCCTCGTCGCCGCGGACCGGCTCCTCTTCGGCGGCGACCCGACACGGCTCCTCGAACCGTACGCGGGGCCGCTCCTCCTCGAGGTCCTCACCGTCTGCTACGCGCTCTACTACTTCCACCCCATCGTTCTCGGCGCGCTCCTCTGGCAGGACGACCTCCGGGAGAAATCCCCGGGCGCCCGTTTCCCCGCCTACGTCTTCGGGATGCTCCTCGTCTTCTACGTCAGCTACGCCGGCTATTTCCTCGTCCCGGCGATCGGCCCGCGCTTCACGGTCCCCCACGACGGGCCGCTCCCGCGGGGGACGGTCGCGAAGGCGATCGACGACACGCTCGACCGCCTCGAGACGAGCCGGAGGAACTGCTTCCCTTCGGGGCACACGATGGTGACGATCGCAGTCCTCGTCGAGGCGGCCCGGCGGTCGAGAAGGACGTTCCTCGCGTTCCTCCCGTTCGCGACCGGCCTCGTCCTGGCAACGGTCTTCTGCCGGTACCACTACGTCGTCGACGTCCTCGCGGGGCTCGTCCTCGCGTTCGCGGCCGGCGGGCTCGCCCGGGCGATCGCCCGGAGGGTCCGTCAGGAGGACGACGGAACGGTCCTGGCGACGAGCCGGTAGCGCCGGTAGAGCCTCCCCTCGAAGACCTCGATCGGCTTCAGGAGGTCGAGGTTGTCCTCGAGGATCCAGGAGAACTCCACCGTCCGGTAGCCCCGCGCCATCGCCGCCTTGTAGCCTTCGAAGTAGCAGACGGCGTCGAGCCCTTTCCTCCGGTACTCCGGCAGCACGCCGAACGCCATGAGGCGGACCCGGTCGACCTTCTTCCGGCCGAGGAGGAACTTCAGCCAGCCGAACGGCAGGAGACGACCGCCCATGCGGATCAGGACCTGGTTGAAGTCGGGCATCCCGAGCATGAAGGCGACGGGGCGATCTCCGTCCTCGGCGAACCAGACGATCGTCGGGTCGATGAGGTCCCTCAGCTTCTTCGCCATGGCGTCGAGCTCCTCCGACGTCATCGGCACGAAGCCCCAGTTCCTCTCCCACGCGGCGTTGTAGACCTTCTTGACCTTCGCGAGCTCCTCCGGGAAGCGGTCCATCCGGATCGTCCGGAACGTCAGCTCGGGGTTCCTCCGTCGGACCGCGTCGGTGATCCGTCCGAGCCGGGCGAAGGAGCGATCGTCGATCGGCGCGATCAGCGCGACGAGGTCCTTCTCCTTCGCGAAGCCGGCCGCCGCCGCCAGGTCGAGGTAGTACGCCGGGTTCCAGGTCATCATCAGCACCGGCGGCCCCGGCTCGCTCTCGCCCGCGAGGAGGAAGCCGACCTCGTCGTTCATCGACGGGTTGACCGGCCCGCGCAGGCGGTCGCAGCCCGGCAGGATCGTCCGGGCCGACTCCTCGGCCGCGTCGAACAGCGCCTTCGCCGCGTCCGGGTCGTCCTCGCATTCGAAGAACCCGAAGAACGCCGTCCGGTCGGCGTGGACCCGGTTGTGCTCGTCGTCCGCGATCACGGCCAGGCGGCCGACGACCTTGCCGCCGCGCCGGGCGAGGAGGAGCGTTCGCCGGGCGTGGCTCCAGAACGGGTTCTTCGCCGGGTCGAGCAGCCAGCGGACGTCCGACCGTAGCGGCGGCACCCAGTCGGGCTCCGACGCGAAGAGCCGGTACGGGAGCTCGACGAACTGCGCGAGGTCGCGCCGGGAGGAGACCTCGGCGACGGACAGCCCTTCGGCCAAGCTCCGGTCCCTCCCGATCCGGCCCGGCCCCGGTCGGCGGCTAGCCGACGAGGCCGAGCTCCCGCCCGACTTTCTGGAACGCCTCGAGGGCCCGCGTCAGGTGCTCCCGCCGGTGCGTCGCCATGTACGACGTCCGGATGAGCGCCCGTCCCGGCGGGCAGGCCGGGCTGACGACGGGGTTCACGAAGACCCCCTCCTCCTCGAGGCGCTTGGCCATCTTGAACGCGAGGTAGTCCTCTCCGACGACGATCGGGATGACCGGCGTCTCCGACTCGCCGCAGTCGAACCCGATCGCGCGGAGGCTCGTCATCATGAAGCGGGTGTTGTCCCAGAGGTGCTGGCGCCGCTCGGGCTCCGCTTCGATGATGTCGAGCGCGGCGAGGACGGCGCCGATCGAAGCCGGCGGGGGCGCCGCCGTGAAGATGAGCGCGCGCGCCTTGTGCTGGATGTACTTGACGACGTCGGCATCGGCCACGATGAAGCCGCCGATCGCCGCGAGCGACTTCGAGAACGTCCCCATGATCAGGTCCGCACGGTCCTCGATGCCGAAGTGCTCTGCCGTGCCGCGGCCGGTCTTCCCGAGGACGCCGATGCCGTGGGCGTCGTCGATCATGAACGCCATGCCGTACTCGGCGCAGATCTCGGCGTAGGCCGGCGCCGGGGCGATGTCGCCCTCCATCGAGAAGACGCCGTCCACGACCAGGAGCCTGCCGCCCTTGTCGGGGTGGGCGTTCAGGAGCCGGACGAGGTCGTCGGGGTCGTTGTGCTTGAACTTGCGGACCTCCGCCCCGATGGCCAGACGCGCCCCGTCGTAGATACAGGCGTGGTCCTGGCGGTCGAGGTAGATCGTGTCGCCCTTTCCGGGGAGGGTCCCGATCGCCCCCAGGTTCGCGAGGAACCCGGTGGAGAACGTGATGCAGGCCGGCTTCCGCATGAACGCGGCCAGGCGCTCCTCGAGCTCCACGTGGATGTCGAGCGTCCCGTTCAGGAAGCGGCTGCCCGCACAGCCGGCGCCATACTTCTTGACCGCTGCGATCGCAGCTTCCTTGACCTTCGGGTGGGAGGCCAGGCCGAGGTAGTTGTTCGACCCCAGCATCACCATCTCGTGGCCGTCCATGGTGACCACCGGGTCCTGCCCCGATTCGAGCATCCGGAAATAGGTCCAGACGCCGGCCGCTTTGATCTCGTCGGGCACCGTGTAGCGGCGCGTCTTGTCCAGGATCGAGACCCGCTCCCGAACAGGGGCGGCGACCGCGGGCTTGAGCGCGGAACTCCTCATACTCCTCCGCCAGCGTCGCCGCCCACCGGGGCTTCCGGGCGACCCGCAAACGTCGCCGATCTTAGCACCGGCCTGGCCCCCGCCCGGAGGCCGTCCTCGCAGGCCCCGTTCCGGCCCACGGAGGGGGGGGCGGCCCCGGCGGGGACCGGCTCGCGCAAGCCCGACGCGGCCCTTCCCGAGAAGCCGGGCCGGGCGTGCGCTTCTCGCCCGGGGCGGGAACCCATCCCCGCCGGTACAATCCGGCGTTGCCCTCGGCGTCGCGGAGCACGGCTCCAGCGGCCCACCGGCGAAAAGGGAGGTTCCCAACGACATGAGCGTAAGTCAGCTCGCGAAGTCCATCGCGGAGTCGCCGACGCTCCGCCTGAACGAGCAGGCCCGGCTCCTGCGCGAGAAGGGCGAAGCGGTCGTCCACCTCGGCGCGGGCGAGCCGAAGAACAAGGCTCCGATCGCCGCGATCCTCACGGCTGCGTCGAAGCTGAACACCGGCGACGTCAAGTACACGCCGGCGGACGGCACGCCGGGGTTGAAGAAGCAGATCATCCGGTACACCGAGGAGAACTACGACCGCGTCGTCGCCCCCGAGAACGTCATCGTGTCGGCCGGGGCGAAGCAGTCGGTCTTCAACATCCTCTACTCGGTCCTGAACCCGCAGGACGAGGTCGTCATCCTCGCCCCGTACTGGGTCAGCTACCCCGAGATGGTGAAGATGTGCTACGGCGTCCCGGTCATCGTGAAGGCCGAGGACGGCGGCTTCGTGCCGCGCCCGGAGGACATCGAGAAGTCCGTCGGCTCCGCGACGCGCGTCATCATCTGCAACAGCCCGAACAACCCTTCGGGAGTCCTCTACCCCGAGAGCCTCGTCTCCTGGCTCGTCGACTTCTGCGAGCGCAAGGGGATCTGGCTGATCATGGACGACATCTACCACCGGCTCGTCTTCGACGGGAAGAGGTCGCCCAGCTGCTTCAGGTACACGAAGAAGGACACCGAGACCTCCAAGGTCATCGCCGTCAACGGCGTCTCGAAGCTCTACGGGATGACCGGGTTCCGGATCGGCTGGGCGGTCGCGCCGCGTCCGCTCGTCCAGGTCATGACGAACGTCCAGGGACAGATCACGACGACCGTCTCCGTCCTCTTGCAGGCGGCGGCCGAAGGCGCGATGTCGGGGCTCCAGAGCGCCGTCGAGAGCCTCCGGCTGCAGCTCGAGAACAACCGCAACGTCATGCTCCAGGAGCTCGCCTCGTTCAGCGGGGTGAAGACGATCAAGCCCGACGGCACCTACTACTGCCTCCCCGACTTCCGGGCCTACTCGCAGAAGTCGGTCGAGCTGTCGGACTTCCTCCTGAAGAAGGCGCTCGTCGTCACCGTCCCCGGCCGGGAGTTCGGGATGGAGGGGTACCTCCGGCTCTCGTACGCCGGGACGATCAAGGAGATCCAGGAGGGGATCGCCCGCATGAAGTGGGCGCTCGACCCGTCCGCCCCCAACGAGATCTACGTTGGAGACAAGAAGCTCGTGAGGGACTGGCTGTGAAGAACCTGCTCGAGATCAAGACCCCGGCCGAGGGAGAGGCCTCGGCGCGGAAGGCCGACTACGGCCTGGCGAACCACGGGCTCTCGAACCTCCGGATGGTCTACTGGAACCTCCCGACCGAGGCGCTCTACGAGGAGATCTCCTTCCGCCGCGAGGCGCGGATCGTCGCGGGCGGCCCCGTCGTCGCCCACACCGGCAAGCACACCGGCCGCGCCGCGAACGACAAGGCGGTCGTGAAGGAAGCCTCCACCGAAGGGCACGTCTGGTGGGGTCCCTACAACCGCCCCTACGCCCCGGAGAAGTTCAACGACCTCTTCAACCGCCTGCAGGGCTACCTGCAGGGGCACGACCTCTTCGTCCAGGACGTTTACGCCGGGGCCGACCCGGCCTACCGCGTCCCGGTCCGGATCATCACCGAGAAGGCGTGGCACTCCCTCTTCGTGAGGAACATGTTCGTCCTCCCGCAGAGCCTCGAGGAGTACCGCCGGCACGTGCCGGAGTTCACCGTCATCGCGGCGCCGGGCTTCCAGGGCTTCCCGCCGATCGACGGGACGAACGCCCAGACGTTCATCGCCCTGAGCTTCGACCAGAAGGTCTGCCTCATCGGCAACACCGAGTACGCGGGCGAGATCAAGAAATCGGTCTTCACCGTCCTCAACTACCTCCTCCCGCTCGACGGCGTCCTCTCGATGCACGCCTCCGCGAACGTCGGCCCGAAGGGCGACTCGGCCCTCTTCTTCGGCCTCTCCGGCACCGGCAAGACGACGCTCTCGGCCGACCCGAACCGGTCCCTCATCGGCGACGACGAGCACGGCTGGAGCGACGAGGGGGTCTTCAACATCGAGGGGGGCTGCTACGCGAAGGTGATCGCGCTCTCGGCGACGGCCGAGCCGGAGATCTACTCGACGACCCACCGCTTCGGGACGATCCTCGAGAACGTCGTCTTCGACCCGGTGACGCGGAAGATCGACCTCGACGACGAGTCGATCACCGAGAACACCCGCGGCTCCTACCCGCTCGAGTTCATCGCGAACGCCGTCCCCGACAAGAAGGCCGGCCACCCGAAGAACATCATCTTCCTCACCTGCGACGCTCAGGGCGTCATGCCCCCGATCGCGCGCCTCACCCCCGACCAGGCGCTCTACCAGTTCATCTCGGGCTACACGTCGAAGATCGCCGGCACCGAGGCCGGCCTCGGCAAAGAGCCCGAGCTGACGTTCTCGGCCTGCTTCGGCGGGCCGTTCATGGTCCACCACCCGTACTTCTACGCCGACCTCCTGAAGCGGAAGATCGAGCGCTACGGCGTCAGCTGCTGGCTCCTGAACACAGGCTGGGTCGGCGGCCCGTACAACGTCGGCAAGCGGATCTCCATCCGCTACACCCGGGCGCTCCTGAACGCCGCGCTCGACGGTACGCTCCACGGCGTCGAGTACGTCAAGGACCCCGTCTTCGGCTTCGAGGTCCCGAAGAGCTGCCCCGGCATCCCCGACTCCGTCATGGACCCGTCCAGCTCCTGGCCCGACAAGGCGCTCTACGCGAACCGCTATCGCTCCCTCGCCGCCCGCTTCGTCGAGAACTTCAAGAAGTTCGAGGAGGGCTGCGCCCCCGAGGTCATCGCCGCGGGGCCGAAGCTCTGACGCTCGCGCGCTCCTGACACGACCCGGAATCGAGGGGAGCCCGCGAAAGCGGGCTCCCCTTCTCTCTATGCGCCGCGTCCGAGGGCGAGCCGCGGGGCCGCCTACTCCTCCTCGAACCCGAAGCTCTCGAACTTCAGCGTCCGGCTGTTCTCGGAGACCGTCCGGATGAGCTGCTCGGAGGCACCGTTCGGAATCGAGGCCTCGATCTCGAGCGTCACGGTCACCTCGGCGCCGTCCACGCCGGCGAGGTGGGCGATCACCTCGTTCGCGATGGTCCCGACGTCGCGCGTCACGCGCGTCGGGTCGAGAGCGACGGTTCCGTGGAACCGCCGCAGGCGGACGACGGGCTTCTCGACGACGGTCCGACCGGGGGCTGACCGGCCCCCGGCCGGCGCCGACGTGTCCGGCTCCGCGGGCGCGGGCTCCGCCGCCTTTCGCTCCGCAGCCTTCGTCTCCTCCTCGAGCTGCCGGTGCGCGACGTCGGGCTTCACGACGAGGCCGGTGCTCTCGGGCGAGACGTCGACGGCCTCCCCGCAGCGAAGGCCCCGGTACCTCGGCACCGACTCGTCGTGGCTCTCGGCGAAGGCGAAGCCGTCGGAGCGCCAGGTGAGGAGCCGGAGGCCGTCGGAGACGGCCCGGGCGAGGACGTGCGGCCCCAGGAGACGCGGCAGGTAGAGGTAGCGGGCGAAGTCGTCCACGAGCTGCCGCACCGGGACGTGGTCGCCCCGCCAGAGCGGGACCTCGTCGAGGTGCTTCTTCAGGATCGTCGGCCCGAGCGTCGTCACGAGGAGCTCGTCGCTCCGGAGCTTCTTGCTCGCCCTCACGGCGAGGGCGTCGACCCCCGACACCTTCGTCGCCTTCCACGTCACGGGCGCCTGCGGGCTCGGCTGCTCGGGCGCGAGAAGCCACTGGTAGGTCTCGGGGAGGCGCCCGACAACGGCGTCGTCGGCCGACTTCCGCTGCATCTCGGCCTGCCGCACCTGGTGGGGTGAGAGGTCGAGGGCGTCCTTCTCGGCGAGGATCGACTCCCAGGCGAGGTACTTCCGGAGCGCTTCGTCGAGGTCCTGGAGGCGCACCTTGTCGGCCGCGAGGAAGACGAGCGTGTTCTGGTAGAGGCGGGGAGCGCTCCCGCGCGAGGCGAGGATCCCCTTCGCGGCCTTCTCCGCCGGGCTCTCGCCGTCCTTCGCGTACGGGAACTCGGACGAGAGGACGACGAGCCGGGCTTCCTGGTCGTCGGGCACGTCGGCGCCGGAGCGCGGCAGCCCGTGGATGCGCGTGAAGTCGCCCGGCTTGCGGATGTCCGCTCGGATCCGGGCGTCGAGCTCCTGCGCCACCCGGTCCGGGTCGCGCTTGAGCTGCTCGGCCCGGTCCTCGGCGAGCTTCGTCACCGTGGGCTGCGTCGCGTACCAGACGCGCGGGCCGTCCTGGTAGAGGTACGTCGCGGCGCCGGCGAGGCGCCGGAGCGCGTCGCCGAAGACGGCGGGCGGCTCCCCCGGCACGACGCAGCCGAGCTTCACGCGCCGGTCCTCCAGCCCGCGGTGGGCGGTCCCGCCGGTCGGGGCCGAGCCGAGGTAGATCGTCCGGGCCACGCGGCGCGTCGCGTGGTGCTTGCCGAGGTTCGTCAGCTCGCCGTCGAGCTTCAGCGGGAGCGAGCTCGGCCCGTCCACGTCCTTCTCGATGATCGGCGCCCAGTTGTCGGAGAGGTAGCGCGTCAGCTCGAACTGGACCCTGGGGTCGTCGATCGGGATCGTCGACGGCAGGATGAGCGGGCTCCGGTCCCCCTTCTCCCAGAGGCTGTGTATGACGGCGGCCATCAGCCGCAGGACGCCGCGCGTCCTCTGAAACTTCACGAGCGTCGACCAGTCCTCGTGGAGCCTGTCGAAGATCTCGGGATGGATCGGGTACGCCTCCTGGACCCGCTTCTCGTACTCCGGCCCCTTGCACTCCGGCGGGAACTCGGCTGCCTGCGCCCGGTAGAGGTCGCCGAAGGCTCGCGCCGTCACGTCGCGGCTCTTGAAAGCCTCCGGCCCCGCGAGCGGCTCGAAGAGGCGGCGCCGGACGATCTCGAACCCCTCGGTCGCGCTCGCCGG
>CAZWRQ010000119.1:0-14399 GCA_964636395.1 uncultured Holophagales bacterium
CGACGTGCCCCAGCCGCCGGACGAGCCGATGGTCGTGCCGGAGCAGACCGGCTCGGCGACGGCCCTCGTCATCGACCTCGCCGGCTCGATCGTCGACGTCAACCTCGGCGACTATTTCCGTACCGGCGAGTACGTCATGACGCTGAAGATCACCGACGTGATCTCCGGCAAGAGCGTCGAGGCGAAGGCGCCGTTCACCCTCGCGGCGCCTCCCGCGCCGGCGAAGGCCCCGGCCGCCAAGCCGGCGGCGCCCAAGGCTCCCGCCCCGAAGAAGTAGCCCCCGCCCGACCGGGCGAACGAAGAACGGCCCCGGCGCGAGCCGGGGCCGTTCTTCGTTCACGGGAGGCGTCGGGGCGCGCGGGGCGAACGTCAGTCGACGCGGACGTTCGCGGAGGCCAGGGCCATCCGCCCGGTCGCCACGTCGCGCACGCCCGCGACGAAGCGGATGTTCCCCTTCCCGCTCTTGACCTGGCCGCGGTAGACGAACGGCTCGCTGCGGGCGCGCTCCCACTCCGAGGCCGGGATCGAGATCGACTTCCTCTCCGGCTTCACGTCGGAGCGGGCCCCGGTGTCCTGGATCGCCGCCAGCGTGACGTCGACGACGGCGGTCTTCCGGTCTCCCTCGTCGCGGAACGTCAGCTCCTCGAGGGAGAACTCCACCTCGTAAGGACCCGTCCGCCGGGCGAGTCCGCCCGCCGGAGAGAGGGTGCCGATCCGAAGCGTGGCCGGGAAGTCCCCCGGAGCGCCGGGCGTCAGGAGGGCCATCTCGACCCGGTCCACGGCCGCGTCGTCGGCGCTGCGCGGGAGGAAGCTGTTGCGTGCCCGCACGACGACGCCGGGCCGTGTCGTCCGCACCTCGACCCTTCTCTCGCCGGTGCCGGCGAGGCCGGAGAGCGTGACGCCGACCGAGTAGTAGCCGCTCGCCTCCCGGTAGACGCGATCGAGGTCGGCCCGGAACTCGTTCCGGTTCTCGACGAGGGACCCGCCCGTGCCGGTCGCGAGGGTCACCATCGAGTCGCGGTAGCCCTGCGCGCGATAGAACGGGCTGATCGCGGGGTTCGACCGCTCGGACGCGTCGACACCGGCTCCGAGCCCCTTCGCGTCGAACACCTGGATCGTGATCCCCGCGGCGTTGGCCTCGGCGAGGACCTTTTCGATGTCTTCGCCGACGTCCTCGGCGAACTGCGAGACGAGGCTCGGGCCGAAGGCCAGGGCGAGGGCCCGACCGGGGTGCCATTCGTAGCCGTTCGTGACGAGGAGGAGCGTCCTCTTGCCCGACCGCGCGGCGAGGGCCGAGACGCTTCGCGCGAGATCGCGGAGTGCCCACCGCTCGCGGTGTGCGGCCTCCGTCGACCAGTTGCGGATCAGGGAGCCCCGGGAGCGAGGCGAGATCCGGATCTCCCTCACCGTCCTCTGGTACTCCGACTCGAGGGCGAGCCCGCGGGGTGCGAGCGCCTCGAGCTTCGAGAGGCCGTCGAGGAGGTCCTCCTTGCTGCTCGTGAACGGGACGAGGACCCGGGTCGCCCCGTTGTAGGAGACGATCGAGGCCCGGTCGGAGGGCGAGAGCCGGGTCATGAAATCCCGGAGCCCCTCGAGGACCGGCTTGCGGTCCTGCGGGAGGAGCCGCTCGTCGTCGAAGTAGACGAGGAACTGCCTCGGGACGTAGGTCTCGCCCGCGTCGTTGCGGAGGGTGTCGAGAACGAGGTCCGGCGAGGCGGTCGCGAGGTCGGGTCCGTGGACCGTCCCGGCCTCGACGCGGGCGAAGTAGTCGATCGGGACGACTTTCTTGTCGACGCGGACGACGAACTCGTCCCGGGTCAGGTCCGTGACCGGCCGGCCGTCCTTCGTCGCGACGACGTCGAGGTCCAGCGCGCGGACCTCCACGGCCGCGCGCACTCCGGCCGGAAGGGCCGTCTGCGGCGGCTCTTCCGCGAGCGCTCCGGGGGACGGGGCGAGCGCGAGGGAGAGGGCGAGGATCGCGGATGCGACGTTTCGGGCGACCATGAGATACCTCCGTTCGGAACGTGCCGGAACGACCGGGCTACCCTGGATTACGGCCTGAGACGGGCCGGCGGATCAGAGCCCGAGGAGCAGGCGGAGGGAAGAGGCGTCCCGGCCGATCCGGTCCGCCAGCTCGTCGTCGACGGCGAGGGCGGCGTACCGGTCGGCGAGCTCCGGGTCGTCGCTCGTCCACTCGCGGCCGACCTGCTCTGCAGCGACCATCTGCTTGGCGAAAAAGACCAGCTGCTCGGCGACGGAGCTCCGGCTCGAGACCTGGCCGTCCGAGCCGAGGACGTCGGCGAACGCGTCGGGCAGATTCAGCTTCCGTGCCAGCGCGCGGCCGCTCGCCGCACGGTACCAGCCGAGTGTGGCGGCACGGAACGGGCCCGGGTCGAAGTCCTCCGAGAGGAGGAGCTTGAGCAGCTCGTAGCCGCCCACGGGCTCGACGAGCGCGAGGACCCAGGCCCGCCCGGGGTCCTCTCCGAGCGACGGGGCGACATGGGATGCGGCCACGGCGGTGGACACCGCGGCGCTCCGGAGCGCCCTCTCGAGGCGATCCCGGCCCGAGACCACCGGAGCGCCCGGAGAGACGAGAAGCTCGAGGAACCTGCGGAGAGCCCCCGATCCGATGGCCGCGAGGGCGCCGTCGACCGTCGAGAGGAGCCCGGTGGCGGGAGTCCGCAGGGCGTTCCCGAGGAAGAGGAGGTCGACCGTGAGGAACGGGTCCGTCGCGGCGAGGCGAAAGGCCTCCTCGGCCTCTGCGCCTGAGTCGAGGGCGGCGCGGCATCGCTCGGCGGTGTCCTCGAAGGGCGGGAAGGGTCGGAACGGCCTGCGCAGAGAGGCCGCGACCTTCTCCGAGAACCTCCCGAAGAGCTCGAAGCGTTCCTGCCAGACGGACGGCGGCGGGCTCTCCATGTCGAGGCCTTCGACGACGGCGAAGAAGGAGCGCGCGACGTTCCGCGGCGAGAGCTCTTCGGCGATTGAGGCGGGCTCCTCGGCTTCCACCGACCCCGCGGTGCGAAGCCGCGCCGTGTCGTCGACGGCCCTCGCCCCCTCGAGCGCGAGGAGCTGGCCACGCAGGGAGAGCTGGATGCGCAGGAGGTCCTCGGTGACGACCGTCGGGTCGTAGACGAACCGCGCGCCCTGCCAGTGAAAGAGGTCGAAGAGGACCTTCAGCGCAAGCTCCTCGACGGCCCCGGCCAGCGCGTCGCGCGAGAGGAGGCCCGTCTCGAAGACGAGCCGGGTCAGGCTCCGGCCCGTCAGGAAGCTGTCGGCGAGGAGCTCGTAGACGACCGGCTCCGGCAGGATGCCGCGCGCGACCAGGAAGGTCCCGAGCCGTTCCTCCGGCCGGACCGACGAGACGAAGACGATCGCGCCGTCCTTGACGTCGATCACCCTTCGATCCTCCCCTCGCGAAACGGTCAGCCGGCCGGAGAGCCGGTTGATCTCGATCCACTGCAGGAGGTCGGCGAGGGCGAAGGTATCGAGCGTTCCGCTGAGCGACTTCGACAAGGCTGGGCGAAGTGTGACACGAAGAGCGCTCCGGCGGAGCCGGCCGCAGGGCGCATCGGCCGCTTCGCCGTGCGGGCGGCCCGGGTGACGTGCGCGAACGCGGAGAGGCCGATTCGAGATGCGGTCTCGCACGGTGTCGCCGCGCACGGTTTCCATTAGCATCGGTCCCATGTCCACCAACAAGCCCGACACCGCCACGACCTCAGGGATCCTGGTCCGTCCCTCCTATGCCCCGGGGGACGTCCCGCAGGGCTGGGACCCCGGCGTGCCCGGTGCGTTCCCGTACACCCGCGGCGCGATGGCCGGCGGCTACCGGAAGAAGCTCTGGACGATGCGTCAGTACGCCGGCTTCTCGACCGCCCGCGAATCCAATGCGCGCTACCGCTACCTCCTCTCCCAGGGGCAGACCGGCCTTTCCGTCGCCTTCGACCTCCCGACCCAGATCGGCTTCGACTCCGACGCCGCGCTCGCGCGCGGCGAGGTCGGCCGGGTCGGCGTCGCGATCGACTCGATCGAGGACATGGAGACGCTCCTCGACGGCATCCCGCTGGGGGACGTTTCGATCTCGATGACGATCAACGCCACGGCCTCCGTCCTCCTCGGGTTCCTCCTCGCCGTCGCGCGGCGGCGCGGGACCGAGTGGAAGGCGCTGTCGGGGACGATCCAGAACGACATCCTGAAGGAGTACGCGGCCCGCGGGACCTACGCGTTCCCGCCGAAGCCGTCGATGCGCCTCATCACCGACATCTTCGGCTTCTGCGCGGAGAACGTCCCCCGCTGGAACACCATCTCCATCTCGGGCTACCACATCCGCGAGGCGGGCTCGACGGCGGTCCAGGAGGTCGCCTTCACGCTCGCCGACGGCGTCGAGTACCTTACGGCCGCGGTTGCGGCGGGCCTCGACGCGAAGGCGATCGCCCCGCGCCTCACCTTCTTCTTCAACGTCCACAACGACTTCCTCGAGGAGATCGCGAAGTTCCGCGCGGCGCGGACGCTCTGGGCGCGCCTGCTGAAGGACCGGTTCGGCATCGACGACCCGCGCGCGCAGGCGCTCCGGTTCCACACGCAGACGGCCGGCTCGACGCTCACGGCGCAGCAGCCCGACGTGAACGTCGTGCGCGTCGCGATCCAGGCGCTCGCCGCGGTCCTCGGCGGAACGCAGTCGCTCCACACGAACTCGCGCGACGAAGCGCTCGCGCTGCCGACGACGGAGGCGGCCCGTCTCGCGCTTCGGACGCAGCAGGTCATCGCCTACGAGACCGGCGTCGCCCGCGTCGCCGACCCGCTCGGCGGATCGTGGGCGATCGAGGCGCTCACCGCGGAGATCGTCGACAAGGCCTCGGCGCTGATCGGGAGGATCGACGAGATGGGCGGCGCGCTCGCCGCCATCGAGGCCGGTTACTTCCAGCGCGAGATCCAGGAGGCGGCCTACCAGGCGCAGAAGGCGATCGAGGCGAAGAGCCAGGTCGTCGTCGGAGTGAACGAGTTCGTCATCGAGGAGGAGAACCCGATCCCCACGATGACGATCGACCCGAAGGTCGAGACCGAGCAGGTCGAGCGCCTTGCCGCCTTCCGCGCCCGGCGCGACGGGGCGATGGTCGAACGGCTCCGGGCCGACCTCGTCGCCGCGGCGAAGGAGGGGCGGAACCTGATGCCCCCGATCGTCGAGGCCGTCGACGGGAACGTCACGCTGGGCGAGGTCGTCGCTTCCCTGAAGACCGTCTTCGGGGAGCACCGCGACGCGGTCAGTCTCTGAGCGGGCGGCGCCGGCACCCGAAGGCCCCGGAGGGGCATCGGGTGCCGGCGTGCCCCGGAAACCGGCCGCCGTCGGTCCTTGCTCCTCGGCAAAACCGCTGCCAGAACGGACCCCCTCCTGTGTAAATCGTTTCGGGTCGCTCCAGAAGCGGCTTCACGCGCTCCTCACATCGCGTGAAGCGTGTCAAGTCCCTCTCGTACAAATACTTGACGAATGTGCACCGGTGGAAGTGCATTCCGTGCGCGGCCCGCTTCCAATGCGGCTTCCCGGACTTTTCGACAGCCGAATTCACAGGCTTATGCACAGCACGTCTGGGAAAGACGGTAAGCCTCAGAGTTGGAACGTCTTCGGAGCCGTCAGGAGCTCTCTTCAGGGAACGGGAGGACCCCGTCGACCTCGACGACGCCCGGGTCGAAGCACCGCCGGCAGCGAGCCTCGTACATCCCGGCGGCCCCCACGACGACCCGTTCCTTGGAGGCGACGAGCCGCTGCGTGCGGCTCGCGGGGCCTCCGCAGAGGATGCAGATCGCCCGCGTCTTCACGACCTCCTCGGCGAGCGCCATGAGCGTGGGCATCGGCTCGAACGGACGCCCGAGGTAGTCCTGGTCGAGCCCGGCGACGACGACGCGCTTTCCGAGGTCGGCGAGACGGCTCGCGACCTCCACGATGCCGGCGTCGAAGAACTGCGCCTCGTCGATCCCGACGACCTCCGTACGGTCTTCCGTGCGGGCGAGGACCTCGGCCGACGTCGCGACGGAGAGGGCCGTGAGCCGCATCCCCGTGTGCGAGACGACCTCGACCTCCGAGAACCGGTCGTCGAGCTTCGGCTTGAAGACCTGGACCCGCCGCCGGGCGATCTTCGCTCGGGTGACGCGCCGGATCAGCTCCTCGGACTTGCCCGAGAACATCGAGCCGCAGATGACCTCGATCGAGCCGCTGCCCGGAAGCATCATCGCCTCCTCCCCGTGCGCGCCGCATCCGCCTTCCGTGCCTGAGGCGCCGAGCGCCCTCCTGCTCCCGGCTTCGCCGCGAGCGTCACGCCGACCTTCGGGCAGAGCTCTTCGACGAGACATCCGGAGCAGCGCGGCGAGCGCGACGTGCAGGTGCGCCGGCCGTGGAGGATGAGCGCGTGGCCGGCGAAGACCCACTCCGCGCGCGGCAGGAGCGCGTTGAGATCCCGCTCGACCTTCTCCGGGTCGGTCGCGCCCGACCAGCCGAGCCGCCGCGCGAGGCGGCCGACGTGCGTGTCCACGACGACTCCGTCAGGCGCGCCGAAGGCGTTCCCGAGGACGACGTTCGCGGTCTTCCGCCCGACACCGGGGAGCGCGTTCAGAGCCTCCATCGTTCGCGGCACCGTCCCGCCATGCTCCTCGACGATCGCACGGCAGGCGCCACGGAGGGACCGCGCCTTCGCGTTGAAGAAGCCCGTGGAGCGGATCAGCTCCTCGAGCTCAGGGCCGGCCGCGGCCATCGCGGCCGGCGTCGGGAGCCTGCGGAAGAGGGCCGGCGTCACCGCGTTCACTCGCGCGTCGGTGCACTGGGCGGAGAGGATCGTCGAGACGAGGAGCTGGAAGGCGTCGGTGTGGTCGAGCGAGCAGTCTGCGCCGGGGAACGCGGCCCGGAGACGGGCGAGGACCTCGGGAGCGGGCGCGGGCTTCGGCTTCGGGCGGGCGGGCATGCGCGCGGAGAATACCGCCGGGCGGCGACCGGCGCGCCTTGATTCCCGCCGGAGCGGGTGGAAGACTCCGCCGCGCGTGAGCAGCCGACGCCCGTCCCTCCTCCTCCTCGTCCTCGTCCTCGCCCTCGCGCCCCCCGCCCTCGCCGCGGAGCGCGTCACGATCACCGTCCTTCAGACTTCCGACCTCCACGCGAACCTCCTTCCGTGGAACTACGCGCGCGGCGAGGCGGCCGACTGGGGTCTCGCCCGCGTCGCGACGCGGGTGCGCGAGATCCGGAAGAGCTCGAAGCACGTCCTTCTCCTCGACGGCGGCGACACGATCCAGGGGGCGCCGGCCGGCTGGCTCGAAGCCCGCCGCCCGACGGGGGGACCGCACTTCATGGCGGCCGCGATGAACGCCCTGGGCTACGACGCCATGGCGGTGGGGAACCACGAGTTCAACTTCGGCCTCGAGGTGCTGCGCCGCGCGCAGAAGGACTCGAGCTTCCCGTGGCTCTCGGCGAACACCCGGAACGCCGCCGACGGCGGCCCCGCGTTCCCCGAGTACGTCGTGAAGGTGATGGGAGGGGTCCGCGTCGGGGTCCTCGGGCTGACGACGCCGAACATCCCCGGCTGGGAGCCGGAGGCGAATCGGCCGGGCCTCACGTGGGAGAACCCCGTCGAGACGGCGGCGCGACTCGTCCCCCTCCTCCGGCAGAAGGAGCGGTGCGACGTCGTCGTCGTCCTGTTCCACAGCGGCCTCGAGGTCGACCCCGCGACCGGAGAGGCCAACGGGACCGACTACGAGAACCACGTCGTCCGCCTCGCGAAGGCCGTTCCGGGGATCGACCTGATCCTCACCGGGCACTCGCATCGACGCGTCCCCCTCACCCGCGTCCAGGGCGTCCCCGTGACGCAGCCGGGCCGCTGGGGCGAGGTCCTCGCCCGCGTCGACCTCGTCGTCGAGAGGTCGAAGCGGGGCGCGAAGGTCGTCGCGGCGACGGGCGAGCTCCTCCCGTCGGACGGGTCGGTGGCCTCGGACCCCGAGATCGCCGCGATCGCACGTCCGCACCACGAACGGGCGCTCGCCTACCTCGGCGAGCCGATCGCCGCCGCCACCGGCCCCTTTCCGGCCGACCGTGCCCGCCTCGAGGACTCCGCGCTCCTCGATCTGATCAACGAGACCCAGCTCGCCGCCACCGGCGCGCAGCTCTCGATGACGTCGCTCCTCCCGTTTCGCCACGACGGCTGGAAGGCAGGACCGGTCACGGTCCGGGACGTCTACTCCGTCTACCCCTTCGAGAACCAGCTCGTCGTCGTCGAGATCGACGGGGCGCGGCTCCGCGCGATCCTGGAGCACGCGGCGACGTTCTACGAGTCGGCCGAGTGGAAGGACGGGCGACTCCTTCTCACGCCCCGGGCCGGGATGCGGCCCTACAACTTCGACGTCGTCCAGGGGGCGAGCTACCGGATCGACCCGACGGCGCCCGCCGGTCGGCGAGTCCGCGACCTGCGCCATCTCGGCCGCGAGGTGAAGGAGACGGACGTCTTCACGCTCGCGGTGAACAGCTACCGCGCCCAGGGCGCGGGAGGCTACGCGGCGCTCCGGGGCGCCCGGGTCGTCCGAGCCTACAACGACGAGGTGCGCGAGCTCCTCGTCGAGCGGCTGCGGAGCGCCGGGACGATCGACCCGACGACGGACCGGAACTGGGTCCTCGCACCGGAGACGACGTGGGCGCCTCCGGCGGCCGCCGGCGCGCCGGCGCCCCGCTAGCGAGGCGGGCGGACACGAAAAAGGCCCCCTCGGCTACGAGGGGGCCCGGGGGTTCCGGAATCGGGGCGCGCCCGCTCAGGCCGCCGGTACGACGTAGGGGACGACGGCGTCGGCATCCCCGGTCTTCTGGTCCCTCCGGACGAGGAGAGCGAAGACGGGCTGCGAGCCGGCGACGGGGGCGACGTCGATCCGGCCGATCGGCGCGCCGAAGCCGGAGAGCGTGAAGAACGCCGCGGGGACCCGGACCGATTCCTTCGGACCGAGAGTGAGCGTGACCGGCTCTCCCGCCGCAGCGCCTTCCGTGTCGAACGCCCGGAGCGTCACCTCGCCGGAGGAGTCGGTGGGGTTCGTGAGCTGGAGCTCGGACTCCATGACGTCCCAGCCGGCGTCGGAGGCCTGGATGAAGACGGCGCGCGAGCCGTCCGCGGCGGTCGAGTCGGCGCGGAGGGCGGGCATCCCGTAGCCGTGGCGGCCGCCCGAGGCGTCCGCGGCCGTGACCCGAGCGAACGCGTGGACGGGGGGATCGGAGACGACGTCGAGGGACCCGGCGAACCCGTCGACGCCGAACGTCTCTCGGACGACGTCGTTCAGCGCGACGACCTTTCCCGCGGGGACCGTGAGGGAAACGGCGCGCGCCGGAGGCGCGGCCCCGGGCGAGGCGGCGAGGCGGGCCGCGCGGAGGACGAGCGTGACGGAGGAGTCGCCCGCGGCGCCGTTGAAGAGCTGGAGATCGGTGCGCGACGTCGGGCCGAGCGGACCGCCGCCCCTCTCGACGCCGAAGACCCACTGGTTTGCGGCAGTGCCCCTCGGGCCGAAGAAGGGGAGGTCGATCGGGTCGGACGACACCGCGTCGATCGAGGTGCCGAACGGCAGGACGCGCCCCTTCGTCACGGTGTAGACGATCCTCGCGGACGGCGAGGGCGGGATCCCGAAGGCGGAGAAGACCGTCGAGGCCTGAAGGTGGTAGCCGGCCGGCCAGCGGAAGGCGAACGGGGCGGAGAGCGGAGCGCCGGCCGCGTCCACGATCGAGACCGTCCCTTCGGCAGCCTCGATGACGAGGAGGCCGGCGTTGACGCGAGACCCGCCGTCGGGCGGAGCGAAGAGGAACCCGGTCTCGCCCGACGAAAGGGCCTCGGCCCCCTTCACGTAGTTCCGCGCGAAGCCGTACGTCCCGCCGTCGTCGCGCGTCCGGTAGACGCGGATCCACGAGTGAACGTCGCCGAAGCGCGTCGCCGTCGCGCCCGACGTGAGCCGGAGCGCGCCGGACGTGTCCGGCCCCTTCATCTCCTCGCCGATCGGGTCGGACTGGGAGACGATCCTTCCCGGGCCGATCGTCAGGTTCGTCGTGGGCGAAATGCCGATGATCCAGTCCGTCGGCAGGAGGCGCTCGTTCACGGTCGCGTCGACCCGGACCCCGGCCGTGTCGGCGCTCCCGCGGTTCCAGGTCACGACCTGAGTGGCCCATCGCACGCCGCCGCGGCCGCCGATCGAGGAGGCGGCGGGGAAGAAGTGGTCGTCCACGGTCGCGGGGACGGGCGGGAGGATCGCGGCGATCTCGGCGGTGGCGCCGACGAGGAAACGCTTGCGGGTCTCGTCGAGGACCAGCGCGTAGGGGACTCCCGAGACCGCGGTGTAGCGGGCGAGGCCCGGGAGACCCGAGCCGGTCACGGCGGCCGGGTCCGCGGGGGCGACGTCCAGCTCGATCGTCTCGAGGACCTTCTTCGTCGGCGTCACCGTCGCCGTCGTTCGGGTGAGGACGATCTCCTTCTCCTCGAGCGTATCGGTCGCCGCGGGCGTCGACCCGAACGGGTCGAAGACGCCGACCTCCCCGATCAGCTGCTCGGTGTAGACGATCCGGTCCTTGTAGACCTTCATGTCGAACGGCTGGGAGAAGACGCCGACGGCGTACCGCTTCAGCTCACGCGTCGCCGGGTCGAACCGGGCGAGCTGCGCCGCCCCGAAGAAGGAGAACCAGAGGTGGCCGTCGGGGCCGCGGATGATCTTCGAAGGCTGCGCGGTCGCGTCCGGGAGCGCCCAGCGCGTCACCTTCGAGCCGTCCGGAGCGAAGCGCAGGAGCGCGCCTCGGAGGAAGTCGGCGGACCAGAGCGAGCCGTCGGTGTCGAGAAGCGGGTAGGTCAGGCTCGAGATCGGGTTCGCGAGGTCGGTCGAGCGCCAGTAGACGAACGTCCCCGTGGCGGGGTCGAAGTTCGCGAGCGTCCCGTTCGTCTCGGGGAGCCAGAGCGTCCCGTCGCCTTTTCGGACGAACGCCGTCGGCCGCCGGGCGCCGTCGGCCCACTCCGTCAGCTCCGACGTCTGCGGGTCGAAGAGGGAGACCTGGAAGCCGCCGAGCTGGGCGACCCAGAGTTTCCCGTCCGGCTCCTTCAGCAGGTGGCTCGGCGCGGCGTCGCGCGGCATGGTCCACTTCCGGACCTTCTTCTCGTCGCCCGAGATCCGCGCCAGGACGTTCTCGTTCGCAGAGGCGGTCCAGATCGTGCCGTCGGCCTCGAGGATCATGTTCGAGGCGTCGTACCGTCCGCCGTTCGGGATTCCGAGGCTCGCGACCGACGCTTCGATCGTCGTCGGGGGGACGGGCGTCGGCGTCGGCGTCGCCGTGGGAGTCGGCGTCGGGGTGGGCGTCGGCGTCTGGGCGAAGAGAGGAAGGGCCGTCGCCGCGACGCCAGCGGCGAGCGCGGCCATCCGGAAGAGTCGTGTCACGCGGCGCATTCTAACGGCTCGGATGCAGGAACCGTTCCGGCGCCTTCGGCGGGCCTATGATGGGGGGGCGATGGCGCCAGCCGACCCGGTTCGCGAGCGCCTCGCCGGCCTGACGGCGAAGGCGACGCTCGTCCGGGAGGAGAGCGGGAAGCTCCGCTGCCTCGCCTGCGGACACCGCTGCCTCCTGGCCGAGGCGGGGCAGGGAGTCTGCAGGGTCCGTTTCGTGCGCGACGGCGAGCTCCGCGCCCCCTGGGGATACGTCGCCTCGATCGCGGCCGACCCGATCGAGAAGAAGCCGTTCTTCCACCTTCTCCCCGGCTCGACGGCGCTCTCCTTCGGGATGCTCGGCTGCGACCTGCGTTGCCCTTACTGTCAGAACTGGGAGATCAGCCAGACGCTCCGCGACCCGGACGCGGACGCCTGGGCGCGCCCGCGCCCGGCCACCCCGGAGGGGATCGTGGCCGCAGCGCTCGAGGCGGGGGCGCAGGTCGTCACCTCGACCTACAACGAGCCGCTGATCACGGCCGAGTGGGCGGCCGCCGTTTTCGCAGAGGCGCGTCGCGCCGGCCTCCTGACGAGCTTCGTCTCGAACGGCCACGCGACGCCCGAGGTGCTGGACTTTCTCCGCCCTTTCGTCGACGCGTACAAGGTCGACCTGAAGGGGATGCGGGAGACCGCGTACCGGGAGGTCGGCGGTCGCCTTTCGGTCGTCCTCGACGCGCTCGCGGGGCTCGTCGAGCGCGGGTTCTGGGTGGAGGCCGTCACGCTCGTCGTGCCAGGCCGGAACGACTCGGACGAGGAGCTGCGCGACGCGGCGCGGTTCCTCGCCGGCCTTTCCCCGGACCTTCCGTGGCACGTCACCGCCTTCCACCCGGACTACAGGATGGGCGGCTTCCCGGCCACGCCCGCGTCTTCTCTCCTTCGGGCCGCGGAGGTCGGCCGTCGAGAGGGCCTTCGGTACGTCTACGCGGGGAACCTGCCGGGGGGCGTGGGAGATGCGGAGACGACGGTCTGCCCCGGCTGCTCCGAGCGGCTCGTCGAGAGGCGGGGATTTCGGGTCGTGGCGTGCCGGATCGGCTCCGACGGCCGTTGCCCGCGCTGCGCGCGGGGCATACCGGGGATCTGGTCGCGGGGCGGACGGATCAACCCGGAGACGCCCGGAGCCGCTTCCGTCGCCCGGACGCGCTCCTCGACGGCCTGAAAGCGCCGAATTGACGGGCGGTTCCGTTCCGGCATAGCATTCCGGCGTCTGGCCCGGCGCGGCGCGGCCCTGCGGAAGCGGGTGGCGTGAACGGGGCGCCGGGCGAGGGAGTCGCGAGGATCACGACCCGCCCTCCCCCCTTCGGACCGAGTAGGAAATGCCGTCCGCCCGGGCTGAGCGCTCGCGTGGGGGGCCCGCAGGAAACGGAACGGCCGCACACGCCCGTTCCGGAGGTCAGCTTGGACGAATTCGACCCGAAAGAGCCTGTAGAAGCGGATCGGCCTACCGTCGAGGCCACGGTCGTCGAGGAGTTCCCCGAGGGAGACGACGACGCCGAGGCCCTCGAAGAGGGCGACGCCGAATCCGAGGCCGCATCGCCCGAAAGCGGGTCCGCGCCTGGCGAGCCGTCGCGCAAGCGACGTCGCCGCCGGCGGCGCCGGGGCCGCAACAAGGGGACCGGTGCGGAGACCGGCCCCGGCGGGGCCGAGGCGGCCGGGGAAGGGGCGCCGCGCCGCGAGCCGGCCGTCCAGGCGGCCCCCCCGATCGCCGTCCGCGGGCTCGTGAAGCTTCACGGCGATCACTCCGGCCTCGTCGTCTCGGCCGAGACGTTCTTCGCGGAGAAGGGGGACCCCTTCCTTCCGAAGTACCTGGTCGAGGCGGAGGACCTCGAGGACGGCCTCCTGATCGAGGCCGAGGCGGTCGCCCGCGGTCCGAAGGGGCCGATGGTCCAGAGGATCCTCTCGATCGAGGGGATGACGCCCACCGAGTACCGCTCGAAGTACGTCCAGTTCCACAAGGGGATCTCGATCGACCCGAACCGGCGCCTCCGGATGGAGACGGCGACGGACGAGAACTCGGGGCGCGTCCTCGACCTCGTCGTCCCGATCGGCCGCGGACAGCGCTGCCTGATCGTCGCGCCGCCGAAGGCCGGGAAGACGTTCCTCCTGAAGACGATGGCGAACGCCATCGCGAAGAACGACCCCGACGTGATCATCTTCATGCTCCTCGTCGACGAGCGGCCGGAAGAGGTCACCGACATGCAGCGCGGCATCACCGGCCAAGTCGTCGCCTCCTCCGCCGACATGAACGCCGCGCACCACATCGCCGTCGCCGAGGCGACGTTCGAGCGGGCCAAGCGCCTCGTCGAGATCGGCAAGGACGTCGTCATCTTCTGCGACTCGCTCACCCGGATGAGCCGCGCCTACAACAACGAGCAGCGCGGGAGCGGCAAGATCCTCTCGGGCGGCATCGACGCGCGCACGATGGAGAAGCCGCGCCGCTTCTTCGGCGGCGCCCGCAACCACGAAGACGGCGGCTCGCTCACGATCATCGCGACCTGCCTCGTCGACACCGGCAGCCGGATGGACGACGTCATCTTCGAGGAGTTCAAGGGGACGGGGAACTGCGAGATCATCCTCGACCGCGGCCTCTTCGACCGGCGCGTCTTCCCCTGCATCAACATCCCCGCCTCGGGCACGCGGAAGGAAGAGAAGCTCTACACGGCCGAGGAGCTGCCGAAGATCCACAAGCTCCGCCGCGCGCTCTCCTCGGTAAAGCCGATGGATGCGATGGAGCTCCTCCTCTCGAAGCTGACCCGGACGAAGACGAACGCCGAGTTCCTGAAGTCGATCGCCTGATCACTCGTTCCTCCGGAGGACGCGAAACGGGGGCCTGGCGGCCCCCGTTTCACGTCTCCGACCGTCTCCTCCCTCCCCGCTCCCGTCTTCATCACAGCCCGCGCGCCAGAGGCGCGCGCTCATGAGGGCGGCGGGCGGGGGGAGAG
>CAZWRQ010000120.1:0-5897 GCA_964636395.1 uncultured Holophagales bacterium
CGGCGATCGTCCTCGACCCGGCGTCCATCAGCGACAAGCCGGTCTCCGAGGACGAGGACGTATTCGACGATCGGAAGCTCCGGCAGGCTCCGCTCCCCGGCGTGGAGAGCGGCTCGGTCGTGGAGACCGAGGTCGTCACCTCCGAGAAGAGCGCGTTGCCGGGTGGTACGCGGTACTTCTCGTCTCTCGGATGGACCGAGCCCGCCCGGCGATACCGCATCGTCGTGGAGGCCCCCGACAGCCTTCCTCTCACGTTCGAGGTGCGCGGGATCGACGGGCTGTCGCCGAGCGTCGAGAAGAAAGGGGGCGCCACCGTCCGCACCTGGGAGCGCGTCGAGCCGGAGCCGTTCGCCGAGATGGACGCGGGCCCGCTGCCGTCGGACGTCGAGACGAACGCGCGGCTGGAGCTCGCCACGGGGCGGTCCTGGGCCGACGTGGCGTCGACGTACTCCCGGATCGTCGACCGACAGATCGCGAAGGGGGCGCCGGTCCCGCCGCCCGCGGCCCTTCCCGTCGACGCACGGGCGAAGGTCCAGGCGGTGCTCGACGCCCTTCGGCGCGACGTACGCTACACGAGCCTCGCGTTCGGCGAGGCGGACATCGTCCCGGCCGTCCCCGTGGACACCGTCGCACGGCACTACGGCGACTGCAAGGACCAGGCGACGCTCCTCGTGAGCCAGCTCCGAAGGCTCGGCATACCGGCCTGGGTGGCGCTGCTCGACAGCGGCCCCGGCCGGGAGATCTCCCCGGAGCTCCCCGCGCTCGGCGGCTTCGACCACGCGATCGTGCACGTCCCCGGCCTCGACCTCTGGATCGACCCGACCTCGCGTTTCAGCCGGGCCGGTGACCTCCCCCTCGGCGACCGCGATCGCTGGGCGCTCGTCTGCCGGAGCGGCGTCGACGCCCCGGTGAGGACCCCGCGCGTGCGAGCCGAAGACGTCCTCGAGCGCCGCGAGCTGACGGTCACGCTCGCCGACGAGGGACGCTGCGACGTTCGCGAGCGCACGAGGTACTCCGGCTGGATCGAAGAGCGGCTTCGCGCCTCCTGGGACGGCGAGGACGAGAAGAGCTTCCGGGAGCACATGGAGGAGTACGCCAAGGGGTCGCTCGGCCGGGCGACCATGTCGAGAGCGGAGCGTGGGGAGGCGCGCGACCTCTCGCGGCCCTTCAGCCTTCTCGTCGAGGGGACGGGCTCCACGTTCGCGACGACGGAGGAGGTCTCTGCCGTCGTGCAGATCTCCCGCACCTTCGGCGTCGCCATGCTCCCGAAGACGACGGAGAAGAAGCGCCGCCAGGACCTCGCGGTCACGCCGTTCACCCGCGAGACCGTCGTCCGCGTGGTGCCGCCGCGTGGCTTCGTGGTCGTCGAGACGCCGCCCGACGAGGAGGACGCGATCGGACCGGCGAAGCTCACCTTCGCCAGCGAGGTCGACCCGGAGGGCGCCGCCGCCGTCACCCTTCGCGTCGCCCTCGACCGGGACCGCCTGACCCCGGACGAGGCCGCCGACCTGCACGCGGGCCTGGAGCGGCTCTCGAGGCGCGGAGCCCTGGTCGTGCGCCTCCTCCATGCCTCCGAGGTGGACCTCAACGAGGGCCGCTTCGCCGAGGCCTTCGCGAAGCTCCGGGACGGGCTGAAGGAGCCGGAAGGGAACGCCGTGGCGCACCGCCGCCTCTCGAGGGCGCTCCTGAGCGTCGGCCTCGGAGACGCCGCCCGCCGCGAGGCCGGCGAAGCCGTTCGCCTGGCCCCCGCCTCGGCCGCTGCCCGGCGCGCCCTGGCGAGGGCGCTCGTCCACGATTCCTTCGGTCGCGCGTACCGCCCGGGCTGGGACCCCGCCGGCGCGGCCGGCGCGTTCTCGGAGGCCGCGAAGCTCGATCCCGACGACCTCGTGATCCGGGTCGAGGAGGCCGAGTCGTACGAGTTCGACGCGGGCGGGAACCGGTTCGCGGACAAAGGGCGGATCGCGAAGGCGATCGACCTCTACGCCGGGATCCTGGCGAAGAACCCGCATCCGACGATGCTCGCCCGCGCCTACGCGACGGCCCTCCTCTTCGCCGGGCGGCCCGGCGAGGTCGTCTCCTTCGTGAACGCGCGCGCCGATGCCGCGGAGCTCTCCGACCTGGGGCTCGCGGCCGTCGCCGTCAGCGATGGAGCCGTGCGTGCCCGCGAAGAGGGGAGGCGGCGGCTCGCCGCCTCGGCGCGCGGCGCGGGATTCGAGAAGACGGCCGAGCTCCTCGTGAACCTGCGACGCTACGCCGAGGCGGCCGAGCTCTACCGCGAGGCGGCACGCTCGTCGAAGGAGGCCGCCGCGCTCGGCGCCAAGGCCGAGCTCGCCGCGCGAATCCCCGCGGCCCCTCCTTCGGCCGACCCGAAGGACGCCGAGGCGGCCCTCCGGGTGTTCCTCTACAACGTCTTCGCTCCGCAGAAGCCCGACCCGGAAACGTTGAGGCCCTTTGCGGCGCAGGCGCTGCACCCGTTTCTTCCCGAGCTCGTCGACGCCCTGCGCGCGTTCGCATCCTCGTCCGGGATCGCGTCGCGCGAGGTGGCGCGCGACCTGACGACCTTCAGCGCCCAGTGGTTCGCCCAGGGGACTCCCGAGGCGGGGATCCGACTCCGTGGCGCCGGGAACGGGTCGGGCGCGCGCGACAACTGGATCGTGGAGGAGAACGGGCGGCTTCGCGTCCTCTCCATCGGGATTCCCGACCCGCTCTGCCGGCACGCGGAGTCCCTGATCGCGAAGGGCGACCTGCCCGGCGCGCGGAACTGGCTCCGGAGGGCGCTCGAGATGGAGCCCGAGGAGTCCCGCGAGGGGCCACCGCTCGACCGTCCCGTCACGCGCTGGTTCGACGCGTCGAGCGAGGACGCCTCGGAGGTCCTGCTCGCGGCGTTCGCGTGCCAGCAGCCGAACCTTTTCGACGACGGGGCCCTCGCCAGACTCAGGCGCCTCGCCGCGGAGCGGCCGGAGGACGACCGGCGGAGCGCGCTTCTCGCGAGGGCGGAGCTGGAGGCGGGGGACGTCGCCCGGGCCCTTCCGGCGGCGAGAGCGCTTCACGAGCGGAACCCCGAGAGCGAGACCGTCGCGGCGCTGCTGCTGCTCTCCCTTCAGGAGAACGGGCTCCGGGAGGATGCCATCGGGGCGGCGCAGGCGCATCTCGAACGGAAGCCCTCGCAGATCGACGTTCGCCGGATCCTCTCGGGTCTACGGGCGCGAGCCGGCGACTTCGAGGGAGCCGCCCGCGAGGGGGAGGAGCTGCTCGGCCTCCCTCGGTCCAACGCGATCGACGTCAACAACGCCGCCTGGCACCGCATGGTCGCCGGCCGGCTCGACGAGCGGACGCTCTCGCTGGCTCAGAGTGCGGTAGACGGAACGGGACGGATGGAGGCTTCGACCCTGAACACCCTCGGCACCGTCTACGCCGAGATGGGCCGCGCCTCGGAGGCCAGGGCCGTCGTCCTCGAGGCGATGGACCGCACCGAGTCCGCCGAGCCCGACCCGTCGGACTGGTACATCGTCGGGAGGCTGCTCGAGGGCTTCGGCCTGATCAGCGACGCGCGGGAGGCATACCGAAAGGCGCTGGTCGTCCCGTCGCCGGGCGCTTCGAAACCCCGTCGCCGCGCCGAGCGCGATGCCCGAGACCTTCCGGGCAGCCCGTCCTGGCTGGCCACCCGGCGACTCGCTGCAATGGGAGAGGCGCCGACCGGCCGCTGACTGCGGGCTTGCGAGAGAGTGCGACCGCGAGCGGCCGCCGAGCCTGGAGGCTCCATGCCTGAGGCTCGTCGTGTTCGACCAGGGGTCACACTGGGTCAGAAGTTGATCGCGCCCAGGGGTGATGACCCGTTCAAATCCCCGGGGTGGATCAATTTGGTCCCCACCTGGTGCGGCGAAATGCCAACTCCTCGCTCCCCTTTCCCCGGCACGACTCTTGAGTAGTGGCCGGCGTGACACCCGTCACGAATCTCGAGTCGAAGTCCGAATTGAGGAGAGGTCGCATGCTTCATTGGCGGTGGAACACGCCTATTGTCCTGCTTTTCTCGGGGCTCCTGATGATCGGTTCCGCTCCGGCGCAGGCGCAGCCGAGCGCCGACCGGGTGCCGACGCTCGCCGAGCAGCTGAAGAAGGCCGGGGCTCGCCCTGGCACCGCCTTCGAGCGGCTCATCAAGGAGAACCAGGACTTCTCGGTCCTCCGTGCTGACGAGAAAGCAGACACCGGAAGGGTTCCGCCCTGGCTGAAGGTCATCTGGCGGAAAGCGAACCCGGAAGGTCACTACACCGCCGCCGACCCGACGGGTGGCTACCCCTTCGTCCTCAAGGAAGTCCTCGAGTGGATGCAGTCCCACCAGGACCTCCGTCCGGGGCTCCCCGACGCGAACTTCGCGGCGGGCTACGAGAACCCGCCGGACGGAGTCGGGGAGTGGGACGAGGACCTCTCGGTCACGGCTCTCGCCACCTCCATCGGGACGAACTACCGGATCTCGGGCTCTCAATCCTCTCCCCGGAGCGAGTCCGACATCCGGGTCAACTACTGGAACCCGAACCAGATCATCGGCGCCTCGAACAACATCAGCGGCAGCGGCTTCCAGGCCCAGTTCTACTCGCTGGACGGCGGAGCGACCTGGGGCCAGACCTACCTGCCCGGCTACAGCGGCGACGCGTTCAACTCCGACCCCACCGTGGACTGGAGCTCCGACGGCACCGCGTGGTCCTCGACGATGGGGATCAACAGCACCGGGACGATCCTCAAGGTCCGGATGTACAAGTCGACGGACCAGGGGCGGACCTGGACCTACGACGCGACGATCTCCGGCTCCCAGACCAACACGGACAAGCAGATGGTCTGGATCGACCACAGCGCCACGTCGCCCTACAAGGACAACATTTACGCCATCTGGCACAACGGGAACCCGGTCTACATGAACCGGCGGAACGCGACCGGCTGGCTCGCGACGCCGATCCAGGTGAGCGGGAGCCAGACGACGGGGACCGGCATCGGCTCCGACGTGAAGACGAACTCCTACGGTGACGTCTTCGGCCTCTGGCCCGACACCGGCTCGCGCGGCCTCTACGTCGTCAAGTCGACGAACGGCGGGACGAGCTACGGGACCCCGGTCAAGCTCGCGACGACCTACGACTCGTACGACATCGGCGTCCCGGCCTTCAACGGCCGCCGTATCCTCATCTACGTCACCGCCGGCGCCTACCGGACGGCCACGAAGGACCTGGTCTACGCGCTCTGGACCGACCTCTCGGGCGAGACCGGGTGCACGACGGCCTCGAACGAGCCGGGGTCTTCGACGACCTCCGCCTGCAAGACGCGCATCTGGTTCTCCCGCTCCACGAACGGCGGCACCTCGTGGGGGACGCCGGTCAAGATCAACAACCAGGCCGGCAAGAACGACCAGTTCAACCCCTGGCTCGTGGTCGACGAGACGAACGGCGCGATCGCGGTCATGTACTACGACACGATCGACGACGCGAACCGCAAGAAGACGAACGTCTACTACCAGTCGTCCTTCGACGACGGGGCCACGTGGGGCGCCGCGGTGAAGGTCACGACGGCGCAGACGGACGAGACCGGCTCCGGCGCCGACTCCGGCAACCAGTACGGCGACTACAACGGCCTCTCCGGCTACGCCGGTGTCTTCTTCCCGTCCTGGACCGATCGCCGCAATGCCGCGAGCGAGGAGATCTGGACCGCGAAGGTCACCGACTCGGGCAGCGGCGCGACCTACAGCCTCTCCGGCACGATCACGCTGAGCGGCTCCGGCCTCTCGGGCGTCACCGTCACCGCGGGCTCCGGCTCGGCCACGACGAGCACGAGCGGCGCCTTCACGATCTCCGGCCTCGCGCCAGGCAGCTACACCGTCACTCCGAGCCGGTCCGGCTACACGTTCAGCCCGG
>CAZWRQ010000120.1:5997-14250 GCA_964636395.1 uncultured Holophagales bacterium
CCAGCCAGTCGGTCACGGTCAGCTCGGCGAACGTCACCGGGGTCAACTTCACCGCGACGGCCGTGTCGACGACGTACAGCATCTCGGGGAACGTCGGCACGTCGGGCGCCACGGTCACGGCGGGCTCCGCGACGGCGACGAGCGACGCGTCGAACAACTACTCCCTCGCGGCCCTCGCGGCCGGCACCTACACCGTGACCCCGACGAAGACCGGCTGCACGTTCAGCCCGGCCAGCCAGTCGGTCACGGTCAGCTCGGCGAACGTCACCGGGGTCAACTTCACCGCCAGCTGCCCCACCGGCGACCTCCAGCTGACGAGCGGCGTCCCGGTCACCGGCCAGAGCGTCGCCAAGAGCGCCTGGAAGTACTACTACATCGTCGTCCCCTCCGGCGCCACGAACCTGACCTTCGCCACGACGAGCGCCACGGCCGACGTCGACATCTACACGCAGAGCGGCGGCAAGCCGACATCCTCCTCCTACATCTGCCGGCCGTACAGCTCCTCGGGCAATGAGACCTGCTCGGCCACGAACCCCGCCGCCGCGACCTGGTGGCTCGGCGTCTACGGCTATGCCGCCGGGAGCTACACGGTCACCGGGACCTACACCCTCGGCGGGACGACGTACTCGATCTCGGGCAACGCAGGGACGTCGGGCGCCACGGTCTCCGTGGGCTCGGCCTCGGCGACGAGCGACGCGTCGAGCAACTACACGATCTCCGGCCTCGCCGCCGGGACCTACACGGTGACCCCGACGAAGAGCGGCTGCACGTTCAGCCCGGCGAGCGCTTCCGTGACCATCACCTCGGCGAACGTCACCGGGAGGAACTTCACGGCCTCGTGCGGCGGCGCCGTCACGCTCTTCGACGACGGCTTCGAGAGCACGGGCTGGTCCCAGGTCGACACCTCCGGCACGGCGGGCTCCTGGACGTTCGCCACCTCCTCGACCTATCCGACGACGACGCCCCACGGCGGAACGAAGCTCGCGAAGTTCAACTCCTACAACGCCTCGAGCGGCAGCCAGACGCGCGTCTACCGCGCCACCGGCTTCGCCGTCGCGAACTCCTACACGAGCGTCACGCTGAAGTTCTGGATGTACCACGACACCGGCTACTCCTCCTACAACGACCGGATCCAGCCGCAGGTTTCGACGAACGGGACCACCTGGACGAACGTCGGCTCGGCGATCTCTCGCTACAACGGATCCACCGGCTGGGCGCAGGTCACGATCGACCTTTCCGCCTACAAGGGCCAGACCGTCCGCCTCGGCTTCCTCGGGATCAGCGCCTACGGCAACAACATGACCCTCGACGACGTGACGGTGACGGCCCAGTAGGGCTTTCTCCGCACTCCCGCACGTTCCCGACGCGGGGCGCCTCCGGGCGCCCCGCGTTTCCTTTCCGGCGCTGGCTTCCGGGCAAGACGTCCTGAGGTCAGAACCTCCAGGAGACCTTCGCCTGGACGACGTCCTGGGACGGGACGCGATGCAGCGAGGCGAGGTCGTCGGAAAGCCCGAGACCCGCGCCGTCGCGCTCGTACGCTGCGGCCCCCTTCGTGAAGACGAGGTACGCGGTCGAGCCGCGGCGGAGCTGCCATTGACCGATCAGGTTCAGGTTCCACGTCCGGTCGGAGAAGGTCGACGGTCCGGCCGCCGCGGCGGCGACGCGACTCGCGGCATCGCTCCAGGCGCGGGTCTCGCGAAAGCTCCACCGCGCGGCGCGCCACTGGCTGAAGAGCTGGACCGTCGCGCGTGTCGACACGGCGAAGGAGACTCGGATCGACTGGTCCAGCTGTCTCAGCGCCCGGAGGCCGACGACCGGAGCCCCGGGCGTCGGCGTCTCCAGCCAGCGCCGTTCTCCCGAGGCCCGTTGGTACGAGGTGTCCAGCTCCACCTCGAGCCGGGATGAGGGGCGAACGACCTGCGAGACGGTGAGCTCGTTCGTCGGCCCTCCCTCCCACGAAGTCCAGCGGGCTTCGCCCGAGACCGACCAGGCGGCCTGCGGAGCTGTTCCGAAGCTGAGGATGGCGAACGGGCGGTCGGGCCTCCGGAGGAGGAGCTTGCGCTCCTGCCCGAATGTCCGGAGCTCCTGGTCGTCGTCGGCGGCCAGGTAGGCCCCCGCGATGGCCGAGACCCGCCAGTGGTTCGTGAACTGCGTGCCGAGCGTCGCCTCGACCTCGCGAGTCAGCGTGTGACCGGCGTGGTCCCGACGGACCATTCCCCCGAACGCGACCTCCCAGTTGCGGAAGAGGCCGGCGGTGCGGTCCCACTGCCGGCGGACGTCGACCCATCCCTGTCGCACGTCGGAGCGGGCGAGGTAGCCCAGGTCGTTCGGGTCGAATTGCGGCGAGAGATCCGTCAGGTGAACGGTCGCCGTCCAGGGAGTCCGGAACGTGTGGACCAGCTCGAGGTCGGCCCCCCAGCCGCGGCGGTCGGTTTCGCCCGAGCCGGCAATCGACCCCGCGAGGATCCCGGTCAGCTTCGTCCGCCGCGACGCCGAGCGGTAGGAGCCGTCGATGGCCGCCACCTGCGCCTCCCGCCCGTTCGCCCCGCGCTGACCCGTCCAGCCGACGAAGGCGCCGACGTATCCGCCCCGGTCGTCGAGCCCCCGAGAGACTCTGGCCACCCCGTAGGCCTGCGCCTCCTCGAGCGTGGCGGTCTCGATCCGGCCGTCCTGGTCGCGGAGCTCCGCCTCGGCGCGCCGCGTCACGGCCCCGAGCGCGGCCATCCGCCACCCGTCGTCCGAGTGCCGGCTGTAGCGCGCCGCGCCGAGGAGGTCGACGTTCAGCGGCCGCTCGAGGACGGTCGTCCCCTCCGGTGCGGCCGGCGGCGCGAGCGCGTGGCCGATGCGCCGGCTGTAGAAGAGCTGCAGGCCGGGGAGGTTGAAGGCGTCGGCGCCTTCTGTGAAGAACGGCCTCTTCTCGGGGAAGAAGGTCTCGGTGGTCGAGAGATTGAGGACCTGCCGGTCCACTTCGACGTGCCCGAAGTCGGGCAGGAGCGAGACGTCGAGCTGCCCCGTCGCTCCGATCCCGAGGGACGCGTCGGCGCCGGCGCGGAACGTCTCGCCGACGTCGTCGAAGGGCACGACGGTCCTCACTTTGGACCGTACCGAGGCGTGGGCCGTCAGGTCCCGCCGCCGCGGCGGCTTCGCGACGACGATCCCCTCCAGGGGGTAGAAGTGGCTCACGAATCCCTGGGCGCCTCGCGGCACGACCATCCACCCCGTCACCTCGTACGGGGACTGGTTCTCGCGGTAGAAGTAGATCCGCCACCCCTGGGGCGCCGGCGACGCCTTCGGGCGGAGGACCTCGAGAGGGATCCGCATCTCGACCCACCAGCCCGATGCCCCGATCGACGTGGCCGAGTCCCAGACGGCGTCCCAGGTGTCGTCGTCGGCCGCCTCTTCGAACTGGAGGAGGTCCCGCTGCGCGTTCGCGGCGTTCACCCGGAACATGCGCGCGTTCCGGCCGCGGCCCTCGACGTCGATCGAGACGCCGAACCAGTCCGAGTAGCTGTCGCGGTCCCGCCGGTGGACCCGCGCGGCGATCGCAGCGGCCCCTCCAGGGTTCTCGAGCGAGGCCCCGACGTAGAGGTACGCGTCGTCGAAGAGGACCCGGACACGCGTCTCGAGCCGGGCCGGCTCGCCGCGGTTCGGGCTCCACTGCCGGAAGCCGGAGGCCGCGGCGGCATTCCCCCAGGCGGCTTCGTCGAGTCGTCCGTCAACGGTCAGAGGTCCCTCGAGACGGGTCGCCACGAGCGAGGGCGTCGGGGCGGCCAGGAGCGGAGAGGCCGCGGCGAGGAGCGCTGCCAGGATCCGGACGTTCATGTGTCACCCTCCCGGGCGACCGATCCTGTCGACCCGGCCGGCGCGGGGCGCGTGCCGGAAGTCGCAGTCCGCGACCAATGACTTCCGGCACTCCCACCGGCGCGTCGCGGGCCTATCCTCGTGTCGTGACGCACCGGCCGGAGCTGGACCGATGGATGCGGCGTCTCACGCTCCTCATGTGGGGCGCCGTGGGCTGGGCCATGGTGGCCGAGAGTCTCCACAGGGAAGGGACGATTCCCGTGACCTGCCTCCTCTCGTGGTCGGTCGCCTTCGGGCTCTGCGGCCTCTCCTTCCTCCTGACGAGCAGCGAGGGGATCCACCGCTGGCCTCGCTGGACCTGGGTCGTCCTCCTCCTCGCGCAATCCGGTTCCGTCCTCTTCATGACCGGCTGGTGGAGGAGCCTCGCCGGCGGGTTCCTCCTCGTCTTCTCCGCCTGGCAGGCGGCCCGGCTCCTTCCCTTCGGCGCGTCGCTCGCGTGGGTCGTCTTCCAGTCCGTCCTCTTCGGGCTGATCCTCGTCACCTCGGACCCGTCGACGCCGTGGCTCGTCGTCGCCGTCTTCTGCGGCGGCCTCCAGCTCTTCGCCTTCCTCGTCGCCCACCTCGTGAGGCAGGAGGAGGCGGCGCGACTCGGACTCGCCCGGTCCAACTCGGAGCTACGGGACGCCCATGAGCTCCTCGCCCGGGTGAGCCGCGGAAGCGAGCGGCTCCGGGTCGCTCGGGAGCTGCACGACGGCCTGGGCCAGAAGCTCGTCGCGCTCAGCCTGGCGCTCGAGTCCGCCGAGAGGGACCTCGCCCGGCCGCTCGACGGGCTCGCCCGTGCGCGAAAGCTCGTCCACGGCGCGCTCGCCGAGCTTCGGGTCGCGGTCGGGCGGCTTCGCGAGGAGCCCGGCCCGGACCTCGAGTCCGGTCTGCGCGACCTCGTGGCCGACATCGAACGCCCCCGCGTCCACCTCGAGGTCCGCGGCACGTGCGGCCGGGTCGACGCGGCCCGGGCCCGCGCCCTCCTGCGCTGCGCGCAGGAGCTCCTCACGAACGCGATCAAGCACGCGGGAGCCGAGAACGCCTGGCTCCTCCTCGAGTGCACGGCGGACGGCGAACGGCTCGTCGTTCGCGACGACGGGAAGAGCGACGGCGTCGTGCTCGAGGGGTGCGGCCTGAAGGGGATACGGGAGCGGATCGGAGCGCTCGGCGGGACCTTCGCGCTCGGGGCGCGACCGCCCGGCCTCGTCGCCTCCGTCTCGATCCCGGCGTCCGGCGAGGGGCCATGATCCGGGTCCTCGTCGTCGACGACCAGACGCTCGTACGCGAGGGGCTTGCCGCGCTCCTCGGCTCGCTGGCAGACATGGAGGTCTGCGGTGAGGCCGCCGACGGCGAGGAGGCTCTCCGCATCCTCGAGGAGGCGGCTCCCGACGTCGTCCTCCTCGACCTGCGGATGCCCCGACTCGACGGCCTCGGCGTCCTCAGAGCCCTTCGGGCGCATCCCGCGGCGCCCCCGGTCCTCGTCCTGACGACGTTCGACGACGACGCGGCTCTCCTCGAGGCGGTCCGTCTCGGCGCTCGCGGCTATCTCCTCAAGGACGTCCGTCTCGACCAGCTCGCCGAGGCCGTCCGAACGGTCGCCGCGGGCGGCGAGCTGATCCATCCCAGCCTCTCGAGCCGGCTCGTGGAGACCCTCGCGGGGCGCCCGGGCCGGTTCGACGCGCTCGACCTCCCCGACCCGCTGACGCGTCGCGAGAAGGCCGTCCTGCGCCTCGCGGCCGCCGGCTGCGCGAACGAGGAGATCGCCCGGGCGCTCGGTCTCGCCGTGGGGACGGTGAAGAACCACGTCTCGACGATCCTCTCGAAGCTGGGAGTGAGGGACCGGACCCGCGCCGTCCTCCGTGCCTACGAGCTCGGCGTTCTCTGACGACCGGAGGCGCGGCGGAACTTTCGCGAGCCGGTCCGCCGCGTCGCTGCGGGTTCGGTGTCCCGTCGCGTCGCACGGAGGCGACCGCCCCGCTCCGTCCCTTACGCCGGGTTCTTCTGAGCTCGGGCGGGACCGACCCCATATCCTCGCTTGCGTCCTTTTCGCCGGTCGCCCGTCTCCCCATGCGGAAGCCGAGACGGAGCGACGCTCCGGATCGCAGAGGAGGCAGAAGCCATGAAGACAAGGAACCCCAGCCAGGATGCCCCCGAATCCGCCCCCCGCGAGCTCGAGGTCGAGCCTGTCGTCGCCGGCGACGACGCGTCCGCGAATCCACGCGCCGCCTTCGCCGACCGAGCGGCGCCAAGTGCCGGGAGCGCCTCCGCCTGCTGCTCGACAGCTGAGAAGGAGACGTGCTGCGCTCCGTCGCAGAAGGCCTCCTGCTGCGCCCCCAACGCATCTTCCTGCGGCTGCCCCTGAGCCCCATGTCGACCCAGGCCGCCATCCTCGCCCCGCCCGCGTGGCAGGAGCTGCGCTCCGAGCTGGTGCGGTTCGTCCGCTCGCGGGTCGGCGACGGGGCGGCGGCCGACGACATCGTTCACGACGTGCTGCTCCGGGCCTGGCGCGAGCTCCAGTGCCCGGAGCAGCCCGTCCACCTTCGCGGCTGGCTCTACCGGGTCACGCGCAACGCGATCGTCGACCACTACCGCTCCCGCCGTCCCACGGAAGAGCTGCCCGAGGAGATCGAGAGCGCGCCCCGGGCGGACGAAAGCCCGGCCGAGCGGGAGCTGGCGGGCTGCATCGAGCCGCTCCTCGGCGGCCTCCCAGCGCCGTATCGCCTGGCGCTCTCCCTGTCGGAGATCGAGGGATTGCCGCAGCGCGAGATCGCGCGGCGTGAAGGGCTCTCGCTCTCCGGCGCCAAGTCCCGCGTGCAGCGCGCCCGCAGAATGCTGCGCGAGGCCCTCCTGGGTTGCTGTCGCGTGGAGATCGACCGGCGGGGCGGCGTGGTCGATTTCCAGGAGCGCCCCGGCGGGGCCTGCGCCAGCTCCGCCGAGCCGAGCTCGGGCTCGCCGCCGGAAGCCAGCGCCGGATGCGGTTGCCAAACGAGCCGGCGAACGAGCCGTCGCGCATTTCGGCCAGGGGCCCGTCAGGGAATGGAGCCCTGACTCTCTCGCCGTCGCGCGGCCGACGGGAGGTTCACACGTCCGACGTCCAGACGACGACCTGTCGCGCCGCGATCCCCTTCCGATCGGGCGCCATCAGCCTGACTTCTCCGAGAACGCAGAGTGCTCTCTCCCGCCGGTGGATCGACTGGGCGACGGAGTCGGTCCAGTCCCCCCCGACGAGCTCGTGGAGGTCGACGTGAGACGCGGCGGAACCCGACCAGAGCGCCGCGCGCTCGACGCTGCCGCGGCGGACGGACCCCACCTGGACGCCCTCGCGCACGTCCGCCGCACGCCCTGCCGTGCACCCGTCGGGGAGGAGGTACGTCATCGACGTCGCCGAGCCGCGCCAGACGACCGGGAGGACGTTGCCCGCGAAGAACGCGTCCTCGGTGCGTGCGACCAGCCCCGCCTCCTCGCCGTCGCCCACGCCCGCGGCCTCGCTCCACGCGGCCCCCTGCGGGTGGAGGGACACCGGATCTCCCGGACCCGGCCACATCAGGGCCCGGCTGGGCCACCCGGCGGCGCCCACGACCTTCCCGTCCCGCACGGCGAGCGCCCGGGCTCCCTCGCCGCCCGGATCGGGGAGGATGACAGGACCGGCGCCCGCTCCCTGCCAGAGGAGGGCCGCAGACGATGTGGCCGTACGCCCGCTGCCGACCTCGGTGTCGCCGTCGCAGGCCGCGGCGACCGACTCGAGGAAGCCCCGCGGGTGGAGCGATACGACCCGGGGCTCGCCCGCGGGACCGAAGCGCAGGAGCGCGGCCTGGCTTCCGCTTCTACGGCGGACGGCGCCTACGACCGTCGCGTGCCGGGCGGAGCGAGCCTGCATGCGGAGTGCCCCGGTGTCGACGACCCGGGGCCCTCCGTCATCCCACAGGCAGACCCTCGATCCTCCCTGCGCTGCCTCGACGTTCCCGACCACTGCGTCGCCGCAGAGGCCGGCGCTCCCGGCGCCGAAGAAGCCCCGCGGAAGGGGCAGGACCGACGCTGTCCAGGACATGCCGCGGAATCCTACCTTTCAGCCCCTCTGGCACGGGGAGGAACGTTCTGGTCGGTGTGCTGGCGACTACGAAGGTCGGTTTCGCGAGCCGGATTCACGGAAGCGTGAGGCGATTCGGTTGCGCCTTCACGGTGCCCGAGTCGCTTCGCCCCGTTTTCGTGCATTACCGAGAGGTGCTCCCGTGGCTGTCCTCCTCGGCGTCGTGGACCGCTCGGGCAGGTCCGTGCGGGGCGTAACGTGCCGTTCGTGAGCTCGCCTGCTCCGCGCCTCGCCACCGGGTCCGACATCGACGGGTCTCCCGAGGGGACCCGGGAGTTCCGCAGGTCGCTGAGCGCATCCCTCTGATTCGGCGACGCTTGCCG
>CAZWRQ010000121.1:0-14096 GCA_964636395.1 uncultured Holophagales bacterium
TCGTCGACATCGGCCTCGAGAAGGACGCCTTCCTCTACGTCGCCGACGTCGGCGATGAGGTCGAGGACTTCGACCGCTTCGGCGGGATGGAGGAGAACGGCGCCGTCGAGGCCGAGGCGGTGGAGACCGGAGAGGCTCCGTCCGCGGTCGTCGAGGCCGAGCCTCCCCCGCGCGCGCCGCTCCCCTCGATCGACGAGCTCCTCCGCGAAGGGCAGGAGCTCGTCGTCCAGGTGACGAAGGACCAGATCGCCCACAAGGGCGTGAGGATCACGACTCACGTCACCCTTCCCGGCCGGACGCTCGTCTACATGCCGACGATCGACCACGTCGGCGTCTCGCGCCGGATCGAGAACGAGGAGGAGCGGGTCCGCCTCCGCGACATCCTCACCGCGCTCCGCAAGGGACCGGGCGGATTCATCGTCCGGACGGCGGGCGAGGGGCGAGCCGCCGACGAGTTCGCCTCCGACAAGCGCTACCTCGCCCGGCTCTGGGAGCAGATCCGCAAGCGTGCGGAGCGCTCCGGCGCCCCCGCTCTCCTCCACCGCGACCTCGACCTGACGCTCCGGGCGGCGCGCGACATCTTCGGCCAGGAGTTCGCCGTCCTCTGGGTCGACGACGACGAGGAGTACCGCCGGATCGTCGAGTTCCTCGACCAGGTGCAACCGAACCTCGTCGGCAAGGTGAAGCTCTACCGGAAGTCGAGCCCGCTCTTCGAGGAGCTCGGCGTCGAGCAGGAGATCGAGAACGCCCTCAAGTCGAAGGTCTGGTTGAAGTCGGGCGGCTACATCGTCATCAACCAGACCGAGGCGCTCGTCGCGATCGACGTCAATACCGGGAAGTACATCGGGAAGAAGCGGCTCGAGGACACGGTCCTCCGGACGAACATGGAGGCCGTCCAGGAGATCGTGAGGCAGATCCGTCTCCGCGACCTCGGGGGCCTCCTCGTCGTCGACTTCATCGACATGGAGGAGGAGGAGCACCGGCAGGAGCTCGTCACGGCGCTCGAGGCCGAGCTGAAGAAGGACCGCTCCAAGAACAGGATGCTCCCGGTCTCCGAGTTCGGCCTCGTCGAGATCACGCGCAAGCGGCAGCGCCAGAGCCTCGAGCGGGCGCTCACGATGCCCTGCCCCTACTGCTCGGGCTCGGGCCGGATCAAGAGCGTCCCGACGATCCTCCTGGAGATCCGCCGCGAGATCCTCAAGCGGGCCGCCTCGGGGGAGGGACACGCCATCTTCCTCCGGGTCCACCCGGAGATCTCGCGGGCGCTCTCCTCGGACGAGCGCCACCTGATCGAGGAGCTGACGGAGCACGTCGGGATGCCGATCCACGTCCAGGTCGACGAGCACCTGCATCACGAGGGGTACGACGTCGTCGTGGAAGCGTGACGCCCGTCACCCGGTGCCGTCGAGGCACCGGCTCGGGCGGCTCCGGCCCCGGGAACCGGCCTCGTTTTCGGTCGAATTGGCACCGATCCGCCTGGCACGAACCCTGCAGAGAGGAGGGTGGCGCACACTCCAGCCTCTCCTCCCAGCCGCCCCGATGGGCGGCTCTTTTTTTTGGGCGCCGGATCGAGGCCATCGCGAGGGGCCTCGCGACGTGGACACCCCGGGCGGGGCCGAGGAGAATCCTGCGACGCCGACGAAGGACCGCTCTTGAAGGCAGCCACGCGCGACGGCTGGGACGAGCACTGGGATGCGATCCAGCCGGCCGCTTCGGTCTTCGGCCGGATCGCCTCGCTCGTACGGACGCAGATCCTGAGCCGCACCGTCTCCTGGTACGCTGACCGGTTCCTCTCGGGTCCCGGGCCGATCCTGGAAGCCGGGTGCGGATCCGGGCAGGCCTCGGGGCGCGTGGTGCGATCGGGTCGGCCGCGGATCGCGCTCGACTATTCGTCCGGCGCCCTGCGCGCGGCGAGGCGCGTCCCGGCCTTCGACGCGTTCCTGCAGGGCGACATCACGCGCCTCCCTCTCCGCGACGCGTCTCTCGGCGGCATCTGGAACCTCGGCGTGATGGAGCACTTCGACGGGGAGACGGGCGTGCGCATCCTGAGCGAGTTCCGAAGAGTGCTGAGGCCCGGAGCGCACGTCGTGCTCTTCTGGCCTCCGGAGTTCGGTTCGTCCCGATACGTCCTCGGCTCCATCGAGACGGCGCGCTCCTGGCTGCGGGGCGCTCCCTTCCGCTATTTCCCGGACGAGGTGAACCGGCTCGCCTCCAGGGGTCATGCGCGCGAGCTCCTCGCCGCCTCGGGCTTCGAGACGCTTCGGATCGACTTTTCGGCGCGGGACCTCTTCATCCACGTCGTCGTCGTGGCAAGGCGGCTCGCGTGAAGGTCTCTGTCGTCATCGCGGCCTGGGACGAGCGCTCGAACGTCGAGGCGCTGACCCGCCGCCTCTCCGCCGTCCTCGACGGGCTCGGCGCGTCGTGGGAGATCGTTTGGGTCGTCGCGGGGTCGGACGGCACCCGCGAGGTGCTCGAAGGCCTCGCCGGCGAGCTCCAGGGCCTCCGCGTCCTCTGCGAGAGCGAGCCCGGTGGCCTCGGGGCGGCCTTTCGCCGCGGTTTCGAGGCAACGGCCCGCGATGCCGACGTCGTCGTCACGATGGACGCGGACCTGAACCACCAGCCCGAGGAGATCCCACGCCTCCTCGCGGCATTCCGCGACCGCGGCTGCGACGTGCTCATCGGTTCGCGGTTCGTGCCCGGCGCCACCGTCGACCGCATGCCGGGATGGAAGGCCGCCCTCAGCCGGGGCCTGAACCCCGTCATGGGGTGGCTCTTCCGGGTCCCTGTCCGCGACCTCACCTCGGGCTTCCGCCTGTACCGCGCCGAGGTGCTCGGCAAGCTTCGCTTCTCGAGCCGGAACTTCGCGTTCCTCCCCGAGCTGCTCATCGAGGCGGCGCGCGCGGGGCTCGAGCTCCGCGAGGAGCCGATCCGATTCACGTACCGCGTACACGGGAAGTCGAAGATGCGCCTCTGGACGACGGCTCGCAGCTACCTCGGCCTCTTCCTCCGCCGTATTCCCGGGTGGCCCACGAGATGACGTTGCCGGGCCGAGGGCCAGCGAGAGCCGTTTCCCTGCTCTTCGGCGTTTTCGTCGCCCTCCAGATTCTCGCGGCCGTAGTCCGGGCGGACCGCCACGTCCTCCTCTGGTGGGAGGGCGCCCCCGTCGTCTTCGTCGCCTTCTCCTGGTTCTGGGCCCTCTTCCGTTCCGTCCTCGCCGGCGCCGCGGCCGCCTGGCTCGCCGGCACGATCGCGCCGATCCTCGACGGCAGGCGCTCCGAGCGGGCGACGGCCTCCGTCATGGCCGGCATCGCGTTCGTCGCCGGTCTCGGGACGGCGCTGAGGTTCGTGGCCCCGGTCTCGATCCCTCCCGGAGTCTGGGTGGACGTCGTCCTCGAAGCGGAGCGCCTGCTTCGCTTCCCGGGCAGTATCCCCTGGGTCGGCGGAACGCCGCTCGGGGTCGAGGGCGCGCACGAGATCGTCTCCCACCTCCTCCTCCGCGCCTACGAAGGGCTGTTCGCGCTCTTCGGACGAGGCGACGTCGGCCTCCTCTCGCTCTCGGCCATCCCGGGCGCCCTGGCCGTCCCCGCGGGCGCCTGGCTCGCATACGAAGCGTTCGGCGGGCGAACGGCAGTCGTCGCCGGCGCGTTCGTCGCCCTTTCGAGCCGTTCGCTCGCCCTCTCGCGATGGGGCTATACGCCCGCCACGCTCGTTCCTCTGGCTCTCGCCACGATGGCGGCGGCCCTGGCCGCGCGCCGGAGACGAAGCCTCCTTCTCGCCGCCCTCTCCGGCGTCTTCGCCGGCCTCGGAATGCACACTCATTCCTCTTCGGTCATCGTCCCGATCGCCCTCGCCGCCTGGTCCGCTGGCACCTGGAAGGAGCCGGGGGCGCGTGCCCGCGCCGGCGTCGCCGCCATCGCCGCGTTCCTCGCCGCCGCTCCCTGGCTGCTCGGGTTCGTCCAGCATCCGGGGTACGTCGGCGGCCGGCTTCGGGACGTGAACGTGGCGAATCCTGTCCGGGATGTCCACGCCCGCGACCTCGGCCTCGCCGCCCGCTTCGCGAGCAACGCCGTCGACTACTCGGGGCTCTTCGTCTTCGCGTCCGATCCCAACGGGCGCCACGGCTTCCCCGACCGTCCCGCCGTGCCGGTGCCCGTCGGCATCGCCGTCGTCCTCGGCGTCGCCGTCCTCGCGGGTCGCGTCCTTCAGGACGTCGGGGCGCCCCGCGCGCTCCTCTGGCTGGCCGCGGGCAGCCTCGCGGCCGGAGTCCTCTCGGACCCGGGCGGGGCGCCGAACACGGTAAGGGCGGCCATCCTCGTCGCGACAGGGCTCGTGATCGGAGCCTGGGTGACGGTCCGCGTCGCCGAGGAGCTCGGCCGGCGCTTACGGGTCCGGCCCGGAGCGCTCCTCGCCCTCGCCGTCACGGGGTTCTGCGCGAGAGAGACGGTGCCGTTCCTGGCGAGCTGGCGCGACCACGGGCAGGTCGCGATCCGTTTCTGCCCGGACGAGTCCACCGCGGGACGCGCCCTCAGACGCCTCGGCACCGCGCCGGTGATCCTCGAGGAGGGCGTGGTCTCCCACGCGATCGTTCTCGAGACGCTCGCGGCGCCGCCGGACCCGGCGCTCCCTGTCCCCAGTATCCCGACGGCGTCGGCCGCGGCGCTGCTGGCGTGCCCCCCGCCTGCTCCGTCCTTCTGGATCGTCGGGCGCGCCGACTTCCCTTTACCGCTCTCCGCAGCGGGCTGGAGCGTCTCTCGAGCCGTCTCGACAGGGCCTTCGAGCGCGCTCTACGTCTTCCGAGTGAGACGACCGACACCGCCCGCCTGAGGCACCGGCCCGAGGCGGCCGAAGCTCCGCGGACGGTGGCGCGCGTCGCCGACGTCGCCGGCGAGGCCCGCGGGACTCGAGGCAGGGGACGGGGCGACTACTTCGCCGGCTCGGCCTTGACGCGTGCGACCGACTCGATGACGACCGGCGTCGTCGGGACGTCGCGCATCCCGTTCTTCACGCCCGTCGGCACCGACTTTATCTGCTCGACGACGTCCATCCCCTCGACGACCTTCCCGAAGACGCAGTAGCCGATCCCTTCGGCCGAGGTGTCGCGGTAGTCGAGCATCCCGTTGTCGGCGACGTTCACGAAGAACTGCGACGTCGCGCTGTTCGGGGCGGACGTCCGCGCCATCGCGACCGTCCCGACCCGGTTCTTCAGCTTGTTCATCGCTTCGTTGGCGATCGGGTCGCGCGTCTTCTTCCGGCTCATCTCGCGGTCCAGCCCGCCTCCCTGGATCATGAAGCCGTCGATGACGCGATGGAAGATCGTCCCGGCGTAGAACCCCTCGTCGACGTAGGCGAGGAAGTTCCGGACCGTATCCGGCGCCTCCTTCTCGTGAAGCTCGATCGTGAAGCTCCCCATCGAGGTCTTCACGACGACCCGGGGGTTCGGGCTCTGGGCGGAGACCGTGAGCGCCCCGAGGAGCGGCAGGAGGAGGAGGGTCGCGGTCAGCGTCTTCATGGCCGGGGTTCTAGCACAGCAGCCGGACCCGCCGCCCCTACCTCCGGCTCCCGCGCATCGCCGGCCCCCTCGCCCGGGCGGGGAGGGCGACCTGCTGGTGATGGCGTCTCAGCAACAAATCCGTTCGGGTTCGGCTCTCTCCGGAGTCACGTCCGTCTCGCCTACCCCGGCTTCGCGCAGGGCGCCGCCTTCACGCGGCCCGTCTGGGTCTTCGGCCTGAGGCAAACGGCGGCCGACCGCTCGAACGTCGCCGTCCTGAACGCCGGCCCGGAAGACGGGCCGGTGACCCTCCGCCTCACCGTCTACCCGGAAGACCCCGCGCTGGGCCCGCCCCGTCCGCTCTCCGATGTAACGCTCCCGCCCGGCGGCTTCTCGCAGTCATCGGGACTCCTCGCGCCGCTCGGGCTGACGGGCGGCGACGTCCGCGTCGAGCGGGTCGCCGGCAGGGCGCCGTTCTTCGCCCACGGCGTCGTCAACGACAGCGCGAACTCCGACGGCTCCTTCGTCCCCCCCGTCCCGGAGGACTCGGGTGCGGCGGCGAGCGGCCTGACGCTCCCGGTCGCCGTCGAGACGGCCCGCTTCGAGGGCGAGGTCGTCCTTTCGAACGCCGCGCCTCTCGAGCGCCGCCTCCGTCTCGCCTTCGTCGCCGACGCGGTCTCCGCGACGAGAAGGAGGCGGCCTGGGAGGTGACGCTCGCTCCCTGGGAGCAGCGTGTCGTCCCCTCGTTCGTCGAGGCGCTCCGGGCCGCCGGGGTGGCCGGGGTCGGGGCGCGCGGGCCGACGTTCGTCGGCCCCGTGTTCGTCCGGCCCCTCGACGGCCGGGACGCTTCCGGCCTCTCCGTTGCCGCGCGCACCACCTCGCCCGGCGGCGGCGGGCGCTTCGGCCTCTACTACCCGGCGCTCCCGGACGTCAGGGCCGCGGCCCCGCAGGCATGGCTCTTCGGCCTGAAGCACGACTCCGAGACACGGACGGACCTCGCCCTCCTGAACCTGGGCGACCGCGACGCCGAGGACGCCCGCTTCACCGTGGAGCTCTTCGACGGGTCCAGCGGCGCCCTCGCGCGGACGCTCGAGGGGATCGTCCTCCCGCCCCGACGTTTCCTGGAGATCGACTCGATCCTCGCGAGCGGCGGGCCGCCGATCGCCAACTCCTATGCGCGCGTCACGCGCAGCGGCAGCACGAGCTCGTTCCAGGCCTACGCCGTCGTCAACGACGGCGGCGTGCCCGGCGAGCGGACCGGCGACGGCGCGTTCGTCGCCGCGACGACGTTCTCCGGGAGGGCCCTTCTCCGCACGACGATCCGCACGCCGGAAGGATTCCGCGCGGCGCTCGAGGCGTTCCGCGACGACCTCGAGGCGAACGGTGCCCGCCTCACACCGGCGGGCCTCGAGATGCCCGCCGGGACGCCGATGGGATTCTGGGTCCACGGCGGGGACTCGAGGGTCGTTTCCGACACGCGCGGGGCCTTCGCGCTCCTCCGGCTACCCGGCGGGGCGCTCGGCGAGATCCGCAGCCCGAGCGGCACGGTGAGGCAGACGTTCCCCCTCTCGAAGGCCTGCGTCTCGGAGGGATCGCCGACCGGCATCGCCGCGTCGTGGAGCGCCGAGCCGGGCTCCACGCTCTTCAAGGACCCAGTGGTCCTCGGGGTCTGCCCGGGAAGCGCCGGGTGCCAGGACGTCACGACGTTCTGCCAGACGGGTCCCGGATGCTGTCTCGACTACGATGGCCTCCGCGGGACCGGCCAGCGGTGGTTCGGTTGCGCGCTCCGGTACGCCGTCTTCATAGGCTCCACGTGAGGGGACTGGACGGCAGCCGGGTGCTGCCACGACGAGGCCGCGATCAAGAGCTTCCTCGCCAGCGAGCTTCCCGAATCACGCGGACAGGGGTGCTACCAGACCCTCAAGGGTCGCCTCTGCTAGGACCTCGAGGGCCTCGTCCCGGTCACGAAGGCGACGCTGACGGGCCTCCAGCTGACGACCGGGGCCCTCATCCCGCGCCCTTCGATCCTCGTCCCGAGCTTCGAGGTGATCGACGTCTCGTGCGGGGAGACCCTTGAGATCACGCTCTACAACAGCACCTGCGCGAACGAGTCGGAGGTCTCCTTCAACGCTCTCGTGCCCCGTGTCTCGTGGGGGATCACTTGCACGGCGGGAGGGGCCCTCAGCCGCGCCGGGACGATCCCGCACTGGACCTCCGGGGGAGCGTCCGGCTTCACGCACACCCCGTCCCTGACACTCACCCACACGGCCCCCGCCAACCTCCCCAGCTGCATCCTGGAGCCGATCGACGTCGTGAGGGCCGAGGCTCGCGGCTTCACGCGCGACCTTCTCATCCGGGTCTCCTGCGGCGCCGTCCGGGCGGACCCCGCCGATACGCCCAGCCTCTCTCCCCCGGGCGGCACGACGATCGACACGGGCGGGTCGAGCGTCCCCATCCGGGTCGGCGCGTTCACGGGGACCCCCGGCGCCACGATCCGGATGACGACCGACGGCTCGGACCCCGGACCCGCTTCGCCCGCGCGAAGCACCGTGGACCTCCCGAACGACCTCACGACGACGGAACAGACGGTCGTCAAGGCGCGCGCGTTCCACCCCGGGCTCGAGCCCAGCGGAGTCGCGCGGCAGACCTACGTCATCAAGGCCGCCGCCGCCGCGCTCACGCCCCCGGCGGGACGTTCGCCGAGCCCCCCTTCGTCGCGATCACCTCGATGACGCCCGCCGGGACGATCCGCTACACGCTGGACGGAACCGTTCCTACGCCCTCCAGCCCCCGTTACGACGGCCCGTTCCAGATCTCGTGCGGGCAGACGCTCACGGCCGCCGTCTTCAGGGACCGCGTCGTCCGGAGCGACCCCGCGCAGGGGACCTCCTCCTGCGAAGCCGCCCGTCCGTCGCGCAGCGACTTCGTCGGCTTCTTCGCGGCGGTCTTCACGGTCGACAGCGACCCGGGCGGACACGCGCCGTTCGTCGAGCTCTCGACCGCGACGCTGCAGGTCGGCGTCGCAGGCTCGACGCTCTCCGTCTCAGGCAACCACCCTTCGACCGTCTCCGGCTCGGGGCTGCTCGGCACCTCCGCCTGCACCGGCTCGGCGACGGGCTTCGGCACGATCGCCGGCTTCCCGAACATCCGCTGCGGCTACGAGAACGTCGTCCTCTCGGCCGGCCAGGTCGCCGGGAGCTACGCCCGTGGCGTAGGCGGCGGACTTCCCGGGAACCAGCCGATCCGGTACCTCTTCAGCGGACCGCGGAAGGGGCCCTGAGGCTCCGCCCGAGGCGCCCCGTCACTTCTTCAGGTTCGCGAGGCCCGCCCAGCGGCGGTCGACCTCGGGCTTCGGCAGCTCCGGCTGGGGCCTCGGGGCGCCCCCTCCCCCTGAGCGGCCGCCGTGCGCCGCGCCTCGCTTCGCCTCCGGTCGCGCCGGCAGCGCCGCCGGCTCGCCGAGCTTCATCGTGAGGGAGATCCGCTGCCGGGCGAGGTCGACCTCGAGGACCTTCACCTGCACGCGGTCGCCTGGGCTGACGACCTCGCGCGGGTCCTTCACGAACCGCTGCGAGGAGAGCTGCGAGATGTGGACGAGGCCGTCCTGGTGGACGCCCACGTCGACGAACGCCCCGAAGTTCGTGACGTTCGTGACGATGCCCGGGCAGATCATCCCCGGCGTCAGGTCCGCGACCTCGTTCACCCCTTCGCGGAATGCGAAGGGAACGAACGTCTCGCGCGGGTCGCGGCCCGGCTTCTCGAGCTCCTTCACCACGTCCTCGAACGTGAACGCCCCGAGCGACTCGCGCAGCTCCTTCGAGCGCCTCACGATCTCGACGCCCGGTCCGAGGAGGTCGACGAGCTCCCTGCCGACCCCCTTCGCGAAGGCGCCGAGCGCCTCGTAGCGCTCCGGGTGGACGGCCGTGGCGTCGAGCGGGTTCGCTCCGCCCGGGATTCGGAGGAAGCCGGCCGCCTGCTCGAACGTCTTCTTCGAGAAGCGCGGCACATCGAGGAGCTCCTGTCGGGAGGTGAAGAGCCCCTTCGTCTCGCGCCGCGCCACGATCGCCTTGCCGAGCGCCGGGCCGATCCCCGAGACGTGCGCGAGGAGGTGGGGCGAGGCGGTGTTCAGGTTCACGCCGACCTGGTTCACGGCCGAGTCGACGACCTGGTCGAGACGCTTCTTCAGCGCGTGGGGCGAGACGTCGTGCTGGTACTGCCCGACGCCGATCGACTTCGGGTCGACCTTCACGAGCTCGGCGAGCGGGTCCTGCAGGCGCCGGGCGATCGAGATCGCCCCGCGGATCGTCAGGTCGAGGTCGGGGAACTCCTCGCGGGCCGTCTCGCTCGCGCTGTAGACCGACGCTCCCGACTCGTTCACGAGGACGACGGGCACCTCGAGGCCCGCGCCGCGGAGCGTCTCCTTCACGAACGCCTCGGTCTCGCGCCCTCCGGTGCCGTTCCCGACGGCGATGCAGCGGATCGCCTGCGTCTTCACGCACTCCGTGATCGCCGCCCGCGCGCTCGCGAGGCCGGACTCCCCCTTCAGGTAGACGACCGTCGAGGCGACGAACTTCCCGGAGGCGTCGACGACGGCGAGCTTGCAGCCCGTTCGGATGCCGGGGTCCACGCCGAGGACCGCCTTCGACCCGAACGGCGCGGCGAGGAGGACCTTCCTCACGTTCTCCGCGAAGACGTGGATCGCCGCTTCGTCGGCGACCTCCTTGAGCGCCTTGTGGACCTCCGCCTCGATCGAGAGGAGGACGTGCGCCTTCAGCGCGAAGCGCGCGGCTTTCTTCAGGAACGGCTGGGCCGGCGTCGCGGCGCCCGCGGCGGCGGCCCGCTCGAACTCGGCGAGGAGCCTCTCCTCGAATCCCGGGTGTCTCGGCGCGTCGCCGAGCGAGAGCGTCAGCTCCTTCTCGAGCCAGCCCCGCCGCATCGCGAGATAGCGGTGGGAGGCCTCCGGCTTCATCAGGGAGGCGACGGAGTCGCGGAAGTCGAAGTACATCTCGTACTTGCTCGCAGGCTTCGCCTCCTCCCCCTTCGTCGAAGCGACGCCGCCCCGCTCGAACGCCTCGCGCCTCGCGTACTGGCGCAGCTCTTCGCTCTCGGAGAGCCGCTCGACGAGGATCTCCGTCGCCCCCTGCAGGGCCGTGGACGCGTCGGCGAACCCCGCCTCGGCGTTGAGGAACGCGGCCGCCCTCGCCTCGGGCGCCTCCGCGTCCGCGAGCCCGTGCCCGACGTCCCAGAGCCAGTCGGCGAGGGGCTGCAGGCCCGCCTCGCGGGCGATCACCGCCTTCGTCTTCCGCTTCTTCTTGTAGGGGAGATAGAGGTCCTCGAGCGTGGGAAGGTCGAACGTGGCGAGGAGCCGCGCCTTCAGCTCAGGCGTGAGCTTCCCCTGCGCCTCGATCTCGCCGACGATGAACGTCTGCCGCTTGACGGTCTCGTCCCAGGCTTCCTTCGTGTCCAGGATCGCCTGGATCGCGACCTCGTCGAGGCCGCCCGTCGCTTCCTTCCGATAGCGCGCGATGAAGGGGACCGTCGCCCCTTCCGCCGCGAGGGCGAGGACGGCGGCGGCGGAACGGGGAGGGATGCCGGGGTGCTTTCCCTGGAGCCAGCTCTCGAAGTTCACGCCGGATGATCGCAGAGGAACGACACGGGGTCAGCGGGGTCCGGGGTCAGGCGTGATATCGTGTATTGTCTTCGACAGGACACGATTTCACGCCCGACCCCTCTCGGGGACTCAGGGCTCGATCTTCGTCCCGAGGACCCTCAGGAACGCCGCGAGCCAGGCCGGGTGGGCGGGCCAGGCCGGTGCCGTGACGAGGTTCCCGTCGACGTGCGCCGCGTCGACCGGGATCGCCATGTACTTCCCTTCGGCACGGGTCACGTCGGGGCCGCAGGCCGGGTAGGCGCTGCACTCGCGCCCGCCGAGGACCCCGGCCGCCGCGAGGAGCTGCGCCCCGTGGCAGATCGAGGCGATCGGCTTCCGCGCCGCCGCGAAGTGCCGGACGACCTCGATGACCTTCTCGTTCAGCCGGATGTACTCGGGCGCGCGCCCGCCCGGGACGAGGAGGGCGTCATAGTCGGCCGCCCTCACGTCGTCGAACGTCGCGTTCAGCGTGAAGGCGTGCCCCGGCTTCTCGGAGTAGGTCTGGTCCCCCTCGAAGTCGTGGACGGCCGTCTTCACCTTCTCGCCCGCCTTCTTGCCGGGGCAGGCGGCGTGGACGGTGTGCCCCACCATCTGGAGCGCCTGGAACGGGACCATGACCTCGTAGTCCTCCACGAAGTCTCCGACGAGGAAGAGGATCTTCTTCACGCTCATGGGGCCTCCTTGCTGTGCGCTCGCGCGCCGTCGTGCGGTACGGACGATCCTATCGCCGCCGTGCCGGGACGGGGAGCGCCGCGGGCCGCGTGCCTACGCGTCCCCGCCGTCACCGCGGACGATCTCGAGGATCCGCTCCCCGTAGCGCGCGAGGCGCGACGGACCGATGCCGGCGATCTCGGCGAGCTCGGCCTCGGTGCGGGGCCTTCGCGCGGCGATGTCGAGGAGCGTCAGGTCCGTGAGGATCCGGAAGGCCGGGAGGCGGTGCTTCTTCGCCTCGCCGAGGCGCCAGCGGCGAAGCGCGTCGACGAGCGCCGGGAGGGCGCCGGGCGCCTCGGGCCCGGCCTTCCCGCGGGCGCTCCCGGCGGCGCGCGACGGGCGTCCCGCCGACGGTTTCGGGATCGGCGCCCGCTTCGGGAGCGCCTCCCGTTTCGGCGCCGCGCCCTTCGCCTTCCTCGTCTTCGCGGCGCTCGGCGGCGGCACCGCGACGCGGGCCTCGACGGCCGCGCCGGGACGGCTCCCCGCGCCCGTCAGGAAGACGCGGCGGAAGCGGATGACGCGCCCCTCCTTCTCGAACGCGTCGTCCTCGAGCCGCACGAGCCCGGCCCGCACGAGGCCGCCGAGGAGGTCCTCGAACGCGCGCCGGTCGACGGCGGGGAACTGCCGGACGACCTCCGCGTGGAGCTGTCCCGTCGTCTGCCCGTCGCGCTGCCGGAGCAGCTCGAGGGCGCGGCGGAGCGCGGCCTCCTCCATCGGCGTCGTCCTGCGGGTGTCGGCGGCGAGGCCGTCGCCCGGGGCGCAGACGTCGCAGAGGCCGCACGGCGCGCCGTCGTCCTCCTCGTCGCCGAAGTGGCGGACGAGCTGGAGCATCCGGCAGATCGGCCCCTCGGCGAAGCGGCGCATCAGGACGAGCTGCGTCTTGCGGTGCTCTCGCTGCTCGTCGTAGGCCCGCTGCCACCCGTCCTTCCCGCGCGAGACGTCCCCTTCGGGCGTGACGACCGCGCCTCCGAAGACCCAGAGCTTCTCGAGCGCCTTCTGGAAGACGTCGGGCTCGAGCGGGACGAGCTGTGCGAGGCCTTCCGTCGGAATCGGCGACTCTTTCAGCGCGCGAAAGACGTCGCCGAGGAGGTGCGCCTCCGGGTAGTCGCGCTCGAGGAAGAACTCGTGCGTCCGGATGTCGCCCCAGGAGTGGAGGAGGATCGCGCGCGACGGCAGCCCGTCGCGCCCCGCGCGCCCGATCTCCTGGTAATAGCCCTCGACGCTCCCGGGGAGGCCGGTGTGGATGACGGTCCGCACGTCCGGCTTGTCGATCCCCATCCCGAACGCGATCGTCGCGACGATCACCTCCGCGCGCCCCTCGAGGAATCGCGCCTGCACGTCGTCGCGGTCCCGCGCCGTCATCCCCGCGTGATACGCGACCGCGCAGACCCCGCCTTTCAGCTCCGACGCGAGCGCCGTCGCCTCCTTTCGCGTCGGCGTGTAGACGATAGCGGGCCGGCGCGCCGGGTCGGCGAGGAGCTCGGCCACGAGCGCGCCGCGCCGGCTCGGGGGGACCTCGGCCGCTTCCACCGCGAGGTTCGTCCGGCGGAAGCCGTGGATGAAGCGCTCCGGCTTCACGAGCGAGAGCTGCGCGGCGATGTCCTCCTGCACGCGCGGCGTCGCGGTGGCGGTCAGAGCGAGGACGGGCGCCGGCCGAAGCTGCGGGAGGCGTGCACCGAGGAGCCGGTAGTCCGGGCGAAAGTCGTGCCCCCAGTGCGATATGCAGTGCGCCTCGTCGACGGCGACGAGGGCCGGCGTCCGCTTCGCCAGCATCTCCGGGAAGCCCGGCACCGAGAGCCGCTCGGGCGCGATGAAGAGGAAGTCGAGCTTCCCGGCGAGGTAGTCGAGGCAGACCTGCCGTGACGCGGCGCGGTCGCGTCCCGAGTGGATCCGCTCGGCGGCGAGGCCGAGCGCCTGCATCTTCGCGACCTGGTCCTCCATGAGGGCGATGAGAGGCGAGACGACGAGCGTCGTCCCTCCGCGCGCGAGCCCCGGCAGCTGGTAGCAGAGGGACTTCCCCGCTCCCGTCGGCATGACGAGCAGCGCGTCGCGCCCCTCGACGACCGCCCGGCAGACCGCCTCCTGGTACGGCCGGAACGACCCGTGCCCGAAGACCTCCGTCAGGAGGTCGCCGAGGCTCTCGACCGGCACCGGTCCTCTCCTCCCGCGCGCTCCGCTCACGCCCTCCCCCTCCGGACCGGCGCCCCCCGGAGGGGGAGGGCGTGAGCGGAGCGCGCGGGAGGAGAGGAC
>CAZWRQ010000122.1:0-13896 GCA_964636395.1 uncultured Holophagales bacterium
GCGGTCTTCATACCGCGAGTATACCGCCGGTGGCCGTGCGGTAGAACGGCCTAACCCTCTATTAGACAGCTGGCGGGCGTGGTAAGCCGGTCGAAAGATTCCGTCTTAGACATCTCGGTCCGCTATCTATTCCCCGTTCCTCACAGGACGAACGCAGCGCAAGAGCCCCGATTCGCGCCGTCTAAGCCGGGCGGAATGGACAGCGCCCGAGGGGCAATTCTCCCCCCCGGCACGGTGGTTTCGTTCGGGCGGCACCGAGGCCGGAGGCCTCCGCTCGACGGCGGAGGGGAGACGCCCCGCGGGCTCGCCGCGCCCGCCCGGGACGGCGTAAGGGCGCGCTCCGCGCTCCTCGGTGGCAGGCGCCGAGCGCGGGAAGCGGGCGGACGAAGGGCCTCGGGCACGAGTCCTGGAACGGGAAATCCGAGGGAGCATCGCGCGGCCGCACCCCGGCGCGCAAGGACGTTCTCGGCCTCAGGCCTTGCGGCGGGCCGCCCGCTTCGGCCGGCGGACGAGGACGAGGCGCGAAGGGCGACCCTTCCCTTCGCACGCGGCGCAGAGGCGCGCGCGGCCGAACGCGGTGCGGCGCGTCCACTCGCCGAGGCAGCCGATGCAGCGGTAGACGTAGCGCGCGTTCCGCGCCCGGACGGCGGCGAGGCGCTCGGTCTCGGGGGCGCTCCGGCGGCTGACGCCGAGCTCCTGCGCGATCTCCCAGAAGCGCGAGGAGTGCCCCTCTTCGACGCCCCAGCGGTCGTGGCAGATGGCGTGCGCGGTCTCGTGGAGGAGCGTCTCGCGGCGGTCGGCGGGAGACATGTGCGCCGAGACGCGGATGACGTGGGGAGGGCCGTACTGGATGACGCCCCCGGTGGCGCGGCGCGAGGAGAGCTCGACGCGCGCGGGCGGGAGGCGGTAGGCCTCGGCGAAGGCGTCGTAGAGCGCCTGGAGAGAGGCCTGGTCGGCGACGAGCTCGGCCCGGGTGGGCGGAGCCTCGGAGAAGAGGTCGAGCTGGACGAGCGCTTCGATCTTCACGACAGTCCCTCCAGCGCCTCGCGGTGAGGCGCGAGCGGCCGGTGGAGGACGAGGGCGACGACCAGGGGGACGAGGAGCGCGGCGAGGACCTCGAGGATCGGGACGGGGGCGCCGCGGAAGGTGGGGACGACGAGGACGCGGGCGGCCCAGAGGAGGTAGAGGGCGGCGGCGCTCGTCTTCCAGCTGCCCGTGCCGAGCGCGAGGAGGCAGAGCGCGAGCGAGATCGGGTACTCGACGAAGAGGGCCTGGCCGAGGACGAGCGGCGTCGGGACGGCCGGGAACGGGAAGAGGAGGTACCGGGCGGCGACGGGGACGATCGCGCCGACGAGGGCGACGGCCGGCGCGGCGAAGCCGACGCGCAGCTTCGAGCGGAGCGCGCCGTAGAGGAGGCCGCGGACGAGGAGCTCGTGGAGAGCGACGGCCAGGAGCGCCGGGACGAGCGCGAGGTGCCACGCGGCGGGGCGCGTGAACGCGGCGACCGTCGCGTAGCGGAGGGCGCGCGCGAGCGGGAGCCACGCGTAGGCCGCCGCGAGGAAGGCGACGACGGCGAGCGCCGGGAGGATCGTCCGCTCCGCCGTCCGCGTCATGTGCGAATGTTAGCGGACGTTGACGCCTCCCGACAGGGCGGAGAGACTCGCCGAATGAGCTCGACATCGAATGTGCGCGTCGGCTTCGCCGGCCTCGGAACGATGGGCCTCGGGATGGCCCGGAACCTCGCCGCGAAGGGCTTCCCCCTCTCCCTGACGAACCGGACGATCGAGAAGGCGATCCGCCTCGCCTCCGACCTCGCCGGCGGCCCCGCTTCCGTCGCGGCGCTGCCGACGCCGGCCGCCGTCGCCGCCGCGAGCGACGTCGTCGTCTCGTGCGTCTCCGACGGACCCGACGTGGAGGAGGTGCACCTCGGGAGGAACGGGACGATCGAGGGGGCGCGCCCCGGGACGGTCGTCGTCGACTGCTCGACGGTCGACCCGGCCGTGGCCCGGCTCGTCGCCGCGCGGCTCGCCGAGAAGGGAGTCTCGTTCCTCGACGCGCCCGTCTCCGGCGGGCAGAAGGGGGCGAACGAGGGGACGCTGTCGTTCTTCGTCGGCGGCGAGGCGGAGGCGCTCGGGAAGGCGAGGCCGGTGCTCGAGGCGATGGGGAGGCGGATCACGCACCTCGGGCCGTCGGGCGCCGGGCAGCTCGGGAAGGCGACGAACCAGGTGATCGTTGCGGGGACGCTCGCGGCGGTGTCGGAGGGAATGGCGTTCGCGAAGGCCGCGGGGCTGCCGATGGAGGCGATCCACGCGGCGCTGACGGGCGGCGCCGCGAACTCGTGGGCGCTCGAGGTGCTCGGGAAGAAGATGCTCGACCGCGACTTCAAGCCGGCGTTCGCGATCAAGCACCAGCAGAAGGACCTCGCGATCGTGCTCCGCGCCGCTCGCGCGAACGGCGTGCCGCTTCCCGCGGCCTCGCTGGTCCACCAGCTGCTCTCGTCGCTCGAGGCGAAGGGGCGCGGCGAGGAGGGGACGCAGGCGCTCTTCACGCTCTACGAAGAGCTGTCGCGCTGACGCGGAGCGGAGCGCGCCCGCCGGGCCGCCCGCGGCTCACCGGGCGGGCGGCGTGACCCGGGCCGGGGCGGCGGCGACGCCGGCCCGCCGGCCGTCGACGATTCCCGTCCAGACGCCGCGTGCCTCGTCGCGCGCGACGCCGTAGATGCCTCCGAAGACGCCGCTGTCGCGGCTCGGGGCGCGGAGGACCCAGACGTTCGGGTAGCCCATCGCCTCGAGGGCCGCGACGTCACGCTCGGTGAAGGGCGGCGCGAGCTCGAGCATGACGCGCGGGCCGGCGAGGTCGTCCTCCCAGATCATCCGCGGGCGCGCGTAGGCAGCGGCGAAGGCGTCGCCGCCGTCGGCGATCGCGGCGACGAGGTTCACGAGGATGGAGGGGATCCGGCTGCTCCCGGGCGCACCGGCGAGGAGGACGGGGCGGCCGTCCCGAACGAGGAGGAGCGGCGAGACGGGCATCTGGGCGGCGGCGCCGGCCTTCAGGTACTCGGCAGAGGCGGGGTCGTCGGAGACGAGCGGCTCGAGGAACGCGTTCAGGAGGAACCCGAGGCTCGGCGCGGCCCACGCGGCGCCGTAGTAGCGGCCGAGCGTCTGGGTGAGCGAGACGACGTTCCCGTGCGCGTCGGCGACGGAGACGTGCGTCGTCCCGCGGATTCCCGAGGCGAAGGGGAGCTCGTCGCCGAGCTCGGACGCCGGCAGCGCCCTGTCGGCGCGGATGCGGCGGGCCTGCCGCCCGGCCCAGGCGGCCGAGAGCCACTCGGAGCGGAGCGGCCCGTCGGGGACCTCCGGCTGGCTCCGGTGCGCGGCCGCCTCCGCCCGCGCGAGGCGAACGGCTTCGACGATCGCGTGGCCGCGCGCGAGGCCGGGCTCGCGGAGGCGCTCTTCCCCCAGAGCGTCGAGGACCTGAAGCGCCATCACGAGGATCCCGCCCCCGCCCGGCGCCGGGACGGAGAGGGCGGTGAGGCCGCGATAGGAGCCGTGCACGGGCGGGACGTCGAGGACGCGGCTCGGGACACGGGCGAGGTCCTGCCGCGTGAGGAAGCCGCCGGCCGCGAGGACCTCCCGCTCGAGCGTCGCGGCGATCTCGCCCGTGTAGAAGTCCTCCGGGCCGCGCTCGGCGAGACCGGTGAGCGTGCGGGCGAGATTCGGGAGGCGGACGCAGGTGCCGACAGCGGCGGGCCCGGGCAGGCCGGAGTCGTCGGTCGGGCCGGTGAGGTATGCGGGGTAGAGGACGTCGGAGTCGAAGAGGCGACGGCGGTAGTCGCCGAGGTAGGGATGCTCGAAGGTCTGCGTCCTGTAGCCCGACTCGGCCGCCTCGATCGCCGGCGCGAGGACCTCGGCGAGCGGCATCGTGCCGTAGGCGCGCAGGGTGTGCGCGAGCGTGGCGACGGTCGTCGGGACCGCGGCCGCCATCGGCCCCCAGAGGTCGGCTCCGTCCCGCGCGGCACGGAACCGCCGGCGGTCGATCCGGAGCGGCGCGGGGGACGGGCACAGGACTGCCCGCTCTTCCCCGGAGGCGAGGCGGAGGACGAGCCACGTCTGCCCGCCGAGCCCCGAGCCGCCGGGGTCGGCCGCCGTGAGGGCGAACGCCGCCGCGACGGCCGCGTCGACGGCGTTGCCGCCCGCCTCGAGCATCCGCACTCCCGCCCACGTCGCCTCGGGCGCGGAGGTGACGACCATCCCGAGCGGCGAGGAGACGACGGAGCGGGGCCGGATCGACCGCTCGAGGAGCCGGACGCGCTCGGCCTCGTCCGGCGCGTCGGCGGCGGAAAGAGGGCCGGCGAGGAGGAGGCCGAGGAGGCCGACCGCGACAGGCCGTCCGCAGCGGCGAAGAGCTCCGCACATCGGAGGGAGAAGAGCGCAGCCGGGCTCCGCTGTCAACGAGGCGTTCGGCGCGCCGCGGCCCGCCCGTAGAATCGGAGGCGCCCCCATCACGCCGTCCGGAGGTCCCATGAAGCGCGCCGCCCTCGCCCTCGCCACGCTCTTCGTCCTCGTCGCCCTCTCGCCTGCCGCCTCCGCCGACCCGGGCGAGCGGAAGAGCTACACGAAGACGTTCCCGTTCGGCGCCGGGAAGGAGTCGAAGGTCGGGATCCGCCAGGGGCCGGTGACGATCGAGTCGGTGCGTATCCGCAACTGGCCCGACGCCGACGACTTCGCCGACGCCGAGAACGACGCGGGCGAGACGCACACGATGGTGGTGGAGTTCGAGTACTCGAACCGCGACGAGGCGCGCGACTGGAAGTGCCGCTACACGATCACGGTGCCGGGAAAGGACGGCGGCTCCTGGGCCGAGAACGACCGGACCGCGACGCTCGACTCCGGCAAGGTGCACGACACGAACAAGGTCTTCGTGAGGATGAAGACCCGCAACTACAAGCGGGCGACGTCGTACCGGGTCAAGTTCGAGATCTGGAAGGACTGACGTGTATGGGGAGGACCCGGACCGCCGGGTCCTCCCCCGGCGCCCTCGGCGCCTCCCTCTCCGCGCGGGAAGGCTGCGCTGTGCGCCACGCCGGAGCGTGTATGGGGAGGACCCGGACCGCCGGGTCCTCCCGTCAACGCCCGCTCGCCTCCGGGAAGAGGAGCTCCTGCGGCCGGAGGGCCGGGAGGAGGCTCTCGATCGCGCACTTCGCCCATCCCTCGCGGCAGACGGCGTCGAGCGCGACGAACGGCACGCTCCATTCCTCGAGAGTCGCGAGGAGGAGCGCGTCGATGTCGTGCTGGAAGGCGAGGTCGGTGTCACGGACGCCGTCGAAGCTCGGGTCCCCGACGATCGGCACCCGGAAGAGGGCGTCGTAGGTCGGCAGCCAGGCCTTGACGAGCTCCTCGAGCACCTTCACGTGCGGGTCGCCCGGGGCGGCGCGCTTCAGGTAGCAGTAGTTGTCGAGGACGGCCCGGTCGCAGACGACGACCTCGGCCTTCGCCTCGGCCTGGAGCTCCCAGGCGATCTGCGTGTGGAGGATCCAGGCCTGCGCCTTGATCGTCGTGTCGCGGTTGATGGGGAGCGGGCACTCGCGCGCCACCTCGCGTACGAGCTCGACGGTCAGGTCGCGCCGCTTCAGCGCGGCGGCGAGGTCGTAGCAGAGGGTCGTCTTGCCCACTCCGTGAGTCCCGATGAACGCGATCTTCATCCTGCCCGATCCTCGCACGAACGGGCGGGAGATGCCCGTCGCGACGAGTCTCAGTACCGGGAGGGGGTCGGCGCGCGCGCGCCTCAGGACCAGATCGTCCGGCGGACGACGACGAGGGTGGTGTCGTCGGCGGGCTCCCCTTCGCCGATGTGCGTCCGCCAGTCGCCGAGGAGCGCCTCGAGGATCGACTCGGCGGGGCGCCTCCAGAGGCCGACGCGCTCGAGGACGCCGCGCGGGCGCTCGTATCCGTACGGGTCGTCGAAGCGGTCGGGGCCTTCGAAGAGGCCGTCGGAGGCGAGGACGAGGCTCGAGGCGCCCGGCAGCTCGAACTCGGCCTCGGCGTAGACGCGGGCCGGGCCCTTGCCGAGCGGGAGGCCTGACACGGCGATCTCCGTCGCACGCCCCTCGACGAGGAGGAGGGGATACGGGTGCCCCGCGTTCGCGAGGACGACGCGCCCGCTGGACGGCTCGATCCTCACGAGGACGAGCGTCGTGAAGAGGCGCGCGGCGCGCCCCGCGCGGAGCACGCGGTCGATCTCGGCGAGCACGTCGCCCGGGCGGCGCCCCGCCTTGACGAGCGAGAGGAGGCAGGCCTTCACCATCGCCCCCTGGATGCCGCAGGAATAGCCGTGTCCGGCGACGTCGCCGGCCGCGATCCAGAGCGCCCCATCCTCGTCGACGAGGAACTCGTAGAGGTCGCCCCCCGCCTCGGTCGCCACGATCGTCCGGGCCGCGATCTGGAGCCCGGGCACGTCGGGCGGCGCGTCGGGGAGGAGCGCGAGCTGCATCCGCGAGAGGAGGTCCATCTCGTACTTCACGCGCCGCTCCGCCTCGAGCCTCTTCACGAACTCCGGCGCGTCGGTCTTCGCCTCGTCCTCGCGCTCCGGGCGGCGGGTCGCCGCGACGCCGACCCACGCGAGAGCCGCGAGCGCCGCCGCCGCGAGGAGGAGCGGAAGGACGAGCTCCCCCGGGAAGCGGAGCGCGGCGAGGAGGTCGCGAAGGAGGCCGGGCGCCGTGGCGGCGACGAGGAGGCCGGTCAGGCCGTGGGAGCGGAACGCGAGGAGGAGGACCGCCGATTCCGCGAGCGTGAGGACGAGGAGGGCGCCCCACGGCTCGTAGGAGAACGAGAGGGAGGAGAGGAGCGCGAACGCGATGGCGCCGAGGGCGTCGGCCCTCTCGGGGCGCAGAAGGTTCCGGAGGAGCGCCGCGGCGAGGACGAAGGACGCCGCGGCGTACGGCCCCTCGAGGAAGGCGTTCGCGAGGCCGCCGAAGAGCGGGAGGGAGTAGGACGGGGACTGCGGGACGACGCCGGGGACGCCGGCGGCGGCGACGCCGGCGGCGAAGAGGAGGCGCAGTCCGGCGACGGCGGCGCCGAGCCCGAGCCCGCCCAGGATCGCGCGGCCGAGGCGCGGCGTGAGCCGCCCGGAGGCGAAGGCGTCGAGGCTCGTCCGGAAGCCGGTCTTCGAATCCCGGAGGAGCGCCTCCGCGATGGCCCAGTAGCCGACGAGGACGACGACGCCGAGCAGCCGCCCGGCGATGAGGACGCCCGCCGTGAATCCCCGCTGGCCGCCGAGGTCGAAGAAGACCCCCGACAGGAGCATCGCCGCGAGGGCGAGGAGGGCGAGGGCGGTCCCGATCCGGAAGCCGAGGCGCCTCCGAAAGAGGAGGACGCCGAACAGGACGAGGACGCCGAGGCCGAGGATGCCGAACAAGGGAATCGCGATCGCGAGGTAGCGGAAGAGGTTCTTCTCGTAGCGCGCCCCGACGTCGGGGTCTCCCAGCTCGCGGGCGAGCATCAGCATCGCCGGCGTCGGCGAGACCTTCGTGACGACCTCCGGCGGCCCGTCGCCGCGCCCCTCGAGGGGCCAGACGCGGACGACGGTGTTCCCGCTCTCGTAGTCGGAGGAGGCGCCGAGCTTCTGGCCGCGCGCGAGCCGGGCGAGGACGGCCGTGGCGAAGCGGTCCCGCGTCTCCTGCATCTGCGTCTGGGGGTCGCCGATGCGGAAGAGGCTGCCGCTCGTGAAATGGAGCCGTCGGAACGTGCCGTCGCGCGCGATGGCGATCTCGGCCGGCCCCGTGCCGACGCCGGGGACGCGGAGCTGGCCCCGCACGGTCCAGGTGGCGAGGGCGCCGTGGCGGGCGAGCCAGGAGGGCGCCTCGCGGCCGAGGCGCCGGAAGGCCCGCTCGAGCTCGTTCGAGGCGAGGAGGTTCTGGACCGTCGCCGTCGGCGCGAGGAGCGTGGCTCCGGCGGCCGTCATCTCCTCGGTCGCCGTCCGGATCGCGGCGCCCTCTCTCACGCCGAGCGGCTGCCACTCGGGGAGGACGCGATGGGCAGCGACGGCGCCCGCGACGAGGACGGCGAGGCCGCCGAGGAGAGCCCCCAGCGGGACGCGAGGCCTCGGACGCGGAGGGGCGCTTTCCGTCACGACGCCGGGCGGCTCACGAGCGGCCGAGCGCGGGGACGAACGTCTTCCCCGCCGTCAGCTCGAGCATCCGGTCGAGCGAGCGCTTCGCCGCGAGGCGGGTCTCCTCGGGGACCTCGATCGCGGGCGAGAGGTCCCGGAGCGCGAGCCAAAGCTTCTCGAGAGTGTTCCGCTTCATGTGCGGGCAGGTGTTGCAGGAGCAGCCGTCGTCGGGCGGCGCCGCGATGAGCTCCTTGCCCGGCGCGGCACGGCGCATCTGGTGGAGGATCCCCTCCTCCGTCGCGACGATGAACGAGCGGTGCTCCGACTCGGTGACGTGCGCGAGGAGCGCCGAGGTGGAGCCGACGAAGTGGGCGTGGGCGAGGATCCGCTCGTCGCATTCGGGGTGGGCGACGAGGCGGGCGCCCGGGTTCCTCACCATCAGGTCGAGGATCCGCCTCTCGGAGAACGTCTCGTGGACGACGCACGTCCCTGGCCAGACGACGAACTTCCGGCCGAGCTTCTTCTCGAGCCAGGCGGCGAGGTTCCGGTCGGGGGCGAAGACGACCGGGTCGGGGATCTGGCGGAGGATCGCCTCCGCCGAAGAAGAGGTGACGATGACGTCGGAGAGCGCCTTCACCGCCGCGGAGCAGTTGATGTAGGAGGCGACGGTGTGCCCGGGGTACTTCCGGAGCCACTCGGCGAAGAGGGGGGCCGGGCAGCCGTCGGCGAGCGAGCAGCCCGCCTCGAGGTCGGGGACGACGACGGTCTTCTCGGGGGTCAGGATCTTCGAGGTCTCGGCCATGAAGTGGACGCCGCAGAACGCGATGACCGGCTTGTCCGAGGCCTTCCCCTTCCGGGCCAGCTCGAGCGAGTCGCCGACGAAGTCGGCCAGGTCCTGGATCTCCGGCTCCTGGTAGTAGTGGGCGAGGATGAGGGCGTCGCGCTCCTCCTTCAGGCGGAGGATCGCGTCCGGCAGCTCGGCCGGAAGAGGCATCGCAAGCGTCGGGAGAGGAGTCGGGGAGCTCGCCACGAGGCCATTCTACGGCCCCGAAGGGGCCTCGAGCCCTCTGTTACCATCCGGAGCGTCCGGGGGTGCGACCATGAGCTCTGTCGAGACGACGACCATCGACACGAGAGGCGAGGCGGGGGTCGCGGAGGGATGACGTTCCCGCGTCCGGCCCGCCTCCTCGCGTCCGCCCTGGCCGCGCTCCTCCTCGCGAGCGCGCTCGCCGAGACGGCAGAGGCGGCGACGAAACGGAAGCGGCGGACGCGCCGGAAGCCCGCGCCGATCCCCGCCATTCCGCGGCCGCACGACCCGTTCGAGGTGACGTTCCCGACGGCGGACGGTGTCCGTCTCCACGCGACGTGGAAGCCTTCGCCGGCCGGCGCCGCGGCGCCGGCGGTCCTCCTCGTCCATGCCTTCTCCCGCGAGCGGCGGGACCTGGCCGAGCTCGCCGACGAGCTTCTGGCGCGCGGCTTCTCGACGCTCGCCGTCGACCTGCGCGGCCACGGCGAGTCGGTGTGGAAGGGGGGCGCGCGGGTCGGCCTCTCCCCCTCTCTCCAGACCTCCCCGTCCGCGTTCCCGCGCGATGTCGAGGCCGCGTGCGCCTGGCTCCGGAGCCGCGCGCCACGCGTCGGAATCGTCGGCTTCTCGCTCTCGGGGAACCTGGCCGCCCTCGCGACGGCCTCGGGCTGGGCCGACGCCGGTGTCGCCGTCTCGGCGTACGCCGACCGCCTCCCGGCGCTCGCGGGCTCGCGGCCGACCGCCTCGCGCGGCCTCCTCGTCCTCGCCTCCGAGGCCGACCCGGGACGCGCCGAGTCGGCGCGCGCCCTCGACGCCGCGGGCCGGGACCCGAAGGCCGTCGTGGTCTTTCCGGGCGCCGCCCACGCCCTCGACCTCCTCCGGTTCGAGCCGGGCGCGAAGAAGGCGACGATCGAGTGGCTCGAGGAGCGCCTCGCGCCGATCCCGCCGTTCCCCGTCGCGACGGCCGCGCCCGAGGCGCCGGAGGCCGCGCCGGCCCCGACTCCTCCCGCCGAAGCGGTGGAGTGATCCGGGACGGCCTGCGATGCCACACGCCACCACCCTCGTATTCGACATAGAAACCGTCGGCCTGCCGTGGCTCGACCTCGACCCGATGCTGCGCGAGTGGCTGACGCGGGGCGCAGAGGACGGCGAGGCCTACCGGACTAAGAAGGACTGGCGCTCGCTCTCCCCCTACGCCGCGAAGGTCGTCGTCATCGCGGCGCTCAACCCCGAGACGGGTCACGGCAAGGTCTGGTACGAGGCGCCCGAGCCCTCCGCGCGGCCGTCGCGCGACGGCCTGTTCGAGGAGATCGGCGGCGACGAGCGGGCGCTCCTCGCCGGCTTCTGGGAGACGGCCGCGCGCTTCGACCGGCTCGTCTCGTTCAACGGGCGCTCCTTCGACGGCCCGTTCCTCTCCGTGAGGAGCGCGATCCACGGCCTGACGCCGTCCCGGAACCTCGCCGGCTACCGCTACTCGGTGGAGTCGCACGTCGACCTGATGGAGGTCCTGACGTTCCAGGGCGCCGCCGGGACCCGCCCCTCGCTCCACGCTGCCTGCGTCGCGTTCGGCATCCCCTCCCCGAAGTCGGAGGAGATGCACGGGTACGCCGTCGGCGACGCCTACGCCGAGGGGCGGCTGCCCGAGATCCTCGACTACTGCCGGCGGGACGTCGACGCGACGGCGGAGCTCCTCCGGCGCCTCGAGCCGACGCTCCTGCCCCTTTTCCGGCGCTGAGCCGGCCGGAAACGCACCCGGCCTATACTGGGGGTGTCCCTGCCATGCGGAGGAGCAGCGTCCGCGGCCCTTGAGACGTCCGCTCCGAGGAGGCTTCGATGAATCGTAAGGTCATCGCCCTGGTCGAAGACCCGTTCTGGAGGACGAAGATCGACAACGCGGCGAGGTCCGTGGGGGCCTCGACGATCTTCCTCTCGGATCCGGCCGGGACCGCCGCCGCGATCGAGCCCGGGGCACCCGTGATCGTCGTCGTCGACCTCGCCCTGAAGAGCTCTCCGTTCGAGGCGCTGTCGGCGTTGAAGGCGGCGAAGGCGACGGCGTCCGTGCCGATCGTCGGCTACTTCGACATCGCGCGGAAGGACCTGAAGGAGAAGGCGGTCGCGGCCGGCTTCGACGAGGCTTTGGCCCGCTCGTCGTTCGCGGAGCGGTTCGCCGACATCGTCCTGAAGTACCTCCTCCCCGGCGGCGTCCGGAAGGAGGAGGACGAGAGGGAGCTCCCCGAGGAGTAGCCGGGCCCCCGGCCCGAATGCGCGAAGAGGCGGGGGGACCCGCCTCTTCGCTTCTGCGCAGGACCGCGTCCGAGGCGAGGGCTACTTCTTCCGGAGTTCCCCCGCACCTGCTTACACGGACATGAGGCGGGGGCGAAGCCCCCGCACCCCCGCGTCGCTCCGCAGGTCCTTGTCGGATTCCCGGGCTACTTCTTACGCAGCTCCATCAGGACCTGCTTCGCGACGGCCTTCAGCGTGTCGAAGACGCCGACGCCGGTCGGAGCGGTGGCCTCGAAGGTGGGCTCGCCCTTGAAGTTCAGCTGGCGGTACATCTCGTCGGCGGCGACCGCCGTCGGGAGGTCCCGCTTGTTGAGCTGGAGGACGTAGGGGATCGTCGCCAGGTCGAACCCGTGCTCGTGCAGGTTCTTCTCGAGGTTCTGGAGCGACTCGACGTTCGCGTCCATCCGGGCTTCCTGGGAATCGGCGACGAAGACGACGCCGTCGACCCCCTTGAGGATCAGCTTCCGGCTCGCGTCGTAGAAGACCTGGCCGGGGACCGTGTAGAGATGGAAACGGGTCTTGAAGCCGCGCACCGTCCCGAGGTCGAGCGGGAGGAAGTCGAAGAAGAGCGTCCGGTCGGTCTCGGTCGCCAGGGAGATCAGCTTCCCCTTCGCCGCGGGGTTCGTCCGGTCGTAGATGTACTGCAGGTTCGTCGTCTTCCCGCAGAGGCCGGGACCGTAGTAGACGATCTTGCAGTTGATCTCGCGGGCGGCGTAGTTGATGAAGGTCATCGCTTCGGCACCCTCAGACAATCCTCCGCGGCGCGGGGGGTTCCCTCAGGCCGTCGTTCGCGCGTGCCCGTCATCGTCACTCCCGGAAGAGGCTGTCGATGTCTTCGTCGGTGATCTCGGCGAACGGGGAGTCGACCCCCTCGTGCCGCCGCTCCTTCTCCTCCTCGACCTTGCGCTGGATCGAGACGAAGATCCGCTCGAGGTCCTGTGTGGCCTTGCGCACGCGGAGCCTCACGAGGCCGAGGGAGGAGTGCTCGTCGAAGATGATGACGAGGATGACCCTCTGGTCGACGATGGCGATGTAGACGTTGTCCTTCTCACCCTCGTGGAAGAGGACCGGGAACTCCTTCTCGCCGATGAGCTTGGCGAGGCCGTCCGTGGCGGCGACGTTCCCGGCCGTCAGGGAGGCGAGGGAGGTCGTGTCGAGCGACTCGAGGTCCCCCTGGGCGGCGATCTGCTGGCCGTTCTTATCGACGATGAAGACGACCTTCGCCTGGGCGTCCGCCTTGAGCCGCCCGATGACTTCCTTGATCTGCTGGAACTCCTCGTCGAAAAGGACGAAATCCGTCATATGACGCCGATCCTCGCTAGTGTAACCGATGCCCGGCACCGCACTTCCGGCTAGACCTCCCGCCGTCCAGAGAGGGAGCGGCCGAGGGTGACCTCGTCGGCGAACTCGATCGCCGCCCCGACGGGGAGGCCGAAGGCGATGCGGGTCACGCGCACCCCGAGCGGCTTGAGCCGCCGGGCGAGGTAGAGGGCGGTGGCCTCTCCCTCGACGTTCGGGTTCGTGGCGAGGACGACCTCGGCGACGCCGGACGCCGCCCGCTCGAGGAGGCTCGCGACGTGGAGGTCGTCGGGGCCGATGCCGCGAAGCGGCGCGAGCGCCCCGCCCAGGACGTGATATCGGCCCCGGAACTCGCGCGTCCGCTCGAGCACCTCGACGTCGAAGGGCTCCTCGACGACCGCGAGGAGCGCTCCGTCTCGCGCGGGGTCGACGCAGAATGCGCACGGGTCCTGCTCGGTGAGGGCGTGGCAGACGGAGCAGGAGCTCGTCCGCTCGCGCGCCTCGAGGATCGCGGCCGAGAGCCCCTCGGGCGCGTCGGGAGGCGCGGTCAGGAGGAAATGCGCGATGCGCCGCGCGCTCTTCGGGCCGATTCCCGGAAGGCGCTCGAGCGCCGCGACGAGGCGCGCGAGCGCCGGGAGCGAGGTCACGCCTTCCGCTCGTCGGGTTTCACTTCGGCGATCTCGCCGTCGAACATGTCGAGGATCTTCTTCACGCGCTCGTCCGTCGCGGCCCGCTTCTTCAGGTTCTCGCGCTCGAGGGTCGCCGGGTCCGCGGCCGCCGCGGCGGCGTTCAGGTCGCCGCCAGCCGGCTCGGCGCTCTCCACGGCAACGGACGCCTTCGCGCCGAGGACGGCGACCGCGGCCTCTTCGAGCACCTTCTTCATGGCGGGCTCGCCGAGCCGCTTCGCGAGCGGCGGGCTCGGCGGGTCGAGGACGAGGCGGACGACCCGTCCCTCGACGACGACGGAAACGTCCTCGAGGGCCGCGCCGAGGTTCCCGTGGCGCTTCTCCACCGCCTCACGGAACGCCGTCGCCGCGTCGGCCGGGGCCTCCGGCTCCGGCTCGGCGACCTCGAGCGGGGTGAGGCCGACGAAGCGGGGCGCCTCGGGCGCCGCCGGGGCCTTCGCCGCCGGCGCGGGCGCCCTGCGGACCTCCGCCGGGGCGGGCGTACGGGGCGTGAAAGAG
>CAZWRQ010000123.1:0-13730 GCA_964636395.1 uncultured Holophagales bacterium
CGCTCCCGTAGGTCGACGCCTTCGCCGCGCTCCCGTTCACCCCTCCCACTCCCAGATGACTTCCACCCGCACTCGTCGACTCCACGTTCCCCGAGTACGTCGCTCCCGCCGGATACCCACGCCCCGTCACGTCGATCGAGGCGCCGCAGTCGATGAAGAGCGGGCCGTCAACGGTGAGGTCGAGTCTCTCGTTGCCTCCCGCCGAATGAGTCACGGAGGCGCCACGCAGGACGAGAAGGCCGCCCAGTACGACGGGCTCGTCGATGACGAGCGTCCCGGATTCGAGGTAAACGGTCTCGTTCACCAAGGTCGACCAGTTGACTGGCTCCGTCGCGGAAATCCTCAGCGCTGGAACGACTAAAATCTCCGTCTGCGCCTCTGTCGAGACGTTGCCCCCGAAGTCGACGGCCCGCACCCGGAAGCGGACCAGCGTCGCATCCGAAACGCTCGGCAGCGTGATCGCCGGCATGCTGGACGCGAAGGCCGTCACCGATCCCGAGGCGGCGTAGGCGGTCGCGAACGGGGTTGTCTCACCTTCGCGGAAAGCCTCAACACGGTGTACTCCCAGGTCATCCGACGCCGTCGCTTGGAGGACGAAGCTGCCGTAGCCGGATGGGAGGATCGCTCCGGACGAGGGGCAGTCGATCGCGACGGTCGGCGGGACCGTGTCGACTCTCGGCGTCACCGTGATCAACCTGCCGCCGGTCGCAGGATTGCCGGTCAGGTCCGTGGCGACGACGGAGACCTCGAACGCCGTCGACGTCGTCACCGGTGGCGCGAGCCAGACGAGCGTGGCCGGCGACGTCGCGGACTCGATCGTCTGCCCATCCACCGAGATCCGGATTCGGGCGAGCTTCACGTCGTCCGTCGCGTACGCTTTGATCGTGATCCTGTCGCCCGCCGCGTAGACGTCCTCGGTCTTCACGGGCGACAGCTCGATCGAGGTGATGACGGGGGCGGTCGCATCTCCGACGACGTTCCAGGTCGCCACGGACTCCGTCGCTCTTCCCGCGCGGTTGGTCGCTCGAACGCGATATGTCACAGGACCAGCCGGCTGCGACGCCGGCACCGTGACCCGCGTCGGCGTCGGATCGGCGAATGCCTCGAGCGGCTCCGAGAACGTCCGCGTCGCGGTCGTCCCCGAAACGGTCCAGGTCTCCTCGAGCTTCGAAAGGCCCAGGAGGTCCGCGACCCGGAAGCGAACGTCGATCGCCGTCCCCTGCGTCAGGTTCACCCCGGGAGCCGGGCTCGTCCCCTCGAATGAGATCGTCGGCGCCTCGCCTCCGAGGAGGACGCGCGCCGACGGATCGAGAGTCATCAACGTTCGATCGTCGACGACGCCTCCGACCTCGAGCTCGTCGCTCGAGACGACCCTCGCGACCCTGCGAGCCTCGAACGCCGCGTAGCTGAGCCTGGCCCTCGCCGAGACCGCCGTACCCGCGGAGACCGCCGACGCGATCTGCGCCAGCTCGGCATCCGAGGCAACGACAGCAAGGCGGAACGACAGGTCGGCTGACCCGACCGAGCCCACGGTTCGCGTCTGCACCGTGACCGGGAGGACGAGGATCGTCGGAATCCCACCCTCCGGCGCCTGGATCGTTACGACGATGCGCTCCCCCTCGATCGAGCCCTCCGCGGCGGGTGCAGCGACGACGAGCTCGTGGGTCGTGGCGTCTACCCCCGTGACGACCGCGTTCCCGAGGCCAGGCAGCCGAGTCCACGCCGGCGGATCGGTCGAGGCCGGGTTCGAGATCCGGAGCGTCCCGCGGTCCAGCGGCAGGCCGGACGAGTCCAGTCGTTCGAGGAAGACGGTTCCGGCGCCCGCGAGAGGCGGGAAGGCAGGGCTGCCCGGGCCGGAGGAGAGGGGCGAGATCGCGCCGTCCGCCCGAGCGGAGATGCCGATTACCGCCGGCTCGGCCCAGGAGAGGGAGACACGACCGCCGCTGCCGCTCGGCCTGGAGATGCCCGCGGCGACGAAGGACCCGCTCGCTCGTGCCTCGCCTCGGCCCTCCAGCCTTCCCGCGCGAAGACGGATCGAGCCTCCCGCGGCGCCGACGGTGCCTCCGCCGGGTACCGGCCCTCCATCGGCCAGAAGGTCGCCATGGAGGCGCACCGTCGCCGACGAGGCCTCGATCCGGACGACGCCACCGCCCGTGGCACCCCGGTCCCCGCCGCCGCCGCCCGGCAGCCGCGGCTCGCGGACGTTTCCGAACACGCTCCCCGGGTCACCGAGACGCCCAAGCCACTCACCCTGCGGAGGACGCCCCATCCCTCCGTGAGAGCCGCCCGCGCCCGCGAGCGATGCGCGCTCGCCCGGGAGCGTGATCGGGGAGTGCGTGGCATCGCCGCCGAGGAGCCCGCGTCCCGTGACGTCGATCGCCGCGCCGTGCGCGACTCCGAGCGTATCGCCGATCGAAAGCTCCAGCGGGTAGTACGGGACGAGCGACTCGTACGACGTGACCTCCGGAGAGGTCAGCATCGTTCTCCGGACCGACACCGCCGACCCGACGCCGGCCGAGAGGGCGCCCCCCGAGTAGAGATGGAGGCTCGCGTACGAGCGGTTTCCACCTCCACCCTTCGGGTAGAGGCTGAGTGTGGTGCCATCGAGAAGGAAGATGGGAAGAGCCTCGGTCCCGGCCGAGGCAGGGATTTCCGACCCGGAACCGACGGAGGTCGTCGCCGCCTCGTAGACGTGCCTTGCCGCGACAGCCTGAACCACGACACCCTTCGTCGCCGGGTTCGCGCCTGTATCCACCGCCTCCGCCTCGAACGAGAGGGCCGTCCCTGGGGCCACCCCGTTCGGCACCCGCCAGACGCCCTCGTAGATCCACTCCCCCGCCATCGCGCCGGGCAGGGCTGCCGCCACCGTCCAATCGGAGGAGAGCGCTCCGCTCGCGTCGGCCGGGCCTCGGACCCGGACGCTTGCGATCGAGCCCGGGACCTCGTTCCCGCTGCCGTCGATGTCTCTGTCTGTGACACGAAGGCGGAGAAGGAGATCCACGCCGGCCTTCCCCGGGTCGACGGACGCGTAGCTCGCGGGCCAGAGGCCCCCCTCGAAGGGCGAGAGCCACTCGATCACGGGCTTCGTCGGGTCGCTGGTCGGCGCGAGATCGATCTCGAGAGTGCCAACGTCGACGTTCCCGCCAAAGTCTTCCGCCGTCGCCGTAACGACGATGTGAACAGGCTCCGTGAGCGTCGCCGGGACCGTGACGGACTCGGTCCGGAAGAGGTCGGTGGTCCCGACCCGCGTCGCGGCCAGAGTCGGCGGGATGGACCCGCCGGACGTCGTGACGACGAGCCCTTTCACGCCCGTCTCCGAGTCGCGGACGGTAACCTCGAGGACGAACGTCTCGCCGATCACGAACGACGTCGCGGTGTCGCCGCTCGGACGCCTCGCGACGAGTCCCGACACCACCGGATCGATCGCGTCGTCAGCCACGGCGAAGGGCGCGTCCGCCGTACTGGCGGCCCCCTTCGAGTCGACGGCCCGGATGCGGACGAAGAACGCCGTGCCTTCGGCCTCGGTGATCGGGAGCGCCAGCGAGAACCCCTGAGAGGGCAGCGCGCTCCATCCCTCTGCCGGCCGGTCGACGGATCGGGCCGGGGCGGACGAGACGAACTCGCTCGAGCTCGGGGTCCCCCGCCGCAGCTCGGCGGAGATCGTGAGTCGTGCGTCGTCGCCGTCGGAGAGGCCGCCTGCCGTGGCCGAGAGCGTCGAGCCGGCGTAGGTGATGCCGGCGACGGGCGCGGTCGCCGAGACCGTCACCCCCGACACGACGGGGGGCATGTTCGGCAGGACCCGCATGTCGAGGCGGACCTGCTCGCTCGGGTTGCCGCTCGTGTCGAACGCCTTGACCCAGACCGGGAAGGGGCGGGGGGCCGAGCCGTCGCCGACGTAGGAGGCCACGAAGCCGAACGTGAACGGCGCCGTCGTCAGGACGGCGCCGGGCGACGAAGCCGGCTGCGTGGGATCGAGAGCGCTTCCGAACGTGTACTCGACCCTGTCGACGTCGCCGAACGGGTTCTCGGGAGTGACGTCGTCCGGGGCGGTGAAGCTCGGGAAAAGGGTGTAGGACGCCGAGGCGCTCAGGTCTCCGGTCGGTGCGTTCGGCGGAAGGCCGATCGAGAGGACCGGCGGATTCTCGTCGTAGATGCGGTACTCCCCGGTCCACGCGGGCATCGGGTTCCCGGACGCGTCCGTGAGACCGCTGACCGTGAGCCGCCGGCGGAGGGAGTCTCCTGTGAAGCTGATGCCGAGTGGCTGCTCGACCAGGATCGAGTAGCCCCCGCGCGTGAGCTGGACCTCGACCGGGTGGACGGTCCACGTCCCACCCATCTCTTTCCACTCGAAGAGGACCGCGGCCTGGAGCTGTGCCGGACTCAGGACGAGGACCTCGCCGAAGTCGATCCGGATCGGCGTCTCCGGGTCGACCGGCCGCGCGAGCGACGGGACCGTCCCGACGACTCGCGGTCCATCCGTGTCCGACGTCGTGAAGCTCGCGCCGATATCGCCGCTGTCGGTGAGCGGGCGTCCCTCGCGGTCCCGGACGCCCGAGGGGCCACCCTCGATCCGCAGGGAGTAGGTCGTCGAGTTCTCGTATCTCGGAACCGGCGTGAACCGGACGACCTGACGGCCCTCCGCGTCGATCGAGGAGGACCACGTCCCCGCCGCCGGCGTCTCGCCGAAGACGAGATGGAAGAAGGGAGAGGTCTGGCCGGACGGCAGCACCGCGGCGAGAAGAGGCTCGGAGAAGAGGATCTCCACCGGAGCGGTCCTCGAGACCGACGAAGCGCCGTTCGGCGGAAAGAGCGTCACGATGCGAGGGCGCGAGGCGTCGAGGATCAGGGGCGGAATCAGGTAGTCGCTTCCGTGCTCGGATCCGAGCGTTCCGGACGCGCGAGCGATCCGCGAGCCGTCGAGGCTCTGGACCGCGATCGTGTATCCGCCTGGTGCGAGGCCTGAGAACCGGAAGGTCCCGTCCGCGCCCGTGATGAGATGCTGAGCGTCGCCCGCCGACGGCTGGATCCGGACCGAGACGCCTTCGGCCGGCTGCAGCGTCGACGGGTCGCCACCCCACGAGTCGTCCTCGGGCGCGTCGTAGACGACTCCGTGCGCGGAGACGACCGGCGAAAGGGTCAAGTCGATGTCGAGGACCTGGTCGTCCCACTCGAGAGCCCGCGATGCGGAGGCGCCGAACGGAGACCCCGGGATCGACGCCGAGACGGAGACGGTCCCCTCCTCCACGGAAGAGAAGGCCGCTCTCCCGGCGGAGTCCGTGGCGCTCTCCCAGGTCCCGTTCGCGGCGTGGAGCCGCACGGTGGCGCCGGCCACCGCGGCTACTCCCGCGTCGCGGACGGTGGCCCGGACGATGCCGCGCGCCTTGAGGACGATCTTGTACGGATCGGCTTCCGCTCCCGATCCGAGCAAGCCGGATGTCAAGCTGGCGGAGGTGACGAGAACGCGTCGGCGCTCGCCGCTCGCTTCCTCGGCACGAATCCAGAAGGACTTCGCAGCCAGGACGTCCGTGAAGCGGTAGTGGTGGCTCGGGTACGGCCAACTTGGGAGAAGCCGGCTCGCGATCGGAATCGGCTCGCCCGTGTAGACGTTCCAGTGGCGTCCGTAGGAGACGGCGAAAACGCCATCCCCCTGCGCCGGATCGGGGTTCACCTCGACGAGGCCCCGCGACTGCTCCTTCTGGTAGATCCGGGCGTACACCTCCCGCACCGCGTCTAGGATGAGCGCGATCTCCTGCTCCGGTGCCGTCGGCTCGAGGGTCGCCGCGCCCTCGGCACGCCGGTCGCTTCCTTCGACGGCCGCAGTCAAGGAGTAGCTCGCGACCGGGAGCCCGTCGAACGCGAAGGTCCCGAGCGAGCCGGCCTCCCGACTCGTCGTCGCGAGAGCCGTCACGCTCGCGCCCCAAAGCCGCCCGTTCACGGTCCCCTCGAGGCGCACGGTCCCACCGCCGATAGGAGTCGTCCGCGCCTCGTCGTCGAAGAGGGTTCCGGAGACGCGCCCCTTCTGGTCGAGTACGACGACGACCTCGAGGGACTGTCCCGCCGCGTCGAGATGGACGTCGGCGAGCCGCCCTCCGCTTCCGGTGGGGGCATGAAACGCGTACACGGACCACGTGCCGAGCGGGAGTGCGACGAACTGCGCCCGCCCGTCCGCGCCCGCGACGGTCGCCTCGCCGTTCGAGAGCGTCACCTGTGCGTCAGGGACGGGGGAGCCCGACTGCGGGTCGCGGACGAGGACGGTGAGGTCCCCTACCTGCCCGGAGAGAACGACGTCGCCCGCCTCCACGACCTCGAAATCCGCGTTCAGCTCACCGGCGAGGCTTCCCTTCCGGGTGACCTGCCCGGGATGCCGGGCGACGACCGTGAAGCGCCCCGCCGTGACGTCCGCCACTTCGAACCGTCCGTTCGCGTCCGCGGTGAAATAGCCCGGGAGCGCCGGCAGGCGCCGGAACGGGAAGTCGTTCTCCTGGAGGGCGACCTGAGCCTCCATCACCGGAGAGCGGACGCCCGGTGCAGTCTCCTCGAGAACGCTCCCGCGGACGGTTCCCTTGGCCTTCAGGCGGACGACGACGTCGAGTTCCTGGCCTGGCCCGGTGACCGCCGCGTGGGTCCGGCCCGTTCGCTCGATCGTCCCCACCAGACCGCTCGCCGTGAGCGTGAGCGGGCCCGTCGGAACGAGGTGGAACGTGAATGCGCCCAGCGGACCCGTCTGGATGGTCTGCGGGGGAAGCTCGTGCGCACGGAGCTCGATGGTGACGCCGGCCACGGGAGTGACACCGTCGACGTCGACGACGGTCCCCTTTACGGTCGACAGCGGCTGGAAGACGAGGTCGACTTCCTTCACCTGTCCCGCGAAATCGATCGCTCCCCGGTAGGACACCGCCCCGTAGAACGGGCTTACCGCACTGACGTTCAGTTCGCCGACGGGAACGACGAGCGTCAGGCTTCCGTCGTCGTCTGTCGTCGTCTCGATCGCGGAGGCCTTCTGCCGGATCGTCAGCTCCTGAGGGCTGAACCACGTCGGCTTGTAGAAGACCGGGGTCCGAACCGGACCGTTGGCGGTGCGAGTCTTCACGTGGACGGTCCCGGCGCCGCGGAGCCGAACTGTCGCGAACGCCCGGTGCCCGCCGAAGAGGACGTCGGTCCCGGCGGCGCCGATCCACCCGATCGCTCCGCTCTGAAGGCCGTCTCCCTTGTGGGCAGCGACGGTGTAGGGCCGCGCGGGAACGCCTTCGAACGAGAACGTCCCGTCGGCGCCGCTTGTCGTCTCGCCAATGGGGAGGAGGGTCACGGTGACCCCCGCCGCGGGCAGACCGAGCGGATCGAGGACGACCCCGTCGATCGACCCGACCGCAGATCCCTTCAGCTGGATCGTCGCGGCGAGGACCGGGTCGGGCGAAGCCTCGGTGACCGAGACGATCGTCGTCCCTTCGAGCTTCCTCACGAAGTCGATCGCGTGGACGCTGTACGGGGGCTCGGCGATTCCCTGCGCCGGTACTCCGTCGATCCGGTAGACACCCTGTTCGTCCGTCAGCGCGAAGCTGCCCGGCCCCTCGACGAAGACGGTCGCTCCGACGACCGGTCCGTCGACCTGGGTGACCGGATCCCGATAGCGCACCTGGCCGCTGACGGAGCGGGGACTCGAAGCGGCGAGAGTGAGGTCGACGTTCGCCGTCGCGTCGGGGGCGAGGTCTGCATCGACGACTGCCGAAGTCCGCGAGACGGAGAAGTCGGCCGCCTGGACGGTCACCCGCCCGGCCGGAACGCCATCGAAGAGGAACGCCCCGCTTGCCCCCGTAGTCGCCACGCCGAATGGAGCGCCGCCGGAATAGACCGCGACGGACGCGCCCGAGGCCGGTTCTGTCACCGGTCCCCCCGACGACTCCCGACGAATGAAGACGCGCCCGGAGACGGTACCCGTTCGCGGAGTCTCGGCCCGCTGGATCCGGAGAGTCACGTCCTCCGTCGAGCCCGGCGCCGCGAGTCCGACCGTCGCGTACGACGAGCGACCCGTCGCATCGCGCGCCGTGATCGTGATCGGTCCGACCGGCATCGCCTCGATTCGGAACGCACCGTCGACGTTCGCCGCGGTCGAGCGCACCTCAGGGAACAGCGTGCTCGCTGCCGTAACGGCTGCCGCAGGGACCGGCGCGGAGTCCTCGTAGAGGACCCGGCCCGTGATCGTGCCCCGGCCGAGCAGGGCGATGTTGATGCGCGCGAGACGCGACTGGAGCCGGATGATCGAGGCGACCTCCTCGCGCTCTTCCGGCGCGAGGGGATCCGGTCCGGCCGGGACGACGGCCTGGATTCGGAACCCGGATTCGACGACGCCCCTCTCCGGCGGTCTCGGGACCCCGAGGACCGGCTCCTCGATGAACGGGAAGAAGAACTCGCCCGATTCGTCCGTGGTTCGCTCCGCGACGAGGTCGTGCAGGACCCTGGCATCGACGCCGCCGTCCATCACGATGACGCGATCCCGGATGAGCCGTACGACCGCTCCAGCGACGGCCTCGCCCGTTCCCCTCAGGACCTTCCCCTCGACGAGCCCCCCGACGTGGTCCTGCTCGATCTGGATGGCCGGAACGGGGCCGACGAGCCCGTCGCCCCAGTCGTCCCGGAGACCCGAGAGGTCGACCCGGTGCTCGTTCGAAATGACCGGCTGGCCGTCGTGCGCCGCCGTAATCGCCGAAACGGGCTGAGCGAACCGAACGGCGACGACGCGCTCGCTCGAAGGCTGCACGAGAGCCGATGCCGCGGAGAAGACAGTCGTTCGCTCGAGCACCGTCCCCGAGCTCGTCGTGTCGAGACCGCGGAAGCTCGTCTCGACCTCGTAGTGGCCCGCCGTCTGGGCGGCGGTCTTCTCCGGCGGACGGTTGAAGAGATACCAGACGCCCGACCCGTACGGGTCGAGCATGAAGTCCTGGCGAGCTCCGACGAGACGGAACGGCGGCCGCTCTACGTCGCGGACGACGGCGTCCGGCACGCCCGGAACCGGCAGGCCGGTCGCGAGGTGGTAGAGAGAGTATTCGAGCGGGCGACCATCGGCCTCGGCTCGGACGACATCCACGGCCCACGCCTCTCGGGGCGGAACCGCGAGCGGAGGGAAGCTCACTCGAACGAAGCCACCGCCCGAAGGGGCGGGCGCGACGAACGAGAGGGTTACGGGCATCGCCGCGCCCGAGACCGGTCCATGGACGACGAGCGAGTACCCGGCCTCCCCTGAGAGCCGTCCGACGACGGCCAACGGAACGCGCGCCCCTCCGGGGCGATCGAGGACGTCGTAGGTCTCGCCGAACGACAGCGAACGCAGGGCTCTCGAGTCGCCTGCGGAGTAAGCGAGGTACGTCACGCCGGTGACGCCGTTGTGCTTGCGTACCTCGAGCGTGGGAAGCGTTCCCGATCCCGCGCTCTCGAGCGTGGCCGCGACGTAGGGCCGCGCGTAGCTCATCGTGCCGGCGAGGTGCTCGAGGAGCGTCGACGCCGCGAGGCTCCGCGCCTCCTGCTCCTGCCTGAGGAACGAGGCGAGCCCCTCGGCCGAGATCCTTCCCTTCTCGAGAGTCCGTCGAAGCTGGTCGAATTCCGGCAGGTCATGGCGATTCCCGAGCTGATCGAGGAGGAGGGCCTCGAGCGAGGGAAGGCGCTCTTCGCCGATGAAGAGGCGCTGACCGGCCTCCGCGAGATCGACGGCCCTCCGCTCGACGTCGGATTTCACGAGGCGCGGCAGATCCGCCGGGATGGCGCCCGGTGGGGCGACGGCGAGGCTGTAGGCGAGGCCGAGGAGGGGGACGTTCGCCGCGACGAGCGGCTCTGGAAGCAGCTCGGTGAACCTCGGAAGGACGAGGGACGACGGGGAGAGCGGGATGCCGTGCTCGCCGACCCCGGCTCTGAGACGGATGACGCCCTGAACGGAATCCGTCGACTGGAACGCCGTCGCGACGCAACGTCCCGTCACCTTCGCGACGAGCCTGAACTCCACAGTCGCGCCCTCGCCCGGTCCGAGAGTCTCGATCTGCCTCTGGAACGAGTCGCCCGGGTCGGCCTTGACGGCCCCGGTGGCCGCATCGGCGTCGAGAGCGAGGGTAATGGCGTTCTCCCAGTCGCGCGGCGAGACGTTCGTGACAGTGACGAAAAGCGTGTACTCCTCGTCCCTTCGGACGACGTCCGGGTGGTTGAAGGCGAGATTGAAGCGGGCGTCGACGACCTCGATGGCCGCCTTGAGCTTTCCGGTCAGCGGACGGACCTCGCGCCCGGGCCTTTCGAGGTCCGCAGCGACGTCCACCGTGACGACGTGCGTGCCCGCCGAAACTCCTTCGAGGGTGAAGCTCGCCGTCCCCTGCTCGCCGGGGCCGAGGCGCGTCTCGCCCGTCGCGCCGAGGACGGGAACGGCCTGTCCGGGCGCGACGGCGGGCGTGGTCCCGGCGAGGCGGAGCAGCTCGCGTGGGACCGCTGCCGGCAGCCGGACGGTGCTCGTCACGTTCGCGAGGACGGCCCCGCTGCCGGCGGGCGCCCCGTTCGCGACGAGGAGCTGGGCGTCGAAGTACTTGTGGAGGAAGGAAACGTTGCCGGGGAGAACGATGACGCCGAAGAGCTTCGTCTCTGGAGGCAGCTCTTCGAGCTCCTCCGACGTCACGAGCCCCTGCGAACCGCCCACCTCCAGCTTGAACGGGACGATGTGCGGGGGCTGCCACCGGCGCACGGCCGCAGCCAGCTCTTCGGACAGGTCGTCGAGGTTCACCTCCGGCCTCGAGAGGAGGTCGACCTGTCCGCCGTCCTGGAAGAGGACCGGGAAGTCGATCGTCACGAGCCCGCCCTGGAACGCGAAGCCGACAGCGAAGCTGTAGGCGTCGTAGTTCTGCTGCGTAACTTGGATGCCCCGCGCCTGGAGCTCCGCGAGCGTCAGCTGCTTCACCGTCGCGGTCGTCGCGAGGATTCGCCGTACCTCGAGGGTCACGACGGCCGGAGTCGCCTGGCCGAGGACCTCCTCGGTCGCGCCGGCCGGAACGGCCGCCCTGACGAGGCGGATGTTCGAAAGGTGGTACGTCCCCTCCGTCTGGACACCCGGCAGCAGGAACGCGCCTCCCGGCGTCGCCGTGTAGGTCGTCGACGCCTCGAGCTCGGGGCCCGAGAGCTCCGCCTTCACCAGGAGACCGTTCACTCGCGGATCCGCCGGAGCCATGGACCCGCAGACACCCGCGAAACAGGTACGAACGCGCGCCGACTCGGCGACGTCGAGGATCTGGGACTCGTCCCCGGGCGCGATCGAGAGGCGCGTACCCTGGATCGCGAGCTGTCCCGTGGCGAGCGCTCCGCCGGTCTGAGCCGCGGCTCCCGCCGCGAGATGAAGCGAGAGGACGGCGAGTACTGCGACGAAGCCTCCACGAGTGCACGCTGCCCACGAACGCCGATCCGATCCGGCGCGGGTAGCAGTCACCCCGTGGCCCGCGAAGCCGCCTTGCACGCGACCGGGCACTCTATTCAAGGAGGTCGTAATTGCGCAAGGAGATAATTCGTTATTCTGACTCTAATAACAACACACCCGTTGTTCGGTTTCTTTCGATCGAAGTCCCTCAGATCGGCACCGCCACCGACCGCAGGTCCCGGCAGGGCGCCGAGGACGAAGCAGCCGCGCGCCGATCGGGGGCACGGAGCGGCTCCCGGTCGTGCGCGAATGACGCCGTGTCCGGACGAGCTCAGGGACGGAAGCCGAGGGGTGAGACCGGGAAAGCCGGGGGCTCGGGCAGGTTGCGGCCGTGCTGGCCCCACGCTGGATCTCCGAGCCGGCGCCGACCCTGATGGCGAGGGCACTCGCTCCGCGCTGCGACGCCCCTTCCGGGTACGTCGGCTCGATCGCCCGGAGTCGGGGCGCAAGAAGAGACGGGGAGGGCGGATCTCTCCGCCCTCCCCGGCCCGGTGTTCGTGGGGTTCTACCGGGACGGGCTAGTAGCGGCCGCGGCCGCCGCCGCCGCCGTAGCCACCGCCGCCGTAGCCGCCGCCGTAGCCGCCACGGCCGCCGCCGCCGCCGCCCGTGCGGGCTTCCTGCGGGCGGGCCTCGTTGACGCGCAGGGTCCGGCCGCCGTGCTCCTGACCGTTCAGGGCGCTCATCGCGCTCTGAGCCTCGCTGTCGTTCATCTCGACGAATCCGAAGCCCTTCGACTGGCCGGAATCGCGGTCGCTCACGACGCGGGCGGAGTGGACTTCCCCGAAGCCCTCGAACAGGCCGCGGAGGGTGGCGTCATCGATGGTGTACGGGAGGTTTCCGACGTAGAGCTTCATTTCGATCTCGAGGTCCTTGTTTCAGTGCGCGCCGAGGCGAGCGGTTTTGGGAGTCGGCGCGATTCCGAGCCGACGGGAAGCGAGCTGTCACCGTCCTCACCGCCAGTCGGAGACGGAACGGGTCCCTTTCAGCACAACACGGTCGCGACCGGTTGTCAACTGCCGACCGAAGGGCGGCCTCCTGGGGGGGGCCGACGTGCCCGCCGGGCTCACTCCCACTCGATCGTCGCCGGCGGCTTCGAGGTGACGTCGTAGACGACCCGGTTCACGCCGCGAACCTCGCCGACGATGCGCCGGGAAGCCCGGTCGAGGAGGTCGTGAGGGAGGCGCGCCCAGTCGGCCGTCATGTAGTCGATCGTCGTCACCGCCCGAAGCGCGACGACGTGCTCGTACGTCCGTCCGTCGCCCATCACTCCGACGGAGCGGACCGGCAGAAGGACGGCGAAGGCCTGCGCCGTCCGGTCGTAGTCGCCCGAGGCCCGCAGCTCCTCCATGAAGATCGCGTCTGCCTCCTGGAGGATCCGGACGCGCTCGGGCGTGATCTCTCCCGGGATCCGCACGGCGAGGCCCGGCCCCGGGAACGGGTGCCGGTAGAGCATCTCGCGCGGGATGCCGAGCTCCTCGCCGAGGCGGCGGACCTCGTCCTTGAAGAGCTCGCGGAGGGGCTCGACGAGCCGGAAGCCCAGCTTGGCCGGGAGGCCGCCCACGTTGTGGTGCGTCTTGATGACGGCCGAAGGCCCGTGGATCGAGACGGACTCGATCACGTCCGGGTAGAGGGTACCCTGCGCGAGCCAGGCCGCGCCGTCCACCGCCTTCGCGTTCTCGGCGAAGACGTCGATGAAGAGCCCGCCGATGATCTTCCGCTTGCGCTCCGGGTCGGTCACGCCCGCGAGCGCGGAGAGGAAGCGCTCGGAGGCGTCGACGCCCGTGACGGGGAGGCCGAGGTGCCCGAAGGCCGCCAGCACGTGGCGCCCCTCGTCCTTCCGGAGGAGACCGGTGTCGACGAAGACGCCGCGGAACCGCTCCCCCACCGCCTCGCGAATCAGGACGGCGGCGACCGTGGAGTCGACGCCGCCGGAGAGGGCGCCGAGGACGACGCCTTCGGAGACCGCCTCGCGGACCTTCGCCACGGCCGACTCCCGGAAGCTGGCCATCGTCCACTTCGGAGCGCATCCGCAAACGCCGTAGAGGAACGCCTCGAGCATCTCGGCGCCGTGGTCGGTGTGGTGGACCTCGGGGTGGAACTGGAGGCCGTAGAGCGCCCGCTTCGAGTCCTCGAAGGCCGCGACCGGGGCGTTCGCCGTCCGCGCCGTCACGGTGAACCCGTCCGGCACTGTCTCGACGTGGTCGCCGTGGCTCATCCAGACGGTCTCCCGCGGCCCGAGCGATCCGAGGAGCCGCCCGCCCACGACGTCGACGACCGCCCGCCCGTACTCCCGCCC
>CAZWRQ010000124.1:0-13726 GCA_964636395.1 uncultured Holophagales bacterium
CGTCGCGCCCTTCGGCCTCGACGCGGACGTCGACGGGGCCCGCGGGGAGGTCGAGGCGCTCGAGCGTCGCCGCGAAGTGCCCGTCGCCCGCGGCTCCGTCGCCGTGGAGACCGTCGTCGAAAAGGGCGACCGCCTCGCCGGCCGCTTCGCTCCGCGCCGCGAGCCGGGCCGAGACGACCCCCGCGACGGGGACTCCGCCGTCGAGGAGGCGAGCGTTCAGCGTGACCGGTTCGCCCGGCTGCTGCGAAAGCGGGGAGGCCCAGGTCGTCAGGACGATCGGGCTGTCGAGCTCGGCCACGGCCACCGTGACGGCCGCGGCGCCGGGGGCGGAGAGCTCGAGCCGGTGGAGCCCGGGCTCCGGCGCGAGGACGCGGAGGGCCTCCTGCCGCGAGCCGACGGCGAGGCCGAGCTCCTCGGCGCCGAACTCCTCGATCCGGAACCGGCGGACGGAGTCGGCCCGGCCGCCGTCGGCGTCGGGTCCGAGGACGCGCCCGGCCGGGGTCGTGAGGCGGGTCTCGAGCTCCCGTCCGGCGGCGCCGTCGCCGGCGCGCAGCGCGGCGTTCGGCTCCCCGGCGGGGAGGACCCAGACGAGGAGCGTGCCGGTGCCCGTGGCGGGAAGGTCGAAGACGGCGCGGTCCCCGTCGAGGACCGTCGTCTTCACGAACGTTCGCGACTCGGACGCGGGCGAGGCGACCGCGAACGGCGCGAGCGTCTCGCCGGGCGCGAAGCGGCCGACGGCGACCTCGCCGCCCGCGAGCGGCGTCGAGGCGAGGAGGGTGGCGAGGAGCGCGGAGGCGAAGGTCCGGGTCTTCACGTCGGCCTCCTCAGTAGGTCCCGGCGAGCGAGGCGCCGAGCTTGCGGTAGTCGTTCCGGCGGTTGTGGTGGTGGTTCGCGAGCGTCAGGAACCAGTTCGTCCCGGCTCCCTGCGCGCTGTACTGCGAGACCATCCCGTCGTCCTCGCCCGGCATCCCGGCGACGCCGGAGAGCGTCGCGAGGCCGTAGTCCTCGCCGTGGGCGAAGTCGTTCCAGAGGCCCGTCCCGGCGACGTTGTAGTAGGGCTTCGGCAGCGCGGGCCGGCCGGCGCTTCCCTTCAGGTAGTACTGGTTGTAGTAGGCCATGGAGCTCGTCGTGCAGTTCTTCGTGGAGTCGTTGTTCTGCCCGACGAGGCTGACGAGCCAGCCCGTGAGCCAGGAGCCGGAGAGGGTCCCGGCGAGGTTCGCGGCCTCCGAGCCGCGGTTCGGAGGCGCGAGCGCGTTGACGCGCTGGATACGGCTGAGGATCGCCGGGTAGCGCGAGTCGTACGTCGGGTTCGAGAGGATCCACCGGAGGACGACGCCGCCGAAGGAGTGCGTCACGACCTGGATCTCGTCGACGGCGTTCGCGTTCATCCAGGTCGTGATCTGGCCGGCGACCTGTCCCGCGGCCACCCACATGTACTGCGTGCCGTCGTAGTGGCAGACGAGGTAGGGGACCGCGTACCCCTTCGTCGTCGCCCGGATCATGTCCGAGCCCCAATAGGCGTTCGCGACGCTCTGCGTGGCGAGGTCGCTCCCCCCCTTGCCGTGAACGAAGACGACCCCCTTCTTCGCGAGCGCGGGGGACGACGTGAAGAGCAGGGCCGCCAGAGCGAGCCCCAGGACGGACGTTCGCATTCGATGCCTCCTCTTGCCGGTCGGTTCGCGTCCCGAGCGCAAGGTCGGTGCCGCGAGGCGCATCGCGCGTTCGACAGGCCGAAGGCAGGTCCCAGGCGCGTTTACGCGGCCGCCCGGGGGGTAGACCAGTGACCCACGCGTCATCGGATGACCCTCCGTCGCAATCCGGACGGGTCCGGTCCTGATCCGTCCGGGCGTCCCGTGCGACCCGGAACGGAGGCTCAGGCGGCGGCCTCGCTCCCGGCGGGCGTCGGGCCGACGGAGAGGACGACGAGCGTCTGGTCGTCCTCTGGCGGGCGATTCCTGGTGAACTTTCGGACGGCGGAGAGAAGCGCCTGCCGCATCCCGTCGGCTCCCTCGCGCGCCGAGACCGCGAGGACCTGCTCGAAGCGGGCGAAGCCGAACGGCTCGCCATCGTCGTCGAGCGCCTCGATGAGGCCGTCGCTGTAGAGGACGAGGCGGTCGCCCGGGTGGAGCCGCGCCACGTGCTCGACGAACGGCTCGCGCCTCCTGACCCCGAGCGGGAATCCCCAGGCCGAGAGCGGGTCGAGGCGCTCGCCGCCCGCGCGCACGACGTACGGGTCGAGGTGGCCGGCCGAGCAGTAACGGAGGTTTCCCGTCGCCGGGTCGAGGATGCCGAAGAAGAAGGTCATCAGCATCCGCTTCGGCGCCGTCTTCCGCACCGTCTCGTTCAGGACCTCCATGACCTTCACCGGGGACGGGTCGTGGCCGGTCTGGACGAGCAGGGCCGACTTCGTCATCGCCATGACGATGCCGCTCGTCAGGCCGTGTCCGGCGACGTCGCCGAACGCGAGGCCGATGCGCCCTCCGGCGAGGGGGAGGAAGTCGAAGTAGTCGCCCCCGATCTCGGTCGCGGCGCGGTAGTGGGAGGCGACGACGACCCCCGGGAGCTTCGGGTCGCTCGGCGGGAGGAGGGCGGCCTGGATCCGGTTCGCGGCGTCGATCTCGGCCTTCACCCGCTCCCGCTCGACGATCCGCTTCACGTGCGGGGCGAGGTCCTCGTGGCGGTACTCGACGCGCCGGCCCGTCGCGAGGCCGGCCAGCGCGAGCGCCAGGAGGAGGAGGAGGGGAAGGGCGAGCGCGGCGAGCGTGCCGTGGAGCGCCGGCCCCTCGAAGGCGCGAGAGAGCGGGACGAGGAAGAGGAGGAGCGTCGCGCCGAAGAACGACACGGCCGAGGCGAGGAGGTCTTTCGCGAGGAAGACGCCGGCTGCGGCGAGCGGCGCCCCGAAGCCGAGGAGGAAACGGGTCGTCTCGGGGCCGACCGGGACGAGGCCGACGGCGAGGATCGAGCCGACGACGGCCGAGACGAGGAAGCCGGCCCAGAGGGCGTGGCGGCGGCGGAAGACCGAGAGTGCGAGGAGGCCGCCGACGACGGCGACCGGGACGGCGACGGAGAGGGCGCCGAGGACGGCGGTCGCCGGTCCGGCCTCGGAGACGAGGACGGCGTACGCGCCGTCTCCGAGGACGGGACGGACACCCCCGAGCGCGAGCGCGGGAACGAACGGCAGGAGCGCGGCGGCCGCGACGGCGGGCGAGAGGAAGAGTCCGGTCAGGATCGATTCGCCCACGGTGGCGTTCCGGGCGTCGCGTCGGAGGAGGGCGTCGAAGGACGCGAGCCGCTCTCCCCAGCGTTCGCGCGCGTAGCTCTCGCCGACCGACCAGGAGAGGAAGACGAGCGTCGCGAGCGGGACGTCGAGGAAGAGGAGGCGGAAAGCGGTCTGCGAGACGGTCGTCCAGAACGCATCGGTTCCGGCGAAGCCGAAGCCGTAGGCGTCGGCCCGCGCGGTCAGGACGTCCAGGACCAGGAAGAGGACGAGCTGGCCGGCGAAGAGCCACGCTCCCGTCCCCACCCCGACCTCGCCCGCGTGGTACTTCCGGAGGAAGACGCCGAGGAGAAGGAAGAGGATGCCGAAGACGGCGGCGAACCGGACGAACGTCGTCGTGAGCGTGCCACCGAGCTCGTAGCGGAAGGCCCGACCGTCTCCGTACTCCTCGAAGAGCTCCCAGCCGGCGAGCTTCTCGCCGACGAAGTGAACGTTCAGGAAGAACGAGACGGACGCCGGGGGCCCGTCGTGCGGGACGCGGAACCGGACGAGGTAGTCGGTCCGGTCCTTCAGGACGGTCGGCCGGACGGAGTCGAGGATCGGGCCCGGTGCGCCGGGGAAGACGCGCGAGGCGACGAACCGCTCGGCCGCGGCCCGGACCTCGGCCTCCGTCGGCTTCCCCCCCTTCTCCTCGGCCCGGGCCCGTGCCCGCGCGCCGAGGACCGTTCCGTCGACGCCGACGACGACCGACCCGAACTCCGGGAACTTCTCGAGGCCCGGCCGGAACCACGTGACGCGGTAGCCGCCGAGCCGGGGGCCGACGACCGGGTCCCGCTCCATTCGTCTGCGGAGCGCCGCGTCGCCCGAAAGCTCCTGCTCGAGGAGCTGAGAGTCCTCCCACGTCTCGACCCGGAACGCCGCGTCGACCAGTATCCCGAGCCGGCGCGCCTCGGCCGTCGCGATCGCGACTGCGGCGGGTCGGGTCACACGGAGCCCGCGCGGCTGCGCCGCCTCGAATCGCGGCAGGAGGCCGGCGAAGGCGAAGGCCCCGATCAGGCCGAGGGCAAGGGCGCGCGAGGCCTTCATGCCCCCCTCATTACGAACGGGGTGTGCGGGAGGTTCCGCGAGGACGGCGTCACGGGGCGGGATCGTACGCTGGCGGCGTTACCCTTCCGCCGTGAAGGTCCTCGTCTCCCAGCCGCTCCCCGAGCCCTCCTCGACCGACCTCCTCTCGGCGTTCGTCGTCGTCGTCGGCCGGGCGGACGCCTGGGAGGTGGAGGCGCGCCGGCACCTCCCGGACGCCGACGCGCTGGTCCCGACGCCCCGCGAGAGGGTGACGGCGGAGCTCCTCGCGCTCGCCCCGCGCCTCAAGGTCGTCGCCAACTGCGCCGTCGGCACCGACAACGTCGACCTCGAGGCCTGCCGCCAGCGCGGGATCGTCGTGACGAACACGCCGGGCGTCCTCACGGAGGCGACGGCGGACCTGACCTGGCTCCTGGTCCTCGCCGTGGTGCGGCGCTTCCGCGAGGGCGACGCGCTGATCCGGTCGGGGACGTGGGACGGATGGAAGCCGATGGAGCTGACGGGCGCCTCGCTCGAAGGGAAGACCCTCGGCGTCTTCGGCCCCGGCCGGATCGGAACGGCGGTCGCCCGACGGGCCGTGTCGTTCGGGATGCGCGTCGTCACCTGCGATGCCGCCGACGGACCGGAAGCCTTCGAGCGGCTCCTCGCCGAGTCGGACGTCCTGACGATCCACGCGCCGCTCACCCCGGCGACGCGCGGCCGCTTCGGGGCGGACGAGCTCGCCCGGATGAAGCCAGGTGCGATCCTCGTGAACACCGCCCGCGGCCCGATCGTCGACGAGGCGGCGCTTGCGTCGGCGCTCGCGTCGGGCCGCCTCGGCGGCGCCGGCCTCGACGTCTACGAGAAGGAGCCGGCGGTCCACCCCGGCCTCCTCCCGCTCCCGAACGTCGTCCTCCTCCCGCACCTCGGCTCGGCGACGCGCGAGACGCGCCTCGCGATGGCGCGGACGGCCTGCGCCGAGGCGGCGCGCGTCCTGCGCGGCGAGGAGCCGCGGCACCGGGTGGCTTAGCTCAGGAAGCCGGGACGTCGGCCCGCGGGAGGCGCCGCGCAGCGGCGAGCATCGCCGCCGCCGAGAGCGCCGACGTGGTCGCACCCCACGCGGCCAGGAGGACTCGGCCGTCGAGGCGCGTGTCGAGAAGCGTCTCGACGAGGCCCCGGAGCCCTTCGCTCACGACGAGGACCGGGGCGAGGGAGAGGAGCGTCGAGAGTCCCATCGCGACGAGGCCGCCGGGGCCGAGGGCGACGGAAACGGGATTCGGAGCGTCGTAGCGGGGGAGGAGCGCGCCGAGGCCGAGGTGGAGCGCCGGGATCGCGAGGCCACCCGCCGCGGCGACGGCGAGCGCGGCGCCGAGCGGGAAGCCGCGCGCCTCGAGGGCCCACGCGGAGGCGCCCGCGAGGAGGAGCGCCGCCGCGAGGGACGGCATCGCCCGGACCGTCCACCTTACGAGGAGGTGCCGCGCGGCGGAGACGGGGAGCGACTTCAGGAGGAGCGCCGAGCGTCCGTCCGTCGAGACGGCGGGGTAGGCGAATCGGAGCGCGAGCGCCGAGACGAGGAAGAGCCCGAGGCCCGACTGCAAGCCGTGGACGACGTCGCGCGAGGCGGCGTCGCCCCCGGGGAGGAGCTTCAGGTTCAGGAGGTCGAGGACGAAGACGGCGGCGAGCGTCCCGAGCTGCGCCGGTGTCGCCGCGTCGCGCAGGAGCGTCCGGACCTCCGCGCGGAGCAGCTGGCCCTCCGCGGAGGCGGCCAATCTCCGGACCCGCCGGCGCGGCGTGGCGTCCGCCTCCTCGCGGCTCCGCCGGAGGAGCCGGAGGTGGAGCGGAGCGAGGAGGTGCGCGAGGAGGACGGTGAGCAGGAGCGCGCCCGCGAGAAGGAGGAGAGCGTGGAGGAGGCCGGTAGCGTCTCCCGCGAGGGCCCGTGCGGCGGCCCGCGCGGCCAGCGCCGCGGGGTTCCCGCCCGGCTCGGCGAGGGGTGTCGTCCCGGCGCGAAGGAGGAGGTCGAGCGCGGCGGAGGGGTCGAGGAAGCGCTCGGGGCGTGCCCCGCGGGCGCCGACGATCGCCACGGCGAAGCCCGTGGCCGAGAGGAACGCCGCGAGGAGGCGGGCCCGTCGCGGAGGGAAGACGGCCACGACGGCGAGCGCGAGCGCGGAGCCGGCCGCCCCCGCGAGGACGGCGACGGAGAGGAAGGCGGCACCGAGCGCCGCGGCCCCCGTCGCGCTGGTGCGCGCCGCGAGGACGACGGCCGGGAGGACGATCAGGGTCGCCGGCCCCGAGGCGAGCGCGACCGTCGCCTCGACCTGGCGGAGGAGGAGCCGCGCGTGCGGGATCGGGAGCGCCATCCGGAGGAGGAGCTCCTCGGAGAGGAAGAGCGTCGAGACGGCCGTCGTCAGGGCGCCGAGGAGGAGGAGGACTCCCGCGCCCGCGAACGCGCCGAGGAGGAGCCGCTCGAGGAGGATCTCCGGAACGAGCGCGGGGAGCTGCGCCGCCGCGCTCCGTCCGAGGCGGAGGAGGTACGCGAGACCCGCGTACTCACCCGCGATGAACGTCCCCGAGAAGAGCGCCACGGCGAGGACTCCCGCGGCCTCCGCCGTCGAGCGCGGTGAGAGCGACCGGCCGGCCGCGCGGAGGGCGTTCGCGAGAGAGACCGCCCCGGCGCTCACGGCTCCCCGTCGTCCGCGGCGAGGTCGAAGAAGAGCTCGGAGAGCCGCCCCGTCGCCCCGCGCGCGCTCATCGCGAGCGGGGCGCCGCGCGCGACGAGGCGACCCTTCACGAGGACCCCCGCCTCGTCGGCCACCTCCTCGGCGAGCGCGAGGTGGTGCGTCGTCAGGAGGACGGCGGCGCCGCGCGCGGTCCGCTCCTTCAGCCTCTCGACGAGGGCCCTCTGCGCGTGGGGGTCGAGGCCGACCATCGGCTCGTCGAGGACGAAGAGGGCGGGGTCGTGGAGGAAGGCCTGTGCGAGGGCGACCTTCTGCCGCGTCCCGTGGGAGAGCGTCTCGTTCGTCCGGTCGGCGGACCCGTCGAGGCCGAAGGCCGCGAGCTCGGCCTCGATCCGCTCCTCGAGCGCGGCTCCCTTCGCGCCGAAGACCGCCCCGACGAACCGGAGCGTCTCGCGCGGCGTCCACCGCGGCCAGAGGTACGGGCGGTCGGGGACGAACCCGAGCCGCCGTTTCGCCCCGACGGGATCCTCCGCCACGTCGACGCCGAAGACGGCCGCCCGCCCCGAAGTCGGCGCGAGGAGCCCCGTCAGGAGGCCGATCGCCGTCGTCTTCCCGGCCCCGTTCGGACCGACGAGCGCGAAGACGACGCCGGGCGGCACGGCCAGCGTCAGCTCGGAAAGGGCGAGGAGGTCGCCGTAGCGCTTCGTCGCGCGCTCGAAGGCGAAGGCGCCGGGTGCGGGAGCCACTTCCTCCATCGTACGGGAGGTCGGGGCCTCCGGCCGGCTTCACGCGCCGAAACCCCGGCCCCGCGCCCGTCGTAGATTCGGCCCGACAAGGAGGAGCGATGCGCTCGATGTCCGTCCTGGCGATCCCCGTCCTGACCCTCTCGTTCACGGCCGCCGCGACCGGTCCCGCGGTCCCGCCGGCTTCCGGCGGCCAGAAGCCGGTCGACCCGGCCTCGTTCGACCCGGCCGTCAAGCCGTGCGAGGACTTCTACCAGCACGCCGTCGGGGGCTGGCTGAAGGCGAACCCGGTCCCGTCCGACAAGTCGCGCTGGGGCTCCTTCGAGGAGCTCGCCGACCGCAACCGGGCGGTCCTGAAGGCGATCCTCGAGGAGACCTCCGCGAGGGCCGATTGGCCGAAGGGGAGCGTGAAGCAGAAGGTCGGCGACTTCTTCGCCTCCGGCATGGACGAGGCCGCGATCGAGAAGGCCGGGACGAAGCCGCTCGAGCTCTGGCTCGCGAAGATCGACGCCCTGAAGTCGAGCGCCGATCTCCCGAAGCTCGTCGCCGAGCTCCACGGGCGACGCCTGATGGCGGGCTATGCGTTCTTCGTCGGGCAGGACCAGAAGGAGACGACCCGCTACCTGGCCATGCTCTCCCAGGGCGGGCTCGGCCTCCCCGACCGCGACTACTACCTGAAGGAAGACGCGAAGTCGAAGGAGCTCCGCGAGAAGTACGTCGCCCACGTGACGCGGATGCTCGAGCTCCTCGGCGACGCCCCGGAGGCGGCGAAGGCGAAGGCCGCCGAGGTCATGGCCCTCGAGACGAAGCTCGCGACGGCCGCGCGGACGCGGGTCGAGCTGCGCGACCCGGAACGGAACTACAACAAGCGGAGCGTCGCGGAGCTGGTCGCCGAGGCGCCCGGCTACGACTGGGCGGCCTACTTCGGCGCGCTCGGGGCCGGGAGCCTGAAGGAGCTCAACGTGCGCCAGCCCGAGTTCGCGAAGGCGTTCGCGGCGCTCGCCTCGTCCGAGCCGCTCGACGCGTGGAAGGCCTACCTCCGCTGGCACCTCGTCCGCGCCTCGGCCGACGCCCTTCCGAAGAGGTTCGAGGAGGAGGCGTTCTCCTTCTACGGCCGGACGCTGAACGGCGTGCCGCAGCAGGAGGAGCGCTGGAAGAGGGTCCAGGCCGCGACGGACCGCGCCCTCGGCGAGGCCCTCGGCCAGCTCTACGTCGAGCGCACGTTCTCGCCGAGGTCGAAGGAACGGATGAGGGCCCTCGTCGAGAACCTGCGCGCCTCCCTGAAGGACCGGATCGCGGCCCTCCCCTGGATGGGGGACGAGACGAAGAAGGCGGCGCAGAAGAAGCTCGCGGCGTTCGGCGTGAAGATCGGCTACCCCGACACGTGGCGCGACTACTCGGCCCTCGAGGTCTCCCGCGGCTCCTACTTCGAGAACGTCGTCGCGGCGAACGCGTTCGAGGCGAAGCGGAACCTCGGCAAGCTCGGCAAGCCGATCGACCGGACCGAGTGGGGGATGACCCCGCCGACGGTGAACGCCTACTACAGCCCGACGATGAACGAGATCGTCTTCCCGGCCGGGATACTCCAGCCTCCGTTCTTCTGGGCCGACGGGGACGACGCCGTGAACTACGGCGGCATCGGCGTCGTCATCGGGCACGAGATGACGCACGGCTTCGACGACTCCGGAAGCCGCTACGACGCCGACGGGAACCTGAAGAACTGGTGGACCGAGGAGGACCGGAAGGCCTACGAGACCCGGACGGCGCTCGTCGTGAAGCAGTTCGACGGGTACCGGCCCCTGTCGGATCAGGCGATCAACGGAAAGCTCACGCTGGGCGAGAACGTCTCGGACCTCGGCGGGCTGAAGGTCGCCTACGAGGCTCTCCGTAGGGCGCTCGGGACGGACCCGAACGCGGCGGAGAAAGTCGAGGGCTTCACGCCGGCGCAGCGCTTCTTCCTGAACTACGCGTCGGTCTGGCGAAACAACATCCGCGACGAGGCGCTCCGCGTCCGCCTGAACACCGACCCGCACAGCCCGGGACGTTTTCGCGTCCTCGGCCCGCTCTCGGCCCTCCCGGAGTTCCACGCGGCCTTCGGCTGCGCGTCCGGAAGCCCGATGGTGATACCCGAAGCGGAGCGGCCGAGCATCTTCTAGGTCCGCACACCCCGAAGCGAGAAGCGGGGGCCGGCGGTGCCGGCCCCCGCGGGGGTGGGAGACGCGGCTGCTGCGCCGCGGGAGGGACGGTCAGCGGTCGAGCTTCGCGGGGAAGATCTCGTAGGGGAGGACCCCGGGGAGCGTCTCCGGACGAACGGTCGAGAGGTACGCGAGGAACGGCTGGTCACCGGTGATCCGGAACCACGCCCCCCCCGCTGCGCAGACCGGCAGGCCCTCCAGCGGGAGGTCGTTGAACTGGACGATCGAGGTGGCGGGAACGGCGTACTCCTTCTCCGTTGCCGGGCCGCCGGGGCCGGCCGTCGCCGAGACGGCCGAGACGCGGAACGTGGCGGCGGCGTCGCCCGCGTTGAAGAGCGTCAGGTTCACGCGGCGACGGTTGGTCGCGCCTTCGGCGCACTCGGAGGTGGCGAGGGAGACGTCGCCGGCGACGGCGGTCATGCCGGCCGGGAAGAGCTCGCCGAAGACCGGGAGCTCGAGGCGGCCGAGCGACTCGGGGACCTTCGCGAGACCCTCGGGAACCGTCTCGAGGCGCTCGAGCGTGGCGCGGAGCGCGACGCGCCTGGGCGCCGTGATCGCGAGCATCTGGACGTGCTGCCCCGCGCGGAGCGTGTGGGAGTCGAGGATGGCGGCGCCGTTCGGACCGACGGCGGCGTCGGCGGGCGGCTGCGCGGCGCCGAGCCCGTCCCAGGCGCCGGTGAACGCGACGGTGACGTTCTTGTCGGTGTTGTTGTAGGCGGCGAGGGTGCTCGCCATCGAGACCGCCGCCCCGGGAGCGAAGAAGCCCGGGACGTAGACGGTCGCGGCGGCGAGCGGAACGACGGAGAACGTGCCGTTGCCGATCGGCTCGGGGGCGCTGAACGTCCGGGTCCGGGTGACCTCGACGGTGTAGGTCCCGGCGGCGAGCGGGCCGACCGGGACGTCGAGCGTCCAGGGGGTGACGGCCGCGGTGCACGGCCCGGGGATGCCGGAGTAGTTGAAGTTGACCTGCAGCTTCGTCCCGGACGTCGTCAGCTTCGTCCGCCCCGTCTCGGGGACACAGCCGTCGGGCCACTGCCCGGAGAGCTTCAGGACGATCTCGTCGCCAGGTGCGGGGTTGGCCGGGATCGTCGCCACCGTGGCGTTCGGGAGCGGCTGGCCCGCGGCCGGGAGGGCGGCGGCGGAGAGGGCGAGGAGGAGGATCGGGAGGGTCGTGTGGTGTCTCATGCAATCACCTTCCGGTCCGGAGTGCCGCGACGCACGCACGTCCCACGCGCGATCGCGGCGCGTGGGATTCGTCCGCGCCGCGTCAGTTCCCTCGTTCGGGCCTGTGGCAGGATCGCGGGGTGGACGCCCCGGAAGCGCCGACCGACGCCGACCTCGTCGCCCGGATCCTCGGGGGTGAGGAGGAGCTGTTCACGCTCCTCGTCGATCGCTACAAGCTCCGGCTCTTCCGTTTCGTCTCCCGCTACCTCGGCGACCCCGAGGACGCGCGCGACGTGACGCAGGAGGTCTTCCTCAAGCTCTATTCCGCGCTCGACTCCTTCGACCCGCGCTATCGCTTCTCGACCTGGGCGTTCCGGATCGCCGGGAACGCCGCGATCGACCACCTGCGTCGGAGGAGGATCCGGGCCATTCCCCTCGAGCTCCCGTCGGACGACGAGTCGGACCGCAGGTCCATCGACCCGGTCGACGGCAAGCCCGACCCGTTCGAGGAGCTCTCCCGGACCCGCCTCCGGGAAGCGCTCGACCTCGCGATCGAGAAGCTTCCGGACGACTACCGGGAGCTGATCAGCCTCCGCCATCACGGGGAGCTGGCCTACGAGGAGATCGCGGAGCTGAAGGGGATGCCCCTCGGGACGGTGAAGAACAAGCTCTTCCGGGCTCGCCAGGCCCTGCGAGATCTTTTGCCGAAGGGCGCCGTATAGAGAGATCGGGACGATGACGATGCACGCGAGGACCTCCGACGGGAACCCGACGCCAGCCGAGCTCGAGCTCGATAGGCGAATGGAAGTGTTTCTGGACGAGATGGTTAGCTCTTCGGTCCGGGAGGAGCTGCCGGCAGACTTTGCCTCCCGGGTCGTGGCGGCGAGGCCGTTCGCGCCGTGGGAGGTCGCCCGGCCGTCCTTCTGGCGCCTCCCGGTCGCCGTCGGTCTCGGGCTCCTGGCAGGGAGCCTCGGGCTCGCCCTGACCCCCCTCTGGAGCCTCGGACCCGCGACGGCCGTGACCGTCTGGGCGGAGCTCCTCGCCGTCGCCTTCGGAAGCCCGGTCGCGACCCTCGTCGCCGCCCTCCCTCTCCTCGCGGAGGGGACCGAGCGGGCCGCGGGTGCGGTCTCGCCCGGCGCCGTGGCGCTCCTCGGAGGTGGGGCGGCCCTCGTGGCCGGCTCTCTCCTCGGTGCGCTCGCCCGCTTCCGCCGGCCGGAGCTCCCGGTCGCTCGCCCTCGAAGCTGAGCCGGGGCCGGAGATGGCCCGGAGCCGCTCCTTCCTCTTCCTGACGCTCCTCCTCGCGAGCGCGACGGGCTTCGCGGCTGAGCCCGTTCTCGTCCCCGCGGGGGAGATTCGCTCGGGCGACCTCGTCGCCCTGGGGCGGGAGGCGCGCGTCGAGGGCGTGGTGCGGGGGACGATCGTGACGATCGGGGCCGACGTCCGAATCGACGGACGGGTCGAGAAGGACGTCGTCGCGCTCGGAGGGGACGTTCACCTCGGTCCGGGAGCGGCCGTCGGCGGAGACGTCCTCGCCCTCGGGGGAGAGGTCCGGGCGAGCGGCCCCGGTCCGGCTCCCGTCGGCGGCCGGCTCCTGACCGTCGGAGCGCTCGAGGCCGCCTTCGCCGCAGAGCTGAAGACGTCCCCGCTCGCCGTGCGCCCCGTCCGGGGCCTCTTCCTCGCGTTCCGGCTCGCCCTTCTCCTCGCCTGGCTGATCGTCGGCCTCGTCCTCCTCCGGCTCGCTCCCCGGCCGCTGACCGGCGCCTCCGCGCTCGTGCCGGGACGGCTCACCGCCGTGACGGCGATCGGAGCCGCAGCCGTCCTCTCCGTTCTTCTCGTCTCCGCGCTCCTCCTTCTCGTCCTTCCCGCGACCGCCGGCCTCTTCGCCGTGGGCCTGCTCGTCGTGGCGCTCGCCCTCGCGAAGGCCTTCGGGATCGCCGCCGTCTTCGTCGCCCTCGGGAGGAGCCTGACGCGGACGGCCGCGAGGGGGAGCCTGCTCTTCGGAGACCCCGCGGCCCTCGCGGTGGGGCTCGCCCTGCTCGGGGGCGTGTCGCTCGTCCCCGTCGTCGGTCCGCTCGCCTGGTCGATCGCGTCGCTGCTGGGAATCGGGACGGCCCTGGCGGCGGCGGCACGCCCCGGGAGCGCGGCCTTCTGAAGGCATTTTTCGCCTGATACGCTCCGCCGGCAGGGCCCGCGCGGGACGCGGACCGGCGGAGGAGCGGTGATGGCGATCGAGCGCATCGGGGTGATCGGAGCGGGTCAGATGGGGGCGGGGATCGCCCATGTGGCGGCGCTGGCGGGGAAAGCCGTGTCCCTCACCGACGTCGACGCGGCGCTGGCGGAGAAGGGGCTCGCGGTCGTCCGGAAGAACCTGGGACGCCAGGTCGAGAAGGGGAAGGTCGCCGCGGAGGCAGCCGATGCCGCTCTCGCTCGGATCTCCGTAGCGAGCGACCTCGCCGCGCTCGCGGATGCCGATCTCGTCGTGGAGGCGATCGTCGAGAACGAGGAGGTCAAGCGCGGCCTCTTCTCGCGGCTCGACGGGCTCCTGAAGCCGGGGGCGATCCTCGCCTCGAACACCTCCTCGATCTCGATCACGCGGCTCGCCGCCGCGACGAAGCGGCCCGAGAGCGTCATCGGGATGCACTTCATGAACCCGGTACCGGTGATGCAGCT
>CAZWRQ010000125.1:0-13690 GCA_964636395.1 uncultured Holophagales bacterium
CTCGGGGCGCTGAGCGCGGAGCTCCCAGGGGAGCTCGCTGCGGTCGGGGTCCGGGCGGCGCTCCACGCGCTCGGAGAGATCACGGGCGAAACGGCGACCGAGGAGCTTCTGGATCGGATCTTCGAGAGGTTCTGCGTCGGGAAATGAGGGAGAGGTACGAGGTCGTGGTCGTCGGGGGTGGACACGCCGGAGCCGAAGCGGCCGCGGCGGCGGCCCGGCTCGGGAGGAGGACGCTCCTCCTGACACGCGAGCGGGCCGCTATCGGTCGGATGAGCTGCAACCCGGCGATCGGGGGTCTCGCGAAAGGGCAGGTCGTCCGCGAGATCGACGCGCTCGGCGGATTGATGGCGCGCGTTGCCGACGGGACCGGAATCCAGTTCAAGGTCCTGAACGCCTCGCGCGGACCGGCCGTCCAGGGGCTTCGTTGTCAGTCGGACCGGCGGGCCTACGCGGCGGCGCTTGCAGCGCTTCTCGCGCGCCAGCCGAACCTGGTGATCGAGGAGGGGACCGCAGCCGGGTTCCTCGTCCGGGGCGGGCGGCTCGCCGGCCTGCGGCTGGAGGACGGCTCCGAGCTCGCCTGCTCTGCGGCCGTCGTGACGAGCGGGACGTTCCTGCGCGGGCTCGTCCACGTCGGGGAGCGTCGAGAGGAGGCGGGGCGGTGGGGCGAGGCGCCCAGCTCCGCGCTCTCCGAGAGCCTCCGGGCGCTCGGCTTGCGCATGGGGCGGATGAAGACGGGAACGCCGCCAAGAGTCCACGGAAAATCAATGGATCGATGCAAAATGCTCCGTTCGGCTGGCGATGCCCGGCCCCGCCGGTTCTCGCTCCGCAGCCGCGGCGAGCCGTTCCCGCGCCTGCCGCAGGTCGACTGCTGGCTGAGCCACACGACCGAACGTACGCACGAGCTGATCCGGACGAACCTCGGCCGCTCGCCGCTCTACTCGGGTCGGATCGAGGGGCGTGGGCCGCGGTACTGCCCATCAATCGAGGACAAGATCGTCCGCTTTCCGGAGAGGGAGCGGCACACCGTCTTCGTCGAACCCGAAGGGCTCGGGACGGAGTGGACCTATCTCGGCGGGCTTTCGATGTCTCTCCCTGCCGAAGTCCAGGTCGAGATCGTCCGGAGCCTGCCGGGGCTCGAGCAGGCGGAGATCCTCCGGCCCGCGTACGCCGTCGAGTACGACGTCGTCTTCCCGGAGCAGCTCGAAGACACGCTCGAGACGCGTGCGCTCCCGGGCCTCTTCCTCGCGGGCCAGCTGAACGGAACCTCCGGCTACGAGGAGGCCGCGGGCCAGGGGTTGATCGCAGGGGCGAACGCGGCCGTCGTCGCGGGCGGGAGGACGGTGCCTCCGTTCACGCTGGGCCGTCACGAGGCCTACATCGGTGTGATGATCGACGACCTCGTGACGCTCGGCGCGGACGAACCCTATCGCCTCCTCACCTCGCGGGCGGAACACAGGCTCCTTCTCGGCGCGGACTCGGCGTACGCCCGGCTGGTGCCGAGGGCGGTCGCCGCTCGACTTCTCTCCGAGGAGGAGGCCGAGCCTCTCCTCGAGTGGGAGGCCCGGCAGTCGGCGGCCCGCGAAGCGCTCGCAAGGCTGCGTGTCGTTCCCGATCGGGAGACGGTCGCCGCGCTCGAGCGGCTCGCCGTCCCGCTCGCCGAGGAATCGACCGGCGCCGGCCTCCTCCGCAGGCCGGACGCGCCGGAAGGGCTGCGGAGGTGGCTCGAAGTACGACTGACGGGTCCGCTCGCAGGGCTCGACGACGAGGAGTGGTCGAGGCTGGTGAACGACCTGCGGTACGAGGGCTTCCTGCGACGGGAGCGTGAGGCGCTCGAGAGGGTTCGCCGGGCCGAGGAGAAGCGAATCCCGGCCGGCTTCAGGTACGCCGGGATTCCGGGGCTTTCGGCCGAGGCGACGGAGAAGCTCGAGAGGCACAGGCCCCGGACGCTTGGGCAGGCGGCCCGGATTCCGGGCGTCACCGCCGCGGCTGTGACGCTCCTGCTCGCGCGGTTGGCGATGCGGGGCGGCGAGGCGGCCGCATGAAGGAGACGTCGGCGACGGTTCTCGCGGCGCTCGAGGGGGCGGGGCTTCCGGTCGGCGCCGCCACGGCCGGGCGGCTTGCCTCCTTCCTCGACCTCCTGCTTCGACGGAACGAGGCCGTCAACCTGGTCTCGCGGAAGGAAGCGACGTTCGAGACGCTCCTCGCGCGGCACGTTCTCGACGCCCTCGAGGGCCTGCGGCTTCTTCCGGCCCCGGCCGGGCGGACCCTGCGGCTCCTGGACATCGGATCGGGAGGGGGCTTCCCGGCGATTCCCCTTCTCATCGCGCGCGTAGACCTGGAAGGCGTCCTCGTCGACGCCACGGGGAAGAAGGCACGGTTCCTGGAGGAGGCGATCGGGGCGCTCGAATTGACGGCTCGTGTCGTGAACGCTAGATTCCCCGATCCCGCGATCGATCGGATGAAGAGCGCCCCTCCCTGCGACCTGTTGACGAGCCGCGCCGTCGCCGACGCCGGAGGGATCCTTCGCCAGGCCCGTCCCGTGATGGGGCCGGGCGCCGTCGCACTCTTCTGGACGACGGAGCCGCTCATCGGGGAGCTTCGCCGCGACCTTCCGGGGGCCGTTGTTTCGTTCGTGAGGAGCGCCGGCGCGGAGCGCCGGGGGATCGCCCGTGTGGAGTGTTTCACGTGAAACATTTCCACAGGGAGATCCACAGCGCCCGGGGCGGCCAGGTCGTCGGCGCGCAGCCGTGTGATCCGAGTGCCGTACCTTGCCGCGCAATGGCCGGCCGCAGGTACCGGCGAAGGGGGAGTTCCACGTGAAACGGCTCGCGGTCGCGAACCAGAAGGGGGGCGTCGGGAAGACGACGACGGCGATCAGCCTCGCCGCGGCGCTCTCGGTCCTCGAGAAGAGGGTGCTTCTCGTCGACTTCGACCCGCAGGGGAACACGACGGGCGGGCTCGGCGTGGAAAAGGGGAGCCTCGAGAAGACGGTCTACGACTGGATTCTCGGGAACGCCTCCCTGGGCGAGGTGGCCCGTCCGACCGAGCTCGCCGGGCTGAAGCTGATCCCGGCCTCGCGCGACCTCGTCGGCGCGGAGATCGAGCTCGTCGGCGTCGAGGAACGGGAGTACCTCCTCGCCCGGAAGCTGGACGGACTGACCGAGGAGTTCGACTATGTCTTCGTCGACTGCCCGCCATCGCTCGGCCTCCTGACGTTGAACGCCCTGACCGCAGCGGATGGCGTCCTCGTCCCGATCCAGTGCGAGTACTACGCCCTGGAAGGCGTCTCTGAGCTCGTCTCGACGATCGAGCGGGTCCGGGAGGGGCTCAACCCGAGCCTCGCGATCGCCGGCGTCGTCGCGACGATGCTGGACGAGCGGCTCAATCTCTCCCGCCAGGTCCTCGAAGAGATCCGTCGCTACTTCGGGGCGACCTTCCTGGAGCCGCCGGTCCCGCGGAACGTCCGTCTCGGCGAGGCCCCCTCGTTCGGCAAGCCGATCTTCCTTTACGACATCCGCTCGCGCGGGGCCGAGGCGTACCTCGCGATCGCCCGCGAGCTCCTGCGGCGCGACCTGGCCGGAGGGAACGGAGGGCAGCCGTGACCAAGAAACCCGCGCTCGGGAAGGGCCTCTCGGCCCTCATTCCCTCCGCCCGTCCGGCCCCGGCCGAGCCCCGCTCCGGCAGCTCGGTCCAGACGATCGACCTCGACCACCTCGAGGCGAACCGCCGGCAGCCCCGGCGTCGGTTCGACGACGATGGCATCGAGGAGCTGGCCCGATCGATCAAGGAGTCGGGGATCCTGCAGCCGATCCTCGTGACCCGCGACGGGGAGCGTTTCCGGATACTGGCGGGCGAACGCCGTGCCCGGGCTGCCCGCCTGGCGGGCCTCTCCCGCGTCCCCGTCCTCGTTCGCGAGGGGCTGGAGGACCGGGACCACCTGCTCCTGGCCCTCGTCGAGAACCTCCAGCGCCGCGACCTTACGGCGGTCGAAGAGGCCGAGGGGTACCAGCACCTCAAGGACAGCTTCGGGATGACCCAGGAGGAGATCGCGGAGCGGGTCGGCAAGGACCGAACGACCGTCGCGAACGCGATGCGCCTCCTGAAGCTCCCGGCCGAGATCCGGACCCAGGTGGAGGACGGCCTCCTCACCGCAGGGCACGTCCGGCCGCTTCTCGCGCTCTCCTCGGCCGCGGACCAGGAGACGCTCGCCCGCGAGTTCCTCCGGCGCGGCCTCTCCGTCCGCGCGGCCGAAGCCCGGGTCCAGGAGTTCCTGGCCGGCGGGCCCAAGAAGCCGGCTGCCCCCGAGGGCGACCCGGACACCCGGGACGCCGAGCGCCGGCTGCAGCGGGCCCTCGGGACGAAGGTCGAGATACGCCGCCGGAAGAAGGGGGGCGAGGTCCGCCTCTCGTTCTACTCGGAGGAGCAGCTGATCGGCCTCTTCGAGCGCCTCATGGGAGGGGAAGGGTGATCGGCGGGAAGAAGGGGGGCGTCCTGAACGGGTTCCTCGACAGGGGGGCACGATTCGAGGGGACCCTCTCCTTCGAGGACACGTTCCGTATCGACGGCGTTCTCAAGGGAAAGGTCGTGACGAAGAACGAGCTCGTCATCGGGGATGGCGCGTCGATCGACGCCGAGATCCACGTCGGGCGCCTCTCCGTGTCGGGAAACGTTCGGGGCGTCGTCTATGCCCGGGAGCGGGTCGAGGTCCATGCGGGGGCGCGCCTTCAGGCGGAGATCCACACCCCGTCGCTCCTCGTCGAGGACGGGGCGATCATCCAGGGTCCCGTCCAGACCGGCCCTCAGGTCGGTCGAGCCCCGGGGCCGCCGTCCGACCCGGCCCTGCCCGTCGCTGGCGCCGCCTCCCCCGCGAAGAAGGGCTGAATCAGCCGAGCCGGGGGCCGAAAGCGCTCCCGACGACGGCGTGCGCGATTGTCGATTCGACCGCGGGCTCCAGGCCCAGGTCCTCCGCGATCTCCGCGGCAACCTCCCCGGCCTCGTCGATCCGGCCGATGTCGATCGACGCCTCGAGCTGCCTCCCGGCCGACGCTCCGGGGAGGTTCAGGCCGCACGGGGGATGGATCACCGCTCCGTCCTTCGCCCAGGCGAACCCATAGGTCCGGCAGGTGATGGGACGCGAGGCGTAGATCCGGCAGCGGCCCGAAGGCAGCTCCAGCATCGGGCAGGCCCGGTCGGCGACGACCTCGAAATAGGCGTCGTCGGCCTCCTCGGTGCGATCCGGATCGAGCAGCCCCCGCGCGGCGTCGCCGGGGAACGCGCGGGCGCTCTCGGAGACGATGCGGCGGGCGCGCGAGAGGACGTCGGCCCGAACCTCGTCCGGGAGAGATGCCACTCCGGATCGGACGAGAACCGCCTCGGCAAGGGAGATTTCGAAGAGCCCGATGCAGCAGCCGAAGCAGCCGGCGCGGCAAGCGACCTCCCCCGGCGCGGTCCGGGCCGAGGCCTCGTCCCAGAGCCGGGAGGCGGTCTCGAAAGCAGAAATCAAGCGATCGGTCGTTTTGTCGTCTATCACCGCTCCGCCGTCATCCGGGCGGGAATCGTAGCGCGCCCGACGTGCTCGCGTTGACCGCTCCGGCGGGTCTGTGGCATAAACGCGGCCCCCGTGCGGACTTCCGGCTCGCGGTGCGCCCGGGGGCGAAGTCCGCAGCGCGCCCTCGAGAGCGGAACGAGCGATGCAACTGCCCGACCTCTCCCTGATTCTCGTCGTCGTCATCTTCTGGGCCGCCTACGTGGTCCTGAGGAGATTCCTGCTCGCGCCGCTCGGCGCCGTCCTGGCGGCGCGCGAGCGTCGCGTCGACGAGGCCCGGGCCTCGTCCGAGGCGGCGCTGGAGCGCCAGCGCGAGGTCGCGGCCGACCTCGACCGTCGGCTGACCGAGGCCCGCCGCGAGGCGCTCGCGCATCGAGAGGCGGTCCGAGCCGCCGCCGGCGAGCGCCGGCAGGCGATCCTCGACGAGGCGCGCGAGAAGGCGCGGCGCGCCGCGGCCGAGGCGCAGGCCCGGCTCGAGCGCGACGCGCTCTCCGCCCGCGAGCAGCTCGCCGCCGAGGCGAAGGCGATCGCCGCCGAGATCGCGAACTACGCCCTCGGCCGGAAGGTGGCCTGATGTCGTCCGGACCGATTGCGCTCCTTCTCGCCGGCGGAGGGGAGGGGGCGCACACCTTCCTCGGCCTCCCGTACCCCTTCTGGCAGACGCTGAACCTCCTCGGGTTCCTCGCGCTTCTCGTCTGGCTCCTCCGAAAGCCGCTCGTCCAGTTCTTCGAGAACCGGCGCGCGCAGGTCGCCGACTCGCTCGCGAAGGCCGAGGCGGACCGCGACCGGGCCGAAGCGGTCGCGAAGGAGGTCGGGGAGGGGCTCACGCGGATCGAGGCGGAGATCGAGGCGATGCGCAGGAACGCCCTCGAGCAGGCTCGGGCCGAGGAGTCCGAGATCGAAGCCCACGCCGCCGAGGAGGCGGCGCGAATCTCGGCGCGTACCGCCGCCGAGCTCGACGCCCGCGTGAGGACCGCGCGGAACGACCTGACCGCGTACGCCGCCGACCTCGCGGTCGAGCTCGCCCGCGAGCTCGTCGCGAAGAACGTCACGCCCGAAGACGAGAAGCGGCTCGTCTCCGAGGGCGTCCGAAACCTCGCGGGAGACGGCCGATGAAAGCGGGCGGAGCCGCCTTCACGCGCCCGTACGTCGACGCGCTCTTCGAGGTCGCCGGCTCTCCCGACGCCGTCGAGGCGCTCCTCCCGTCGCTCGAGACGCTCGCCCGCGCCCTGGATGCCTCCGAGGAGCTCCGGGCCTTCTCCACGAACCCGGCGATCCCGCGCGCGGACAAGCGGGCGCTCGTCGCCTCGCTGGCCGGGAGCGCGGGGGCCCCCGAGCTCGCCGGGCGGCTCCTCCGGACGCTCCTCGACCGGGGACGCTTCCTCGCGCTCCCCGCCGTCCTGGACGCGATCCGCGACCGCGTCGACGAGGCGCGTGGCGTCGTCGAGGCGACCGTCCGCTCCGTCGCGCCGCTCGGCCCGGACGCCGAGACGGCGATCCGCGAAGCCCTCGAGGCGCGCAACGGGACGCGCGTCCGTCTCCGCACCGAACTCGACCCCTCGCTCCTGTCGGGCTTTGTCGTCCGGCTGGGGAGCGAGGTCTTCGACGCCTCCCTTTCGCGCCGGCTCGCTCGTGCGCGGAAGGCTCTGGAGAGCGCCTCCGGGGCCGCGTGACCCACCACAGGACGAGGAAAGAGACGCCGCAATGACCGACATCAGCGCACGCGAAATCACGCAGCTCATCAAGGCGCAGCTCGCCGGGCTCGACCGGGGCATCGACACCGCCGAGGTCGGGACGGTCCTCTCCGTCGGCGACGGCATCGCCCGGGTCTACGGCCTCGACAAGGTCATGGCGGGCGAGCTGCTCGAGTTCCCGAACGATGTCTTCGGCCTCGCCCTGAACCTCGAGGAGGAGGACGTCGGCTGCGTCCTGATGGGCGACACCGCGAAGATCCGCGAAGGGCACGAGGTCCGACGGACGAAGCGGATCATCTCCGTCCCGGTCGGGCCGGCCGTCGTCGGCCGCGTCGTCGACCCGCTCGGCCAGCCGCTCGACGGCAAAGGGCCGATCGAGGCGAAGGAGTACTACCCGATCGAGCGGATCGCGCCCGGCGTCGTCGCGCGCCAGCCCGTCAAGGAGCCGATGCAGACCGGCCTGAAGGCGATCGACGCGATGATCCCGATCGGCCGCGGCCAGCGAGAGCTGATCATCGGCGACCGACAGACGGGCAAGACCTCCGTCGCCCTCGACGCCATCATCAACCAGAAGGGGAAGGGCGTCGTCTGTATCTACGTCGCGATCGGGCAGAAGAACTCGACGGTCGCGCAAGTCGTCCAGACGCTCGAGACCCACGGCGCGATGGAGCACACCATCGTCGTCGCCGCGAGCGCGTCCGACCCGGCCCCGCTCCAGTACATCGCCCCCTACGCCGGCTGCGCGATGGGCGAGTACTTCCAGTTCACGGGCAAGGACGGCAAGCCCGCGAGCAAGGAGAACCCGGGCGGGCACGTCCTCGTCATCTACGACGACCTCTCCAAGCAGGCGGCCTCCTACCGCGAGATCTCGCTCCTCCTCCGCCGGCCGCCGGGCCGCGAGGCGTACCCGGGCGACGTCTTCTACCTCCACAGCCGCCTCCTCGAGCGCGCCTCGAAGCTGAACGACGACCTCGGCGGCGGCTCGCTCACCGCGCTCCCGATCATCGAGACGCAGGCGAACGACGTCTCCGCCTACATCCCGACGAACGTCATCTCGATCACCGACGGGCAGATCTTCCTCGAGTCGGACCTCTTCTACTCGGGCCAGCGGCCCGCCATCAACGTCGGCATCTCGGTCTCCCGCGTCGGAGGGTCGGCGCAGGTCCGGGCGATGCGGACCGTCTCCGGTACGCTCCGCCTCGACCTCGCGCAGTACCGCGAGCTCGCCGCCTTCGCCCAGTTCGGCTCCGACCTCGACAAGGCGACCCAGAGCCAGCTGAACCGCGGAAAGCGCCTGACCGAGATCCTGAAGCAGAACGTCTTCGTCCCGATGGACGTCGCCCTGCAGGTCGCCTCGGTCTTCGCGGGGACGAAGGGCTTCCTCGACGACCTGCGCGTCGAGGCGGTCCTGCCGTTCGAGAAGACGCTCCACCGGACCCTCGTCTCCGAGAAGAACGCCCTCCTCGACGAGGTCCGGACGGCGAAGAAGATGACGAAGGAGCTCGAGGAGGCGCTCGCCGCCGCGGTGACGGAGGCCAAGAAGCTCTTCCTCGCCGACAACCCGAGCGCGAAGGCCTGATCCCGGAGACGCGATGCCGAACCTGATCGACATCCGGCGGCGGATCCGCAGCGTCAAGTCGACGCAGCAGATCACGAAGGCGATGAAGATGGTCGCCGCGTCCAAGCTCCGCCGGTCGCAGGAGCGGGTCCTCGCGGCGCGCCCGTACGCCCGCACGCTCGGCGCGACGCTCGCCTCGGTCGCGGGCCGGCTCCCGTCGCGGGACGACGGCGCGCCCGCCCATCCGCTCCTCGCGCAGCGCGAGGAGAAGAAGGTGATCCTCGTCGTCGTGACGGGCGACAAGGGGCTCTGCGGGGCCTTCAACACGAACGTGAACCGCGTCGCCGGCGGCTTCATCCGCGAGAAGCGGGCGGCGGGCGTCGAGGTCTCCCTCGTGACGCTCGGCCGCAAGGCCGTCGACTTCTGGAAGCGGCGGACGGTCCCCGTCCTCGAGGCCCGCCCCGGCCTCTTCCAACGGTTCGGCTACGACACGGCCGCCGAGGTGGCCCGGTCCCTCGCCGCGCGCTTCACCGGTGGAGAGGTCGATGCCGTCTACGTCGTCCACAACGAGTTCCGGAGCGTCATCTCCCAGGTCGTCGGAACGAAGCGACTCCTCCCGATCGAGCTCGGGGAGCTCGGCGCGGCCGAACCCGCGGGGACGGACTACCTCTTCGAGCCAGGCCCGGACGTCATCCTCGGCAGGCTCCTCCCGCGGCACGTCGAGTTCCAGCTCTTCCGGGTCCTCCTCGAGTCGAACGCCGCCGAGAACGCCGCGCGCATGACGGCGATGGAGTCGGCGACGAAGAACGCGGGCGAGATGATCGACTCGCTCACCCTCACCTACAACCGGGCGCGCCAGGCGAAGATCACGAAGGAGCTCATCGAGATCGTCTCCGGCGCGGAGGCCTTGAAGTGACGGCCCGCTCCGGAGTGATCCGGGGGAACCCGGGCCCGGGTTCCTCCCGGACCCCCTTCGCGGCCGCCCAGACAGGCTCGAACCGCCCCGTCTCCCCGTCCCACGAGTACTCCCGGCCCCGCCGGCCGCAGAGGTAGCACATGGCCATCGAAGGAAAGATCGTCCAGGTCATCGGCCCCGTCGTCGACGTGGAGTTCCCGGGCGGGCACCTGCCCTCCATCATGAACGCCGTTCACGTGACCGACCCGGACGGCCTCTCCACGGTCGAGATCGACCTGATGACCGAGGTGGCCCAGCACCTCGGCGAGAACCGGGTCCGCTGCATCGCGATGAAGCCGGCCGACGGCCTCGTGCGGGGCATGAAGGCGGTCGACCTCGGCGCGCCGATCTCGGTCCCGGTCGGACCCGAGACGCTCGGCCGGATCCTGAACGTCATCGGCGAGCCGGTCGACGGCCTCGGGCCGGTCGCGACGAAGGAGCGGTGGCCGATCCACCGGCACGCCCCGCCGTACGACGAGCAGACGACCTCGGTCGAGATGTTCGAGACGGGGATCAAGGTCATCGACCTCCTCGAGCCGTATACGAAGGGGGGCAAGACGGGCCTCTTCGGCGGCGCGGGCGTCGGCAAGACCGTTCTCATCATGGAGCTCATCAACAACGTCGCGAAGGCCGCGGGCGGCTACTCGGTCTTCGCGGGCGTCGGCGAGCGGACCCGCGAGGGGAACGACCTCTGGCTCGAGATGACCGAGTCGGGAGTCATCGACCCGAACGACTGGAAGAAGTCGAAGGCCTCGCTCATCTACGGCCAGATGACCGAGCCTCCGGGCGCGCGCCTGCGCGTCGGGCTGACGGGCCTCACGGTCGCCGAGTGGTTCCGCGACACGGAAGGGAAGGACGTCCTCCTCTTCATCGACAACATCTTCCGCTTCACGCAGGCGGGCTCGGAGGTCTCCGCGCTCCTCGGCCGCATGCCCTCCGCCGTCGGCTACCAGCCGAACCTCGCGACGGAGATGGGCGAGCTCCAGGAGCGGATCACCTCGACGAAGAAGGGCTCGATCACGTCGGTCCAGGCGATCTACGTCCCGGCCGACGACCTGACCGACCCGGCCCCGGCGACGGCCTTCGCCCACCTCGACGCGACGACCGTCCTCTCGCGCCAGATCGCCGAGCTCGGCATCTACCCGGCCGTCGACCCGCTCGCCTCGACCTCCAAGATCCTCTCCCCGATGGTCGTCGGCGAGGAGCACTACGCCGTCGCGCGGCAGGTCCAGCAGATCCTGCAGAAGTACAAGGACCTGCAGGACATCATCGCGATCCTCGGCATCGACGAGCTCTCCGAGGACGACAAGCTCGTCGTCGCCCGAGCCCGCAAGATCCAGCGCTTCCTCTCCCAGCCGTTCCACGTCGCCGAGCAGTTCACCGGCATCCCGGGCAAGTACGTCAAGATCGCCGACACCATCCGCTCGTTCAAGGAGATCGTCGAAGGCAAGCACGACGAGGTGCCCGAGCAGGCGTTCCTCCTCCAGGGGACGATCGACGACGTCCTCGAGCGCTACGAGCGGATGAAGAGGGCGGGCGAGGCCTGACCCGATGTCCGCGCCGGGCCGCCTCACGCTGACGGTCGTCACGCCGGAGCGCTCCGTCGTCGAGCGCGCCGCGTGCGACGCCGTGTCGCTCCCGGGCGAGCTCGGCGAGCTCGGCATCCTCCCGGGCCACACGCCGCTCGTCTCCCTCCTTGCCGTCGGCCGGGTCGTCTGGACCGACGCGGGGCGGAAGACCTCCGTCGCCGTCCGCGGCGGCTTTGCCGAGGTCGCGGACGACTCGGTCCGGGTCCTCGCGGACCTGGCGGCCGAGAAGGACGCGATCGACGCCGCCGAGGCGCGCGAGGAGCTCGGCGCGGGCGACGCGCGGCGCCTCGCCGTCGTCGGGCAGGAGCAGCTCGACGCGGTGAACGCCGACGTCGCCTTCGCCGAGGCGAAGATCGCCGTCGCGCAGGAGGGCTGACGCCATGGCCGACGAGCCGAACGACAAAGTCCACGAGGCGTTCGACGCCGTCCGGCGCGACCTCGACGACCGTCTCGGCGTCGAGGAGCGCGCCGCCGGCGAGCGCCTCGGCGACGCCGCGGCCGAGGGCGACGCCGCCCGTGCCCGCGAGGAGCTCGCCGCGGTGAAGGAGCGGCACGGCTGGCTCCACGAGGAGCTCGTGAAGCACCCCAGCCTCGCCGCCGTCATCGACGAGCTCGCGCTCTGGGGCTTCTGAGCCGCGCCATTCCCCGCGGCGGGCAGGCCCGCGGCCGGACGTGAGCGCCCGGCTCGTGCCGCGGCTCCGGTCGGGGTCGCCGACGGGAGCCGTATCATCGAAGGGTTGAGCACCTCCGACGACAGGGACCCCTGGTTCGCGAGCTGGTTCGGAGAGGAATACCTCGCCCTCTACCCGAACCGGGACGACCTGGAGGCGGCGCGACAGGCGCAGTTCGCCTTCGGCCTCCTCGCGCCGTACGCGCCGAAAGGCCGGGGCGGGATCCTCGACCTCGCCTGCGGGACGGGACGCCACGCCGTCGTCCTCTCCCGGGGCGGCTTCCCGGTGACGGGCGTCGACCTCTCCACGCCGCTCCTCTCCAGGGCGCGGGCCCGGCGGGCCGAGCCGGACCCCGGGTACGTCCGCGCCGACATGCGCCGCCTCCCGTTCGAGAGAGGGAGCTTCGGCGCCGTCGTGAACTTCTTCACCTCGTTCGGGTACTTCGACGACCCGTCCGACGACCTCCGCGTCGTCGGCGAGGTGGGACGGGTGCTCGCGACGGGCGGCGCGTTCCTCTCCGACGTCTTCAACGCGACCCGCGTCCTGGCGACGCTGGTCTCGCACGAGGAGAAGACGGTGGCCGGGGAAAGGGTCTCGATCCGGCGGCGGTACGACGCGACGACGCGGAGGCTCGAGAAGGAGATCACGATGGGCAGCGGCTCTGCGGCGCGCACGTTCCGGGAAAGGGTGCGTGTCTACCTCCGCGACGAGCTCGAGTCGATCCACCGGAGCGCCGGCCTGCGGGTCGTCGCCGCCTTCGGCGACTTCGACGGCTCCCCGTTCGACGCGAAGCGCTCGCCCCGCCTGATCCTCCTCACCGTGTCCGGAGGCGCGCGGTGACGATCCCGCTCGGGACGCTCTCCGGGATTCCGCTCCTCGCGCGCGGCCACGCGACCGGCGCCCCCGACGTCTCGCGGTTCCTCGGCGAAAGGGCGTCGGTCGACGCGATCGCCGCGCGGGCGAGGGCGGTCCTCCGCGGGTTCCGGCCCCGAGCGGGTGCCGACGCCCCGCTCGAGGCGCTCGCCGCGGGAGAGCGCGCCGCGGTCCTGACGGGCCAGCAGGTCGGGCTCCTCACCGGGCCGCTGCTGACGGCGGTGAAGGCGCTCGCAACGGTGAAGGTGGCGGAGGACGTGACGGCCGCGGGCACGCCCCTCGCTCCGGTCTTCTGGTGCGCCTCCGAGGACCACGACCTCGTCGAGGTGACGCGTATCGGCCTCCCGGGACCGGACGGTCCGTGCGAGGCGGGGCCCGAGGCCGAGCCTCTTGCGCGAAACCGCCGACCGGTCGGCGGGCTCCCGGTCGAAGTCGACGTCGCGGCGATCCTGGAACGGGCGCGTGCCGAAGCGGGAGCGCTCGCCGACGAGGAGAGCTTCGAAGCCCTGCGCGCGGCGCACACGGGCGCGACCTACCGGAGCGCGTTCGTGGCTTCGCTGTCGTGGCTCCTCGGCGAGCCGGCGCTCCGCTTCGCGGACGCGGCCCGCGCGGAGGAGAAGCCGGTCCTCGTCCCGCTCGCCGTCCGTCTCGTGAGGGAGCGGGAGGCCGTGCGGCGTCTGCTCGAGACGCGCGCGGCGGAGCTGGCCACTGCGGGGCACGCCCTACAGGTCGTCTCGGAGCCCGGGGCCCTCCCGCTCTTCGCGATCGTCGACGGGGAGCGTCTCCTCCTCCGCGAGCGGGAGGG
>CAZWRQ010000126.1:0-13661 GCA_964636395.1 uncultured Holophagales bacterium
GACTCCGACGCCGCTCCCGACGGCGACCCCGGTGCCTACGCCGACCCCGACGCCGCTCGTCCGACCCGACGCGACCTACATCACGCGCCGGCTCGTGAAGCTGAGCGTCTCGCCCGACCAGGCCCGCGTCTACCTCGACGGCCGCTACGTCGGCATCTCCGACGACTGGGACGACGCCGGCGGCGGCTCGCTCCTCGCATTCGCCGCCGACGGCCGCCACCGGCTCCGCTTCGCCTTTCCTGGCCGGAAGGACCTCCTCGTGGACGTCCTCGTCACCGGCAACGCCGTGGAGGAGCGGGTCGAGATCGAGCGCGACCTCGAAAAGGGCAGCCCGGACGGGCCCACCGGCCCCGCCGGGAAGATTCCGCGTCCCGACTACCAGACGGCGGGTCTCGCACGCCTCGCGGTCGAGCCGGCGTTCGCCCGAGTCTCCGTCGACGGACACGACATGGGGACGGCCGGACGCTTCGTCGAGCAGGAGATGCAGTTCCGCGAGCCCGGGGCCTACGACGTCGTGCTGACGGCTCCGGGCTACCAGCCGAAGAGGCTCCGGGTCGTCGTCTCCTCCGCCTCCGGGAAGGAGCGAATCGTCCTCCGGGAGAAGCTGAAGAAGCTCTGAGGAGTCGGCCCCGCGGCACCGAGCGCGCCGATACGGGAGGCGTCAGAAGGGCCCGGACAGGACGCGGAAGGTGGCGGCCTTCCGGATCGACTCCTCGAACCGTCGAACGAGCGCGACGACGATCCCCCCGAGCAGCGGGGCCCCGCCCGGGGCACCCTCGTCGAGCAGGCGCCGGAAGACCTCCCTCGAGAGGACGAAGACGGTCGCAGCCCCGTCCTGCGCCACGACGTCTGCCGAGCGCGGCGCGTCGTCCACGAGCGCCATCTCGCCGACCACCTCTCCGGGTCCGAGGAACGCGAGCGCCTCCTCCCCCACGCCCGGGATACGGATGGAAACCCGCAGCCTCCCTTCCGCGACGACGTAGGCTTCGCCCGCCTCCTCCCCGGCCGAGAGGAGGCGGCTCCCCGAGGGGAGGCGCCGCTGGGTCAGTCCGAGGTCGGGAAGCGCTGCGGGATCGAGGCCCGCGGCATCGAAGAGGTCCCGGACCCTTCGCGGGTCGGCCGGGCCGGCCGCGGGAAGCGGCGTTGCGGCGGGCGCCGGTTTCGGCTTCCAGCCCGGCTCCGGCACGATGTCGTCGAAGAAGCGTGCGAGGGTCGCGTTCGCCTCGCGGAGCGCGGTCGTCACGCTCGACAGGGCGATCCGCCGGAAGGCGGCACCGGAAGGCGTGCCGGCGAAGAGGAGCGTGCGCGCCTCCTCCCCCGGGAAGACGACCATCGACGCCCCGCCGCGCGGGTCGTAGCGGCAGAGGTCGTACGCTCCGGCCAGGGCGCCGTGCAGGGAGAGGAGCGACGGAGCGGCGGGCGTCCCGATGGGGTGCGGCCCGAACGCGGTCAGCACGTGCGCGACGACCGAGCCCGAGGTCAGGAGGAAGACATCGTCGGAGCCGTCGGTGACGGGGGCGTCCGCGTCGAGGGGGACCGGAGCGCGCCCGGCCGCGAGGAGGTCGGCGTCCCGGGGGACCGTGTCGTTCATGGCTGGCCGGGAGTCTAGCGGGAACGGTCGACACCGGCCTCCCCCGTCGGTTGACGCCCTCCATTCCGGGCCGTATCGTGCCCGGCCGGGCCTATGAACGCTCCCGACTCCCCCTCCCTCCTCCGCACGCCGCTGTTCGACTGTCACAAGGCGCTCCACGGAAAGCTCGTCCCCTTCGGGGGATGGGAGATGCCCGTCCAGTACTCGGGCCTCGTCGAGGAGCACGCCGCCGTCCGGACGAAGGCCGGCCTCTTCGACGTCTCGCACATGGGCGAGATCCGCGTGAGGGGTCCGAAGGCGTTCGAGGTGGTGCAGAAGATCACGTGCAACGACGTCGCCGCTCTCGTCGACGGCCGGATCCAGTACTCGGCCTTCCTGACGGAGAAGGGGACGTTCGTCGACGACCTCCTGACGTACCGGGTCGCCGAGGACGACTACCTTCTCGTCGTGAACGCCTCGAACACCCCGAAGGACGTCGCCTGGGCGAAGTCGTTCGCCGTCGACGGAGCCACGATCGAGGATGAGTCGCCCGCGTGGAGCCAGATCGCGATCCAGGGGCCGCTCGCCCAGGAGATCCTCCAGCCATTCGTCCCGGCCGACCTCGGGAAGGTCGCCTACTACTGGTTCACCTGGGCCGACGTCCTCGGCGCGCGCTGCATCGTCTCGCGCACCGGGTACACCGGCGAGGACGGCTTCGAGGTCTACGGCCCCGCCGAGGCCGCCCCGAGGATCTGGAACGCCCTCCTCGAGGCGGGCGGGCCGAAGGGCCTCCTCCCGGCCGGGCTCGGGGCCCGCGACACGCTCCGCCTCGAGGCGAAGCTCGCCCTCTACGGCAACGACATCGACGACACCGTCACGCCGTGGGAGGCCGACCTCGGCTGGATCGTGAAGATGAAGAAGGGCGACTTCGTCGGCCGCGAGGCCCTCGCGAAGCAGAAGGAGGCGGGCCTGACGAAGAAGCTCGCCGGCTTCTTCGTCGAAGGGCGCGGCATCGCCCGCCACGGCTATCCCCTGAAGGTCGAAGGCTCGGGCGAGCCCGGCGTCGTCACCTCGGGCACCCAGACCCCGACCGTCGGAAAGGCGCTCGGCCTCGCCTATGTCCCCCTCGCGGCCACCGCCATCGGGACCCGCCTCCTCGTCGACGTGCGCGGCAAGGACGTCCCCGCCGTCGTCGTCCCGACCCCGTTCTACAAGCGTCCCGCAGCCTGAAGTCCAACTCCGCCAGGAGCCAAGAGAAATGAGCAGCTATCCGGACGACCGCTTCTACTCGAAGAGCCACGAGTGGGTCCGTGTCGAGGGCGACATCGCCACGATCGGCATCACCGACCACGCCCAGAAGGAGCTCGGGGACGTCGTCTTCGTCGAGCTCCCCGACGCCGGAGAGATCTTCGACGAGGGGCAGGAGTTCGGGACGATCGAGTCGGTGAAGGCCGTCTCCGAGCTCTTCCTCCCCGTGGCGGGCGAGATCGTCGAGTCGAACAAGGGGCTCGCCGACGAGCCGAACGCCGTCAACGAGGACCCCCACGGCGACGGCTGGCTCGTGAAGGTGAAGGTCACTTCCGACGGCGCCGCCGACGGGCTGATGAACGCGGCCGCTTACGAGGCGTTCGTCGAGGAAGAGGCCAAGGCCTGACGTCCGCCTGCCCCCGGTCCGCGTAACAGACGAGGGAGCCCGCGCGTCCGCGCGGACGCCCGGGAGAGCCTCATGCGCTACATCCCCAACAGCCCCGCCGAGCAGGCGGCCCTCCTCCGGGAGGTCGGCGTCGCCTCGGTCGACGACCTCTTCGCCACCGTCCCGCGCGAGGTCTTCCGGAAGGACCCGCCGCCGCTCGCCCCCCCGATGTCGGAGATCGAGCTGCGCCGGGCGCTCGGCGCGATGGCCGTGAAGAACGCCGCCGCGACCTGCTTCGCGTCGTTCCTCGGCGCCGGCCTCTACGGCCACCATTCGCCGGCGTTCGTCTCCCAGCTCCTCCTCCGCGGGGAGTTCCTCACGTCGTACACCCCGTACCAGCCCGAGGTCTCGCAGGGGACGCTGACGGCGATCTGGGAGTTCCAGTCGCACGTCGCGCTCCTGACGGGCCTCGACGTCGCGAACGCCTCGATGTACGAAGGGGCCACGGCCTTCGTCGAGGCCGTCCTGATGGCCGAGCGGCTGACGAAGAAGCGGACGAAGGTCGTCGTCTCGCGGACGATCCACCCGGAGTACCTCGCGACGCTGAAGACCTACCTCGCCTACCTCGGCCTCGAGGTCGCCGAGGCGGCGGCCGGCGCCGACGGCGTGACGAGCGCCGCCGCCCTCGCCGCCGCGGTCGACGAGACGACGTTCGCGGTCGCCGTCCAGTCCCCGAACGTCTTCGGCCTCGTGGAGGACTGGTCCGTCGCCTCCGAGGCGGCCCACGCCCATGGGGCGCTCGCGATCGGCGTCGTGAACGAGGCCTTCTCCCTGGCCCTCCTGACGCCTCCCGGCGCCGCGGGGATCGACATCGCCTGCGGCGAGGCGGCCTCCTTCGGCGTCCCCGCCTCTTTCGGCGGGCCCCTCATCGGGTTCCTCTCCTGCCGCGACGCGTTCAAGCGGCAGATCCCGGGCCGCCTCGCCGGCCGCCTCGAGACGCCCGACGGCCCCGTCTTCGCGCTGACCCTCTCGACCCGCGAGCAGCACATCCGGCGCGAGAAGGCGACCTCGAACATCTGCTCGAACCAGGGGCTGATCGCGCTCATGGCCACCATGACGCTGACCGCCCTCGGCAAGCACGGCCTGCGGGAGACCGCGCTCCAGTGCCTTTCGAAGTCCGAGTACCTGAAGGCGGGAGTGAAGGCGCTCGCGAACGGGAAGTTCGCGGTGGCGTTCCCCGGCGCCACGTTCAACGAGTTCGCGCTCCGCTGCGGACCTCCGGTCGGAGAGGTGCTCGCCGCGCTCGAGAAGGCGCAGATCCTGGGCGGCGTGCCGTTCTCCCGCCTCGCCCCCGGCATCGGCGAGCACGAGGACCTCCTCCTCGTCGCCACGACCGAGCGGGTGCGGCGCGAGGACCTCGACCGCTACCTCGACGTCCTGAAGGGGTTCTGAGGAGCCGACGATGAGCGACCATGGAAACCTGACGAGCCCCGTCCCCGCCGCCCTCGCGGACCGACGCCGGAAGTCCTCCTCGATCTTCGACGCCTTCCGGCCCGGCCGGAAGGGCGTCCTCCTCCCGGCCCTCGACGTTCCCGCGGCCGACCCGGAGGCGCTCTTCGGCGCGCTCCACCGCGCCGAGGTGGAGGGCGAGGTGGAGGCGTCGGAGGTCGACGCGATCCGCCACTTCACGCGGCTCTCGCAGAAGAACATGTCGATCGACGCGAACCTCTACCCGCTCGGTTCGTGCACGATGAAGTACAACCCGCGCATCAACGAGGAGATGGCCCGCCTCCCCGGGTTCGCGGACGTCCACCCCTACACGCCGGAGCACCTCTCCCAGGGGGCGCTCGAGCTCCTCGCCCGCCTCGAGGAGGCGCTCGTCGCGCTGACCGGCTTCGCGCGCGTCACGCTCCAGCCTTCGGCCGGCGCGAACGGCGAGCTGACCGCCTGCCTGATGATTCGCGCCGCCCACGTGAAGGCGGGCGACCCGCGCAAGTACGTCCTCGTCCCCGACTCGGCCCACGGCACGAACCCCGCCTCGGCGCACTTCGCCGGCTACGCGGTCCAGGAGCTCGCCTCGAACCCGCGCGGGACGCTCGACCTCGGTGAGCTCGAGAAGAAGATGACCGACGAGGTCGCCGCCGTGATGATCACGGTGCCGAACACGCTCGGCGTCTTCGAGGAGAACATCCTCGAGGTCACGAAGATCGTCCACGCCAAGGGCGGCTACGTCTACCTCGACGGGGCGAACTTCAACGCCTTCGTCGGCAAGGTCCGCCCCGCCGACCTCGGCGCCGACGCGATGCACATGAACCTCCACAAGACGTTCTCGACGCCACACGGCGGCGGCGGCCCCGGCTCGGGCCCCGTCGGCGTCGCGCCCGCGCTCGTGCCGTTCCTCCCGGTCCCGACCGTCGAGGACGCGGGCGACGGCTTCCGCCTCGAGTACGACCGGCCCGATTCGATCGGGCGGATGCGGACGTTCTACGGCAACTACGGCGTCCTCGTCCGGGCGCTGACCTACATCCTCTCCTACGGCAACGCGATCGCCGAGGTCGCCGAGACCTCCGTCCTGAACGCGAACTACCTCCGGAAGAAGCTCGCCCCCTTCTACCACCTGAAGTACGACGCCCCGAGCTACCACGAGGTCGTCTTCGACGACAAGCTCCAGGCGGCGAAGGGTGTCCACAACATCGACGTCGCGAAGCGGCTGATGGACTACGGCTTCCACCCGCCGACGATGTCCTTCCCGCTCATCGTCCCGGGCGCGCTGATGATCGAGCCGACCGAGTCCGAGCCCGTCGAGGAGCTCGACGCGTTCGCCGAGGCGATGATCGCGATCGCGAAGGAGGCGGACGAGAGCCCCGACCTCGTCACCTCGGCCCCGCACGTGACGCCGGTCGGCCGGATCGACGAGGCGCTCCTCGCCCGCGAGGCGTCGAAGCCGGGGAGCTTCGCGCCGGTCCTCCGGGCCCCGGTCCTCCGGGCCCCGGTCCGCCGCTCCTAGCCCCTTTCCCTCCGCGTTACTTCCGGCCCGGCCCGGGCTCTCGAGCCCGCGCCGGGCCGGTTCCTTTTCGGGGGGTCCTTTCCGGGGGCCTTGACTCTGGACAGCCGGGAGAGAGAATCCGCCCGCCCTAGAAGCTGTTTACACATCGCGCTAGCGCGAAAGAGGAGGGTTTCGTGTTGAGAGGAAGTGATCGGTACCGGGTCGGGGGGCTCGCGCTCCTTCTGGCCATCTCGCTGGTCGCCGCAGGCCCGGCGCCCGCCGCCGGGTTCTCCATCTTCGAAGCCGGGTCGCGCGCCACCGCGATGGGCGGGGCGTTCGTCGCGCACGCGGACGACCTGTCCGCCATGTTCTACAACCCGGCCGCCCTCGCCGGGCAAGCGAAGAAGGGCGAGCTGAAGGCGATGGGGGGCGTCACGCTCATCGTCCCGACCTCGAGCCTCGAGGAGGGGTACGACCCGTACCCCGGCGCCGGCTACAAGGCCGAGATGGCCGACCAGTTCTTCTTCCCGCCCAACTTCTATTTCTCCTACGGCCTCTCCGACTGCGTCAGCCTCTCGTTCGGCACCTGGTTCCCCTTCGGCCTCGCGACGAAGTGGGAGAACCCCGACCAGTTCCGCGGCCGCTTCCTCTCGCAGTACGTCGACCTGAAGCAGTTCGCCGCGGGTCTGCAGGTCGCCTGGCAGATCAATGACGTCCTCGCGGTCGGGGTCGGCCCCGAGATGCGCTTCTCGACCGTCAAGCTCCAGCGGAAGGTCCCGGTCTTCAACCCGTTCACGAACCGGATCGTCGACGCGGCGCACGCCGACATCCGCGCCGACCTCGAGATGGACGTGACGTTCGGCGCCGGGATCCGGATCACTCCGACCCCGAAGCTCTCGATCGGCGCCTCCTACCACGGAGCCGTCGACGCCGACTTCAGCGGGGACGCCACTTTCTACGCGCTCTCGACCGGAAACCCGCAGCTCGACGCGGCGTTCGCGGCGAAGATCCCCGTCAACACCGAGGTCCCGGTCCGCACGACGATCCAGACGCCCGCCCAGACCCAGGTCGGCGTCTCCTACGACTTCGGCCGGGTGCAGGTCGAGGCCGCCGGCACCTACACCGAGTGGTCCGCCTTCGACACGACCGTCCTCGAGTTCGACGCGGTCGACGGCAAGCAGGTGCCGACGAGCGTCCTTCCCCACGACTGGGAGGACGTCTGGGCCCTCCGCTTCGGCGCGAAGTGGAAGGCGAGCGAGAAGCTCGACCTGATGGCCGGCTACGTCTACGACCAGACGCCCGAGCCGGACGGCGACGTCGGCCCGCTCCTCCCGGACGCGAACCGGAACGGGTACTCGGTCGGCTTCAGCTGGAAGATCGGGAAGCACACCTGGATCGACGCGTCGAACCTCTTCCTCTTCTTCAACGAGCGGAAGGTGACGACGAACGACGACAACTTCAACGGACGGTACCAGAACCACGCGAACCTCACCGTCCTGAACATGCGGACGTCCTTCTGAGGGGGTGACCGATGAAGACGACGAAGTACACCCTCCTCCTCGCCCTCGTCCTCGCGCTCGCCGCGCCGGCCTCGCCGGCCGCCGCGCAGGCCGACTTCTCGAAGTTCGTCGCGATCGGCGCCTCGGTCGACGCGGGCTTCCTCGACAACTGCTGGGTCCGCTACGGCCAGGTCGACTCCTGGAACGCGATCCTGGCCCGGCAGGCCGGGGCGCCCGCATTCGAGCAGCCGCTCCTCGACACGCCCGGAACGGGCTGCATGTACCTCATCAGCCTCGCCCCGCAGTTCGGGACGCGGCCCGCGCAGGTCAAGCCGCTGAACCTGACGCTCCCCCGTCCCTACGACAACCTCTCGATCCCGGGCTACACGCTCCAGACGGCGCTCACGAAGAAGGCCCCCACGAGCGCGAGCGACGTCGCCGGCCTCGTCCTCCGGACGCTGAACGCGACCCAGGTCGAGCAGGCGGCCTCCCTGAAGCCGACGTTCGTCTCGATCGGTCTGTACGGGAACGAGATCCTCGGACCCGCGACGTCCGGCACCGCCGTGGACGGCGTGACCGTCATGCCCGCCGCGATGTACGCCGCGAGCTACCAGGCGGTCGTGGACACCCTGAAGGCCGCCCAGGGCGGGACCGGCAAGGGCGTCGCCCAGCTGATCCCCGACATCACGACGATCCCCTTCACCTCCACGATCCCGCCGTTCATCACCTCGGGCGGCCAGGTCGTCATGGGCCCGAACGGCCAGCCCATGACGTTCCTCAGCTCCCGCGGCGGAGACGTCACGGGAGGCGGGGCGGGCGTCGCGCCGATCCCGGCGACGAGCCTCGTCAACATCACGGCCTCGGCGTTTCTCGCCAGCGGCTACGGCATCCCCTGCGCGGTCCTCGACGCCGGCGGCGCCCCCGCGAACGACCCGCGCCGGACGAACTGCAACAAGCCCCTTCCGGACAACGCGAACGCTCAGCTGGGTCTCCCCGGCGTCGTGCTCTACCCGGAGGAGGTCGCCCTCCTGAAGACCCGCGCCGCGGAGTTCAACGCCCAGATCCGGTCGATCGCGACCGCCGCCGGCTACAAGGTCTTCGACACGACCGCGTTCTTCACCGACCTCCGGACCCACGGCCGCGAGTACGCCGGGATGACCGTGAACGCGGCGTTCCTCAGCGGCGGCCTCATCTCCTACGACGGCGTCCACCCGACGTCGCTCGGATACGCGGTTTGGGCCGACGAGATGGTCCAGTTCGTCAACGCGAGCTACGGCACGACGATCCCCCGTCCCGACCTCTCGGCCTACCTTCTCTCGGGCAACTCGTCGCAGGGCGGATATCCCGTCAACCTCGGTGCGTCGCTCACCACCGAGGAGGCGATCGCCTGGGGCGCCGCGATCTACACGCCCGACGTGATGCGGACTCTCGCCGACACCTTCCCGATCTCCGCCCGGACCGCGATCGCCGCACCGGTCGCGGAAGACGCCCCGGTGCCGGCCGAGCCGCACGGCCGGAGCGCCCGAATCAACGACTAAGCCTCTCCCTCCAACGACTTCCAGGCGGGACCGCCCTCGGGCGGTCCCGCTTGCGTTAGGGCGGGATGTCGGTTTACCCTTCGCGGGTTTGGCGCGGCTGACGTCCGGTTCGTCGGGCGGGAGCCGTGCCCGCAGGAAGGTTTGAACCAGGCCGCGGCATGATCTCAGCTACCGAACTTCGCGCCGGAATGATCGTCATCCACAACGGGGAGCTCCACCGGGCTCACTCCGTCGTCCACAAGACCCCGGGGAACCTCCGCGGCTTCGTCCAGGCGAAGCTCCGGAGCCTCAAGTCCGGCGCGATGAACGAGCACCGGTTCCGCTCCGAGGACAAGATCGAGAAGGCCTCCCTCGACACGCACGAGATGCAGTACCTCTACTCCGACGGCGAGGGGCACCACTTCATGAACCAGGAGACCTACGACCAGATCCGGCTCTCGGACGAGATCGTGGGCGACGCCATGAAGTACCTCCTGCCGGAGACGGTCATCGACGTCGACTTCTACGACGGGAACCCGATCTCCGTCGAGCTGCCGACGACGGTGAACCTGAAGGTCGTCGAGACGGAGCCCGGCATGAAGGGGGCGACCGCGTCGGCCTCCTACAAGCCGGCGAAGCTCGAGACCGGTCTCGTCGTCCAGATACCGCAGTTCGTCGAGGCGGGCACGATCATCAAGATCGACACGCGCGACGACTCCTACCTGGAGAGGGCGGGCTGAGAGGGACCGCGCTCTCCGCGGCCGCGGCCCTCGCCGGGCTCGCCCTCGCGGCGGGGTCCGACGCGGCCGCCGCGAAGACCTCGAGAGAAGGCGCTCCCTCGGTCCTGGCGGAGGCCGCGCGGGCGCCTTCCGCTTCTTCCGCACCCTGCCCGTTCCGCGACCCGGAGGACGGCGGCTGCTTCTCCTCCGCGGATGAGGCCGACCTCGCCTGGATCGCCCGGGCGAACGCCGCCGCGCCTCGCGCACCGAAGGTCGCCCTCCCCCCCGGCCTGCCGGCCGTCCTCGCCGTCGCCCGGACCCAGGCCGAGGAGCATCTCCCGCTCGAGGCCGATCCGGACGGCGACGAGCCGTACGAGGAGGGGAGCTGGGCCGCGGGCGCGAGTCCCACCGCGCCCCTTCCGGCGCTTTCCGAGGAGCAGCGCTCGTTCTGGCGGGACCTCCGGTCGACGCTGAAGGACCTCGTCGTCCGCAAGAAGGACAGCAAGCCGGCGTCGATCCCCGAGGAGGAGCTCGCCACGCTCTTCGCGACCGGGTTCCCGCTCCCGATCGAGGCGTTCCCGAAGGAGAAGCTCCGCGATACGTTCAACGCGTCCCGCGGCCGCCACAAGAGGCACCACGCGATCGACCTCGGCGCCCCGAAGGGGACCCCGATCGTGGCCGTGAGCGACGGGAAGATCGAGCGCCTCGGGCGCGACCGGCGCGGCGGCATCGTCATCTACCAGCGGGACGCGACCGGCCGATTCGTCTACTACTACGCCCACCTCTCCCGCTACGCCCCGGGCCTGAAGGTCGGGAACTCCGTGAAGCGCGGCCAGAAGATCGGCGAGGTCGGCACGACGGGCCGCACGTTCGGCGCCCACCTCCACTTCGCCATCTTCCGGGACGCCGACGCCCCGAACCCCTGGAAGGGGCTCGTGGTGAACCCCTACCTCGTCTTCTCGGCGCTCGTCGGCGGAAAGTGACCCGCGCGGCCGCCGGCCGCCCGCCCCGACCGAGCCGCTCCCGTCTCCCCGTTCCGCTACGCCTCTCCGTTGACCCTCCGGGGCGCGGGCGCACAGAATCCGGTCATGAGCGAGCGCGTCCCGTTCCATCACCCGGCGGAGCGCTTTCCAAAGCCGCTCGCCGAGGCCGTCCGCCTCGCCGGGCTCGCCGACCGGCCCTGGGCAGACGCTCCGCCCGAGCCCGACGGAGGCCCGGCCCTCTACCTCGCTCCCGTGCCCGTCCCGGAGGCGCTCGCCTCTCTCCTGCACGACGGCTCCCCCGTCGTCGCCCTGTCCTGGGGCGAGCCCGCGGAGCTCCCGATCCCCGTCTTCTCCCTGCCGCCCCACGCCCCCCCGGCGGCGCTCGCGTCGATCCTCTCGGCCGCGGCCGAGGTCTCGGCCGCGCGGGCGGCCGCCGCATCGCTCTCTCGCAGGCTCTCCGAGGCGGAGGAGCGCGTCAGCGCCCTGAACCGGATCGGGATCGCGCTCTCCGCCGAGCGGGACCTCGACCGCCTCCTCGAGAAGATCCTCACGGAGTCGCGGCGCTTCACCTCGTCGGAGGCGGGGAGCCTCTACCTCCTCGAGGAAGGTCCTCACGGCCGGCGGCTCCGCTTCAAGCTCGCCCAGAACGACGCGGTGAAGTTCGCGTTCTCCGAGCGGACGATGCCGGTCGACGACGCGAGCCTCGCGGGATACGTCGCCGGCCACGGCGAGTGGATCGTCCTCGAAGACGCCTACGCCGTGCCGGCCGGCGCCCCGTACCGCCTCAACACCGCATTCGACGAGCAGACCGGCTTCCGGACCCGCTCGATGGCCGTCGTCCCGATGTCCGACCACACCGGGGCCCTCGTCGGAGTCGTCCAGCTGATGAACCGGCGCCTCCCGGACGGCAGCCCGGCCCCCTACCCGGCGGACCTGATCCCGCTCCTGCACTCGCTCGCGACGCAGGCCGCGGTCTCGGTGAAGGCGAACCAGCTGACCGCCTCGATCCGCAAGCTCTTCGAGGACTTCGCGCGCGCCGCGATCATGGCCGTCGAGCTACGCGACCCGACGACCGCAGGTCACAGCAACCGCGTGGCCGACCTGACCGTCTCGCTGGCCCGACTCGTCGACCGCGCGGACGACGGCCCCTACTCCTCCGTCTCGTTCTCGCGCGAGGAGATGCGCGAGCTCCGGACGGCGGCGCTCCTTCACGACTTCGGGAAGGTCTCGATCCCGGAGCGGGTCCTCGTCAAGGCGAAGAAGGTCGACGAGGAGGCGGTCCTCCGGATCCGGGACCGGTTCGACTTCGCGCTCGAGTCCGAGGACGCCCGCGACTGCCGGAGCCTCCTCGAGCGGCTCGCCGAGGCGGGCGTCCCCCCTTCCCCGGAGGACCTCCGCCTTCTCGACGCGGCACGCTGGGACCGGGCGCAGGAGCTCGAGGAGATGTTCGAGGAGGTCCGCCGGGCGAACGAGCCGACCGTCCTCCCCGAGGAGGCCGGCGGCGTCCTCCGGCGGCTCCTGACGCGCTCCTACCGCGACCGGAGGGGCGTCGTGACGTCGCTGCTCCACGACCACGAGTTCCAGCTCCTCTCGATCCGGAAGGGAAGCCTCTCGCTGGAGGAGCGGACCCAAATCGAGAGCCACGTCTCGCACACCTACCGGTTCCTCTCTTCGATCCCGTGGACTCCGGACCTCGCCCGGGTCCCGGAGATCGCGCACGCCCACCACGAGAAGCTCGACGGCTCCGGCTATCCCCGCGGGGTGAGGGCCGACGAGATCCCGCTCCCGTCGCGCGTCATGACGATCTGCGACATCTACGACGCGCTGACCGCGTCGGACCGGCCCTACAAGAAGGCCGTTCCGATGGAGAAGGCGCTCCGGATCCTCGAGGACGAGGGCCGCTCCGGCCTCCTCGACGCCTGGCTCGTCTCGGCCTTCGTGGGCGGGAAGCTCTGGCTCCCCTCGGGGCACCCGTGAGGGGCGCGGGGCGCCACGCTCTCTTCCTGCTTCTCGCATTCTCCCCGGCGCCGACCCCGTCGGCCGCGGCCGCCGAGCCCGGGCGCGCCCTCGTCCCGCGCGGGCGCTGGCACCACGAGGCGCCGGGTCCTCCGCCCGTCCGCTGGTCGGTCCTCTTTCGGCGAAGCGACGCGGAGGACGAGACCCGCCTCCTCGTCGAGACCCCCGGCGGGCGTTGGACGCTGCTGTCGAGGCAGCCCGCCTTCGGGACCGCGACGCGCGAGGAGGTGACCGACACCGCGCTCGGCGAGACGGTCTCGCGCTCCCTCGCGCACTCGCCCCTCGCCCGCGTCCCGGAGTGCGCGGCCGTGCGGGCCCCCGACGCATGCCTCATCCTCGAGGGGACGCGCGGCCGCCTGGCCGCGCCGCTCTCTGCGTTCTCGAGAGAAGAGGCCGCAGCCCTGAAGCGGCGGGCCGCTTCCGTCGTCTCTCCCGCCTTCCTCCGACGGCTCCGGGGCCTCGCGCCCGCCCTCCCGATCGCCGACCTCGCGTTCTACTCGGAGGACTTCCTCGCGCTGCTCGACCCGGCGCTCGCGAGGCCGAAGGGGCCGGCGCTCGTCGCGCCCCGGCGGCCGGGCTGCGCGTTCGACGCGGGCTTCGGGTGGCCCTGCACTCCCGACGAGCGGCGGCGCGAGGAGTGGCTCTTCCGCCGCCCCGCCGTCGTCACTCCGGGGCCGGCCGGTGCTCGGGGCGAAGGAGGTCGAGGACCGTCTTGACGGGCGCGAAGGTCTCGATCGG
>CAZWRQ010000127.1:0-13583 GCA_964636395.1 uncultured Holophagales bacterium
GGCCTGCAAGGAGATAGGCGCGGGGGCGAACCGGAAACGAGGAGAGATCCAACGGCGGCGGGCCCTCCGGCCCGCCGCTGCCTCGTTTCACCTTCCCTCTCGCGAGTCTCCGAGGCAGGTCCCGAGAGCGCGCGCCGCCGAGACCCACGGGTGGTCGAGAGGCACGGTCTTCCGCTTCCCCACGACGTCCTCGAGCGGCACGGGACGCGTCCCCTCGCCGTGCGCGGCGACCATGACGCCGAACTTCCGTTTCGCGACGAGGTCCGCGCAGGCGGTGCCGAGGCGCGTGGCGAGGAAGCGGTCGGCCGCGGAGGGCGTGCCGCCGCGCTGCAGGTGCCCCAGGATCGTCACGCGCGACTCGAGTCCCGTCAGCTCCTCGAGCCTGCGCGCGAGGCCGAGCGCCCGCCCGCTCTCGTGTCCTTCACCCTCCACGGGCTTCTCCCGGTCTTTCGACCGCGCCTTCGTCTTCTTCCCGTCACGCTCCTTCGCCTTCGCCGCCGCCTCGGCCTGCTCCCGCGAGAGCGCCCCCTCGGCGACCGCGACGATCGAGAACCTCTTCTCGCTCCGGAACCGCTTCAGGATCGCCCCCGCGATCACCTCCACGTCGTACGGGATCTCCGGGATGAGGATGACGTCGGCCCCTCCCGCCACGCCCGCACCGAGAGCGAGCCAGCCCGCCTTGTGGCCCATGACCTCGACCACGATGATTCGGTGATGGCTGTGGGCCGTGGAGTGGAGCCGGTCCACCGCCTCGGTCGCGATCCCGAGCGCCGTGTCGAATCCGAACGTGACGTCGGTCATCGGGACGTCGTTGTCGATCGTCTTCGGGAGCGTGACGACGTTCAGCCCCGCCTTCGCGAGGTGGAACGCGTTCTTCTGCGTCCCTCCCCCGCCGAGGCAGACGAGGGCGTCGAGGTGGTGCTTCCGGTAGTTCTCGACGATCAGGTCGGTCATGTCGACGACCTTCCCCGCCACCGGCATCGCGTACGGCTTGTCCCGGCTCGTCCCGAGGATCGTGCCTCCGTTGGTCAGGATCCCGGAGAGGGCTCGATCGTCCAGCCAGATCGTCCGGTTCTCCATCAGGCCGCGGAATCCGTCGCGAAAGCCGATCACCTGCATCCCGTGCCGGAGCTCCGCCGCCTTCCCGACGGCGCGAAGGGCGGCGTTCAGCCCCGGCGTGTCCCCGCCCGACGTCAGGACCCCGATCAGCTTCGACATGGCGCACCCTCCCGGCGGGCGATTATCGGCCCGGGCCGGCGACCCGCCCGTGAAGCGGGCCGAAGGCCGGGCCGCCGGCCTCAGACGGTCCTCTCGCCGAGCGCGAGCGGCCGCGGCTTCGTCATCGCGTCGATCGAGAGGAGGTCGTCGAGCTGGGCCGCGGTGAGGTAGCCCTTCTCGAGGATCAGCTCCCGGACGGGCCGCCCGGTGGCGAGCGCCTCCTTCGCCACCTCGCTCGACCGCTCGTAGCCGAGGGCCGGGACAACCGCCGTGACGATGCCGATCGAGCGCTCCACCATCTCCCGCGCGTGCTCGCGGTTCGCCGTGATCCCGGCGATGCAGCGGAGCCGGAGCGTGTCGATGGCGGACGTCAGCATGTCGACCGACTGGAAGAGGTTGAACGCGAGGATCGGCTCCATGACGTTCAGCTGGAGCTGCCCCGCCTCGGACGCGAGGGTGATCGTCAGGTCGTTGCCGATGACCTGGAACGCGACCTGGTTGACGACCTCGGGGATGACCGGGTTCACCTTCCCCGGCATGATGCTCGACCCGGGCTGCATCGGCGGAAGGTTGATCTCGGCGAGGCCGCAGCGCGGCCCCGAGGAGAGGAGCCGGAGGTCGTTGCACATCTTCGAGAGCTTCACGGCGACGCGCTTGAGGACTCCGGAGAACATGACGAACGCGCCCGTATCGGGCGTCGCCTCGACGAGGTTCTCCGAGAGGACGACCTCGAGGCCCGTGACGCTCCGGAGCTCCTCGACGACGAGGGCCGGATATCGCGGGTCCGCGTTTATCCCGGTGCCAATCGCGGTCCCGCCCATGTTGACCTCGAGGAAGAGCCGGACCGTCTCCGTCAGCCGGGCGACGTCCTCCCCCGTCGTCACCGCGAACGCCCCGAACTCCTGCCCGAGCGTCATCGGCACGGCGTCCTGCAGCTGCGTGCGCCCCATCTTCAGGACGTCGCGGAACTCCTCCCCCTTCTCGGCGAGCGCTTCGCGGAGCCGCTCGAGGGCGGCGACGAGCCCCTGCGTCGAGAGGATCGTGGCGATCCGGAGCGCCGTCGGGTAGACGTCGTTCGTCGACTGGGCGAGGTTGACGTGGTTGTTCGGGTGGCAGGAGGCGTAGTCGCCCCGGGAACGGCCCAGGATCTCGAGCGCGCGGTTCGCGAGGACCTCGTTCGCGTTCATGTTCGTCGACGTCCCGGCGCCCCCCTGGACCATGTCGACGACGAAGTGGCCGTGGTGGTGCCCGTCGATCACCTCCTGCGCCGCCTGCCCGATCGCGTCCGCGACGTCCTCCGGCAGGAGGCCGAGGCGCGCGTTCGCGCGAGCGGCGGCGAGCTTCACCATCGCGAGGGCGCGGACGAGCGTCGGGAAGTGGGCGACCGGAATGCCGGTGATCGGGAAGTTCTCGACGGCCCGAAGCGTTTGGACGCCGTAGAGCGCGTCGGAAGGGACGTCCCGCTCGCCGAGCAGGTCGTGCTCGCGCCGGGTCTCTCCCGACGCGTATCCCTTCTCCGCGCCGACGTCGCGCGAGCTCTGGTACTGCAGGTGCCGGTTCATGACGAGAGCCACGCGCGAGACGACGTCCATCGCCGCGCCCGCGTCGCCCATCAGGCGGGCCCGGACCTCGGCGCGCGGCAGCTCGATGACCGAGACGTCCGTCAACGCCCGCGCGGACGTCGTGTGCTCGGACGTGTGGAGGAGCGCCCCGACGCCGACCGCCTCCCCGCGTCCCTCCACGGAGAGCGGCTCGATCGTCCCGTCCTTCTCGCGCGAGATCTCCACGCTCCCGTCGAGGATGACGAAGAGCGCGCGCCGCGGCGCGCCCTGGGTCCAGAGCATCGTCTCGGCCGGCACGTCGCGGCGGATCGCCGCCCCCGCGAGGAGGTCGAGGACCCTCTCCGAAAGGCCCGAGAAGATCTCCGTCGACCCGAGCGCCGCACGAACCTGGTTCACGAGACACCTCCCCTGGCCGCCGTTCTGGCGGCGAACGTCCATTGTAGTGAGGGGCCGCGCCGCGCCGCAGCGTAGAATGGCCGGTGGAGGAGCGACGCGGGACCGCGGCCCCTCCGCGCCCGCCGGAGCCGTGGTCCTCGCGTCTCGTCCCCGAGGGAGGAGACGATGAGAAAGACGCCGACCCTCGCCCTGCTCGCCCTTCTGGCCCTCACCCCCGTCGCCCGCGCTTCCGCGCAGGACGTCGGCTACGACCCCTGCCCGACGAAGGGCGGCGAGTCGGCGGCGGCCTCCACAGGCGAGTCCCCGGCGACACCCGACGGAGCCGCCGGCGCGCTCTCGTTCCCGACGATCACCTACCAGCGGATGACGAAGTCGGTCCCGTCGAGCCTCTGCGCATCGGTGCCGACGGCCACGACCTCCTTCGCCTCGACCGACGCGGCCGCCTACCTCTACTTCCGGATCAGCGGCTTCCAGAACGGCGAGGGGCTCTCCGTCATCTGGTGGGACCCGAGCGGCCAGATCTACCACCGGGGATCCTGGGCGCCCCTCTCGACCTCCTCGTACACGTACTACTGCCTCGAGGCCCACATCTCGATCGCGGGGACGAGCGCCGCCTCCAAGCCCGGCACATGGCGGGTCCAGGTCTTCTCCGACAAGATCTTCGACGTTCCGTACGTCGACCTGACGTTCACCGTCACCTCGAGCGGAGGCACGGGCTTCCCGACGATCACGAACGCCCGGACGGCGAAGTCGGTCCCGCAGGGCGCCTGCACGCCGCTGCCGACGCCGGTGACGACCTTCGCCCCGACGGACGATAGGGTCTACCTCTGGTTCAGCATCAGCGGCCACGCGAGCGGCGAGACGCTGACGCGCGTCTGGTACGCGCCGGACGGCTCGATCGCCGCTTCCGGGAGCTGGAACCCGCTCACGGCCGGAACGGGCTACTGCCTGGCCGCCAGCCTGACGATCACGGGCACCGTGGTCGCGACGACGCCGGGGACGTGGCGCGTGCGGGTCTTCTCCGACAAGATCCTCGACGTCCCGTACCTCGACCTGCCGTTCACGATCTCCTCGGGCGGCGGCTCGGCCTTCCCGACGATCACGAACGCCCGGACGACCAAGGCCGTGCCGGCGAACCAGGCGTGCACGCCGCTCCCCGTCGCCACCTCCTCGTTCTCCTCGACCGACGCGCGCGTCTACCTCTGGTTCCAGATCAGCGGGCACGCGGACGGCGAGCGGCTCTCGCGCGTCTGGTACTCGCCCGACGGGAAGGTCCACGCGACGGGCCAGTGGGACCCGCTCCCCGCGGGAGGCGCCCCGTGCAAGTGGGCCGCCCTGGACATCGCGGGATCCTCCCCCGCGTCGAAGCCCGGCACGTGGCGCGTCCAGGTCTTCTCCGACCGGATCTTCGACGTCCCGTACGTCGACAAGACGTTCACGATCTCGACCGGCGGCGGGGGCGGCTTCACCGTCGCGGGCACCTGGCTCCTCACCTCGAGCGCGCGCGTCCAGGGCGCCGGCGCCTTCTGGAAGACCGACCTCTCGATCCGGAACAAGGGGACGTCGTCGGCCTCGGTGATCGTGAAGTTCCTCGGCCACTCGGCCGACGGACGCGGAGGGCCGGAGCGGTCCGTCTCGATCCCCGCCGGTCAGACCGTCACCTGGCGCGACGTCCTCTCGAGCCTCTTCGGCCTTTCGGACGACTACGGGCCGATCCTCGTCCGCGCCTCCACCCCGGACCTGGCGGTCCTCGGCCAGACCTGGACCGCCGGCGGCGCCGGGACGTACGGCCAGAGCGTCCCCGTCCTCTCGACCGACGAGCTGATCGGGAGCACGCCGAAGTCGATCCTCGGCGTCCGACAGGACACCTTCTTCCGGACGAACCTGATGCTCGCGAACGCGACGGAGTCGACCGCCTCGGTCACCGTCCAGCTCGTGTCGATCGCAGGGGCCGTCCTCAAGACGGTGACCGTCTCCCTCGGGCCGCTCTCGCGGGCTCAGTACAACGTCGGCGCCGACTTCGGCTACCCGAATCTCTCCGACGCGGTCTTCGTCATCTCCTCGCCGACTTCCGGGGCGCGGATCGGCGCCTATGCCTCCGTCATCGACGCGGGGACGGCGGACCCGAGGACGCTCCTGCCGCGCTGAGCGGCCTGCGCCGGCAGGGCCGGGGTCCGCGCTCCGCGGGCCCCGGCCTCAGCGCCCGCGGAGCGGCCTGCGGAAGGCGCTCGCGACGAGCCGGTCGAGGAGCTGCGGGAGCGGCAGCCCGGTCGCCTCCCACATCTTCGGGAACATCGAGATCGGCGTGAAGCCCGGGAGCGAGTTGATCTCGTTGAGGAGGACTCGCCCCGTCGCGCGTTCTACGAAGAAGTCGACGCGCGCGAACCCGGCGCCCCCGACGGCGTCGAACGCGGCGCAGGCCATCCGTCGGACCTCGTTCGAGGCCTCCTCCGGCAGCTCCGCCGGGAGGATCGAATAGGAGCGGTCGTCGATGTACTTGTCTTCGTAATCGTAGAACTCGTGCCCCGGAACGACCTCCCCGGGGAACGAGGCCTCGGGCTCGCCGCTCTCTCCCTCGAGGACGGCGCACTCGATCTCCCGGGCGTCGGCGGCCTCCTCGACGAGGGCGGTCGCGTCGACCGCGAGGGCCGCGTCGACGGCTGCCTCGAGCCCTGCCCTCTCCTTGACCTTCGTGATCCCGACGGAAGAGCCGGCGCAGGCCGGCTTCACGAAGAGGGGGAGGCCGAGGGCCACGGCGCGGGCGAGGAGCGCCGGACGGCGCGCCGTGTCGCGCCAGGCGGCCGCGCGGATGCCGACGTGGCGCACCTGCGGCAGGCCCGCCGCTCCGAACGTCGCCTTCATCAGGAGCTTGTCCATCCCGACGGCCGAGGCCGCGACGCCGAAGCCGACGTAGGGGACGTTCATCGCCTCCAGCAGCCCCTGGAGGACGCCGTCCTCGCCGAACGTGCCGTGGAGGATCGGGAAGACGACGTCCCAGGCCCCATCGCGGAAAGCCGCCTCGAACGAGGCGACGATCTCGGACGGAGGCGCGGGTCGCGAGCCGGGGACGACGCCGTCGAGGAGCGCCTCCCGCGCCGGGCGCGCGAGGTACCGGAGCATCTCCTCGCGCGAGCCGGCGACGCCGTGCCAGCGGCCGTCCTTGCCGACGAAGACCGGCATCGCCTCGTATCGGTCGGACGGGAGGTTCTCGAGCAGGCAGCGCGCGGAGAGGAAGGAGACGCCGTGCTCTCGCGACGGCCCGCCGAAGACGACCCCGACCCGGGTGCGGATGCTCATGCGCGCTCCATGCTCGTCGCCTCCTCCTCGGAGGAGGCTCGAGGTTCGTCCCGGCAGCGTACCGCAAACGAGGACGGGCCCCGGGGTCGTCGCGACCCCGGGGCCCGCAGTGGCGTCTCGATCGACCGGACTCCGGTGTCCCGCCGTTCAGCCCTTCGACGCGGAGAGGAGCTTCGCGGCCTGCTCCTCGTAGGCGGCGAGGACGTTCTTCACCGACGCGACGTCGACGTCGCCCATGTGTCCGATCCGGATGTTGAGCGACTTGAACTTGCCGTATCCCGAGCCCGGCACCCAGCCGGCGCCCTTCATCGCCTTGTTCAGGTCCTCGGCGCCGACGCCCTCGGGCGGGAAGAGGGAGGAGACGCTCGGGGAGTGGGCCGGCGGGTCGGGGAGGAAGCGGAAGCCGGCCTTCGGCGCCCACTCCTCGACCGCCTTCAGCATCTCGTGGTGGCGCGCCCAGCGGGCCTCCATCCCCTCGGCGAGGATGTGGTCGAGCTGGACGTCGAGGGCGTAGAGGAGCGGCAGCGACGGCGTCGTCGGGTTCTGCTTCTTCTTGCCGAACGCTTCGACGTCGAGGAGGTCGAGGTAGAGGCCGCGGCACTTCTTCGCGCGAGCCGCCGCGAGCGCCTTCTCCGACACGGCGAAGACGGCGATGCCGGGAGGCAGCGCGAGCGCCTTCTGCGAGCCGCAGACGGCGAGGTCGAGGCCCCATTCGTCCGTCTCGACCTGCGTCGCGGCGAGAGAGGTCACGACGTCGGCGAAGACGAGCGCGTCGCTGTTCTCGCGGATCACCTTCGAGATCGCGGCGAGGTCGGAGATCGTCCCGACGGAGGTCTCGTTGTGGACGACCGTGACGACCTGGTACTTCTTCGCCGCGAGCGCCTTCTTCACGTCCTCCGCGAGGATCGGCTTCCCCCACTCGGACCGCACGAAATCGGTCTCGAGGCCGAGCCGCTGGCTCATCTCGCCCCACTTGTCGGAGAAGGAGCCGTTGCAGCAGGCGAGGACGGGCCCCGTGGCGCAGGAGACGAGGCCGGCCTCCCAGACGCCGGTCGCGGAGGTGGCGAGGGTGTGGGCCTGACCCTTCGTCCGGAAGACCTTCGGGAGCTTCTCGAGGATGCGGCCGTAGAGGTCGGAGAAGGCCGCGGAACGGTGGGACATCATCGGGCCGCCGAGGGCCTGGAGCACCTGCGGACGGACCCACACGGGGCCGGGATTGAAGAAACGAACCTGCCCGGCGTGGCCGGAGGTGGAGTCGAAGGCGGAGCTGCTCATGTTCAGGATTTTACCCTCGGGGTGCGCGCTCGAAGCGTCGCGAAACCCTTCGTGAGCCAACGGCGGAGCCGGGCCGACCAGTCCATTTCGGCTCACCTCGCGCCCGCCATTGGGATCAGCGTTCCGTCGGACGTCACGGCGTCATTCACGACGCCGTAGGCGACGAAGCGCCCCGCGCCGCCGACCCGGCGCACCTCGGCCCAGGCGTCGCCGCCGTAGCCGACCTGGCCGAGAGGCCGGTCCAGCTGGACCCGCCGGCCCGGCGCGAGCGTGACGCGCGGGAGCGTTCCGATCACTGCCCCGTCCGGCGCCGCGTGCAGCGTCACCTCGAGCGTCACCTCCGGCCCGCCCGAGCCTTCGGGGTTCGCGAGAGCGACGTTCGAGCGGAAGGCGCCGTCCTCGCGCAGGCCGGGGACGATCGCCCGCTCCTTCGCCCAGCGCGCTTCGTTCACGACCGGGACGCTCACGCCGTAGTCCCCCTTTGCGCCCGGGGCCCGCGCCTGGACGACGGCGGTCACGAGGAGCGCGGCGGCCCCCTCCGGGCGCTCCGACGTGAAGGAGAGCGTGCCGACGAAGGCCTGAGGGTCGACCGGCACGCCGTTCGCGACGAGCCACGCGCCGGCGTCTGGGACCTCGAGGACCTCGCCGAACGGCATCCCGCCGGACGACGGCCTCCCGTCGAGGGCGACCGGGAACGACTTCGAGACGGCGTCGTCGCGGTAGGTGGCCTGGAACTCCAGCCGGGAGGGGCGCTCTCCGTCCGTCGATCGCCAGCCGAGCGTCAGCTCCGTCCTGTAGGCGGCGTGCGCGGAGGTGACGCCGACGACGGCCGGCAGGAACCGCGTGAGGCGGCCCGGGATCGCGTCCGGCGGCTCGAACGGGACGACGGTGCCGTCGTTCGTCGCTCCGTCGTTCCGGACGAGGTATCCCAGGAGATCGATCGGCTCGTCGGTCCAGCCTGTCGAATCCGTGATGAGGCTCGGAGCGAGGACGAGCGGACGCGCGACGGACTCGGGGTGGGGGTCGACCTGGAGGAACCCGCCTCTCTGCACCCTCGTGAGGGCGCTGTCGACCCACGGCTCGGCCCACCTCGGGTCCCAGACCCAGAGGCCCCCGCCCGTCCCGTCGTTCGACGCCGCCATCGCGACGTGGAGCCGGCTGTCGGGAGTCGTCACGGGCCGAAGCGTCGTCCCGTCGGCGCCGACGCCGCCGGGATCGGTCGCGACGACGGACGTCCCCGCCGTCCCCCCTTCCGAGGGGCTCCAGACCCGCACGGCCGCCCAGGCCTCCGACTCGTCCTCGAGGCCCTCGAACTCGACGGTGAGCGGACCGACGAATCCCGGGAAGGGGTCCTCGAGGCGGAGCTGCGCACCCGGCGCGAGCGGAAGCTCGCGCGCGGGGACGACCGCCGTTCCCGGGAAGAGCCGGGCGACGGCGGTACGGGACGACGAGAGGTTCGCGACGGAGAGGCTGCTCCGGTAGCGGATCCCCCAGACCCCGAACACGTCGACGACGGAGGCGAGGTGCTTCCGGACCCTCGGCACCGGGACGAGGAAAGGGTGGTCCCTCTCGTAGCGCCGCGCGCCGTCGAAGCCGAAGACACCCGAAGGGTCGATCGCACGTGGAGAGAGCGGCCCCATTCGGCGGCGCAGGCGGCCGTCGGTAAAGGCGAGCTGCGCGAAGAACGCCGTGTCGCCCACGGCGGCGATCGGCGCCGTCGCATCAGGGCTCAGGTTCGCGTTCCGCAGGTCGTTCGCCGTGAGGAGCGTCCGGAACGCGGCGCCGTCGAACGAGACGAGCGCCGCCGCATGTCCGTCGCCGTTCGGTCCCCGGACGGCCAGGAAGGTGCGACCTCCCGCCGACGCTGCGTCGAGGACGAGGAGTCCCGGGTCGAGGCCCGGGAACGCCTCCTCCAGGCGCTCGTTCCGGAGGACCCAGGCCGAGGGCCGGGTCCCGCTCCACCAGCCGAAGAGGTGCGGCATGTCATCCAGGACGCGGACGACGCTTCGGGAGGCCCCCAGGGGAGGAGCCGGCGGCGGCGTGAAGATCGTCCAGACTCCTTCGCGGCAGCGCGCCAGGCGGCCCCCTGTTCCGTTCACCCAGACTGCATCCGCCGTCGCCGCCAGGGAGCGCTGAAGGCCGCTCGGAAGGCCCAGGTCGAAGAGGCCGAAGCCCTCGGGCAGCTTCAGGTCGCGCCACGAGTCGGAGGACGGGTCGTGCTCGAAGAGGTGGTCCTCTCCATCGTCGACGGCGACGACGGCCTTCTCGCCGACCGCAACCGCGCCCGTGATCGAGCCGGTGATCGGGAGCGGGGCCAGCCGGGACCAGCCCGCCTCGCCTCGCCGGAAGACGCGGTTCCCGAGCGTCGCGAAACGCCTCGAGGCGCTCGCGAAGTACGTGTCGGCCCCGATCGTCTCGCCCGCGCCCGCCGTCGGCACCCAGGCTTCCGCCTCACGATCGTGGACGTCCCACCCGCGCGCCCAGGCGAGGAGCCGTCGCCCCGCGACCGTCACGTTCGGGAAGAGAGAACGCTCGCCGAGCACCGGAGACTCCGGCGTCAGCACCTCGAAGCGCCCGTCCTTCAGCTCGTAGATCGTCCCGCGCGCCGTCCGGGTCGCGGCGAGGAAGCGGCCGTTCCACTCGAACGGACGAGCGCCGTAGAAGACGTTGTGGGCGCCCTGCGGATCGGGGATCGGCCCGGAGAGGCCGTCCGCGGTGAGGACCCGCACCACGACGCCCGTCGGGCTTTCGGAGTAGAAGCCCCAGAGGCTGTTCGGCGTGGAGCGGAAGCCCCAGCCAAGGGCCGGCCAGGGCTCGAGCGTCGTCCAGTGATCGCCGTCCAGCCGGTGAAACGGGATCGGGGTCTGCGCCGCTGCGGCGAGACCCGCGACGCCCGAGCTCGGGCCTGCGCAACCGCCCGACGCCCCTCCCGCCTCCAGGAGGTGGAGCTTGCCGAAGAGGACGAAGAACGTGCCGTTCCGGGCGGGGAGCGGCGGCTCCTCGCGGATCGACCCGTCGGCGAACGAGATCGAGCGGAGCCTCCGGCCCTCGGCCTCGTGGACGCCCGCCGGGTCCGGCTCGCAGTCGTTGAATCGGATCGTGGAGACGTAGAGCCGGTCGTCCGAATGAACGCGGTCGTACCCGGCGTCGGGCACCTCCCCGAGAGGGACCCAGGCGTTCTCGCGAAGGACGTACACCTGGATACCGAGGTCCCGAGTGGTGAAAGCCACGAACCGGCCGCCCGCGACGAAGGAAGGAGCGAGGCTCTTCTCCGGCGAGGCCGAGGCGTCGAGCGAGATCCGCCGCCAGACCGTCCCGTCGAGCTCCCACGTCCCGCCCGAGCCGGACGCGAGGACACGCGAATCGTCGCCGACGATCCCGACCGAGCCCGGCGCCCGCGGCCCCTCGTCCGCGACCTTCCAGACGAGGTCTGCCGTGGACGGAAGAGCGAAGAGCGGACCGAGGACCAGGATCGCGGCGCGGCAGATCCGAAGGAGCGTCAGAGCCATCTTGAACCCCCGATGAAGGAAGTGTGCCGGGACGCCGGCTCCTCACGCGGGGCGAGTCACTCCCCTGAACGCGCCGACCGAGGGGCCCGGGGCCCTCGATCACCTCGCCCGGCGCGACGGCCTCAGACGGCGCGGACCTCCCCAAAGAGCTCGAGGACCTCCGCGAGCGAGCCGAGGAGGAAGTCGGGCCGCTCCGCGAGAAGCTCCTCGCGGGTCGATGAGCCGAGCGGGACGACGGCGACGGCGAGACCGGCCGCACGGGCCGTTTCGACATCGACGACCATGTCGCCGACGAAGAGCGTCTCCGCGGAGACGGCGCCCATCGCCCCGAGCGCCGCGAGGACCATCGCCGGGTCGGGCTTCTCGGAGAAGCCGAGGTCGGGGCCGCCGACGAACGCGAACAGCTCCTCGAGGCCGAATCCCGCGAGGAGCTGCCGGCTGAAGATCGCCGGCTTGTTCGAGGCGATCGAGAGCTTCACGCCCCGCCGCCAGAGCTCCGAGACGACGAGCTCGGCGTCGGGCATGAGGCGCGTCAGCTTCGGAGCGTTCACCTTGTAGCGGAAGCGGAAGCGCTCGGCCCCCTCGGTGCGCAGCTCCTCCGGAAGGACCTTCGCGATGAGCGCCTCGAGACCGTGCCCGACGAGCCGGCGCGCCTCCTCGACGGTGACCGGCGGGCGGTCGAAGTGCTCGAGGACGGTCGAGAGCGCGTCGTGGATCCCGACGTAGGAGTCGAGGAGCGTCCCGTCGAGGTCGAAGACGGCGGCCCGGTACGTCACGACGCCACCGTGAGGACGATCTTGCCGACGTTCGCGTTCGACGCCATCCGCCTGTGTGCGTCGGCGGCCCGCTCGATCGGGAAGACGGAGTCGACGAGGGGCCGGAAGCGGCCGTCGGCGAATCCGGGGAGGACGTCGCGGACAAAGGCGGCGGTCAGGTCGGCCTTCTCGGCGAGGGGCCGGGCGCGGAGCGTCGAGCCGACGATCCGGAGCCGTTTCGTGAGGACGGCGCGCAGGTCGAGCTCGGCCGCTCCGCCCCCCATCGTCGCGATGAGGACGAGGCGGCCGCCGCGCGCGAGGAGCCGGACGTTCCCCGCGAGCGCGGCACCGCCGACCGGGTCGAGGACGAGGCCGACGGACGCCTTGCCGAACCGCTCCTCGACCGCCTCGGCGAAGTCGCGCGCCGTCGTGTCGACGACGAGGTCGGCGCCGAGCCCCTCGAGCGCGCCCGCCTTCGCGGCAGAGCGGACGGTCGCGACGACGCGCGCCCCCGCGTCCTTCGCGAGCGGGATCGCCGCCGTGCCGACGCCGGAGGCCGCCGCGTGCAGGAGGACGACCTCGCCAGCGGCGAGCGCCCCTTCGCGGAAGAGGTTCAGGTACGCGGTGAACCACGCTTCCGGGACCGCCGCGGCCTCCTCGAACGAGAGCCGGTCGGGGATCGGCATCAGCATCGAGCGCGGGACGGCGACCCTCTCCGCGTAGCCGCCGCCCGGCAGGAGGCAGAAGACGCGCTCGCCCGTCCCCTCGACGACGCCCGCCGTCTCGAGGCCGAGGATCTCCGACTCCCCCGGCGGCGGCGGGTACTTCCCCGCCGCCTGGAGGAGGTCGGCACGGTTGACGGCCGTCGCGCGGACGCGGACGAAGACCTCCCCCTCGCGGAGGACCGGCTCCGGCGTCTCGCCGAGGACGAGCGCTTCCGGGCCGCCGGGAGACGGGACGAGGATCGCCTTCATCGGGGACCTCCGAGGCCGAGGGCGTCGAGGACGAGCGGGACGAGCCGATCGACGTCGCCGAGCGGCAGACGAGGGACGGAGGAGGGGTGAGAAGTCTCGCGGTCCGTCATCACGGCGAGGACCTCCGGGTCGTCGGCGGCGACCGCGTCGCGGCCGGTCGCGGAACGGCAGACCTCGACCTTCGGGCCCGCTTCCTCGCGGAAGCCCTCGACGACGACCACGTCGATGTCGGACATCTCCCGCCCGACGATGGTGTCGAGCGACGGCGCCTCCGCGTGTCGGGCGTGGACTCCCGTCCGCCGCCCCGAGACGAAGGCGACGGGGCTCGCACCCGAGGCGGCGTACCTCTGCGAGTCGCTTCCCGCGACGTCGGTCTCATGCTCGTGGCCGGTGTGCTTCACGGCGCCGACGGAGACGCCCCGCGCCACGAGCGCCTCGACGAGGCGCAGGGCGTGCGTCGTCTTTCCCGAGTCCTGCGCGCCGACGACGTGAAGCCGCGGCGGACCCGGTCGGTAGAGGAGCGCCGACTCGCGCGAGGGGGCGAAGCGGGCGACGTCGTCCGGGAAGGTCGCGATCCACGCATCGAGGCTCTCCCCG